>NC_014934.1:2444176-2749698 GCF_000186265.1 Cellulophaga algicola DSM 14237
GAAACGAGAAATTATCAGATAAGAGACTTAAGAAAGCCTTTAAAAAGACAAAAGAAAAATCCCTTAAAAACATTTTAACACTTAAAAGATCTAAATATATCCCTGAGGATTACGATGCAGATTTGGTTAAATTAGTAGAGACTTACGCTGAAAAGGGGTATAGAGATGCACGTATTATTTCTGATTCTATCTCTAACAATGGGGATGATCTTATAGATATAACTATTAAGGTAGAAGAAGGTGATAAATATTATTTCGGAGAAATAAATTTTGTTGGGAATACGGTTTATACGGATAGACAATTAAGTTCTGTTTTAGGGATTAGAAAAGGAGATACCTATAATGGGGTATTACTTAAGGAAAGAATTGCAGATAATACAAAGCCAGATCCAAATGATATAACTAGTTTATATCAGAATAATGGCTACATGTTTTCTAGTATTAACCCTGTAGAAATGTCTGCAGCGAATGATACTATTAATTTTGAAATACGTATTATAGAAGGTAAAGAAACTTTTCTTAACCATGTTACCATAGATGGTAATGATAAAACAAATGATCATGTAGTGTATCGTGAATTACGTACAAGACCAGGTCAGAAATACAATAAAGCAGATATTATTAGAAGTATCCGTGAACTTGGTGCTTTAGGTTATTTTGATGCTGAGAATGTAAAACCAGATGTTTTAAATCCAGATCCTAACTCGGGTACTGTAGATTTAAATTATAGTTTAGTAGAATCTGGTTCAAGTCAGATAGAACTACAAGGTGGTTATGGTGGTGGTGGTTTCATCGGAACATTAGGTTTGTCTTTTAGTAATTTCTCTATTAAAAACATATTGAATGGAGAATCTTATAAGCCAGTCCCAATGGGAGATGGTCAGACCTTTGCTTTGCGTTTACAAGCGAGCCAGACCTATAGAGTGTATAGCTTAAACTTTTCAGAACCTTGGCTAGGGGGAAGAAAACCAGTTGGTTTTAATATGTCTTTATCTAGAACGCAGCAGTTTAGAGCATCTTATGGTAATAACGGAAGATTTGAGGTTAATAAAGATCAGCAATTTTCTATTACGGGTATTACTTTAGGGATCGCTAAGCGTGTGCAATGGCCAGATGATTTCTTTACCATATCACATTCTGTAGGGTATCAATTGTATGATTTTAAAGATTATAACTTAGGGCTTTTTAATTTTGGAGATGGTAAAGTTAATTCTCTTGCGTATACCTTAGGTATTTCTAGGAGATCTGCAGGAACAAACCCAATTTTCCCTACATCAGGATCTAATTTTGAAATTAAAGCAAAATTCACACCGCCATGGTCTTTATTGAATGGTAAAGATTATAAGCAATTAAATGAAGATGAAGCTGCGGTTTATGCCAGTACTGAGTCTAATGCTGCGAAAACAGAAGAGATAGAGCGTATAGAACGTGAGCGTTTTAAGTGGTTAGAATTCTATAAAGTAAATTTCAAGGGAGATTGGTATACGACCTTAATTGGTAATGTGAGTAATAAATCTTTAGTATTAAGAACAAACGCAGAGTTTGGTTTCTTGGGTAATTATAATAGTAGTGTTGGTGATGTACCTTTCGAACGTTTCTTTGTTGGTGGAGATGGTATGGGTAATTTTACTTTAGATGGGCGTGAAAATGTAGCGCTTAGAGGGTATGAGAATCAATCAATAACCCCTTATGTGACAGACAAGTTTTCGGATGCAACTGAGCAAGCTGGTGGACTTATCTATAATAAGTTCTCTATGGAACTTAGGTATCCTTTAACGCTTAAACCATCTGCTTCTATTTATGGTCTTGTATTTGCTGAAGGTGGAAATGCATTTTCTAGCTTTAAAGAATTTAACCCTTTTGAGATAAAAAGATCAGTAGGTGCTGGTTTGCGTATATTTATGCCTGCCTTTGGTTTATTAGGTATTGATTTTGGATATGGTTTTGATAGCGATTTAAACCCAGGTTCTGTAGGACCAAGCGGTTGGCAGACACACTTTATTATTGGTCAACAATTTTAAACAATGTAAAAATATTAAACACGTATTACTATCAAATTAATTAATAATAGTATTAATTTTGATAGTAATACGTGTTTTCTTTGTTATTGGTTAGATAAAAACTGTTTTTTGCAGTTAAATTGTAGAATTTAATAACATTCTTAAATAATTTAATTATTTTGGCACGGTATTTTCTATTATAGTAAATGTATACGAAATGAAAACAAAAGTTCTTTTAGTTATCAGTGCAATTTTGTGGTCCATAAATGGCTTCTCTCAAACACGTGGTGTGAGAATAGCATATATTGATATGGAGTACATTTTAGAAAATGTAGAAGAGTATAGAGAGGCAAACGAGCAATTGGATAGTAAAGTTCAGAAATGGAAGCTTGAAATAGAACAAGAAAAAAGTGCTGTTGATCAAATGAAAAAGGATTTGATGGCGGAAAAAGTTTTATTAACGGCAGAACTTATTGAAGAGCGCGAAGAAGAAATTAGCCTTCTTGAAAAGGAAATGTTCGATTACCAACAAGATAGATTTGGGCCAGGAGGAGATTTGTTTTTGTCAAAGCAGCGTTTAATACAGCCCATACAAGACCAGGTTTTTACGGAAGTACAGAAAATTGGTCAGAGTAAGAACTATGATATGATTTTTGATAAATCTGCAGATGTGGTTATGTTATATGCAGAGAAAAGATTAGATATTAGTGATTTGGTTTTGAAAGCTATCTCTAGAACACGTAAAGTTAGTGCTGCAAGAGAGAAGATCAATCAGCGCGATTTAGAGCCAGTAGAAAGAGAAATGACTGATGCTTATAAGGAAAGGCTAGAACAATCTAAAGATGCAGAGGAAACAAGAGAGAAACTTGCAACGGACAAGCGAGAAGAGCAGTTGAAATTACGTGAAGACCGTAAAAAAGCGTATGAAGCTAGACGCAAAAAGTTGCTAGAAGAACGTGAGGCAAAGAAAAAAGCGACTCAAGAAGAAGAAAAAGAAAATAATTAAAAATTTTAAACTCAAAAAGCTCCCAGGCGGGAATAAACCATTAATTTAACACTCAAAACAAGTAATTTGAAAATCATGAAACATTTAAAAGGAATAGTAGTAGCAGTAGTATTATTTGTAGGAGCTACAAGTTTTGTTAACGCGCAAAATAAAATGGCTCATATTAACGTAACAGAACTTATGTCTGCAATGCCAGAGATGAAATCTGCTGAAGCTGAACTTAAAAAGTTAGAGCAAACGTATGGTGCAGATATTCAAAGTTCAATGACTTCTTTACAAGGGAAATTTAAGCAGTACGAGAGTGAAGCTCCTAGTAAGTCAGATGAAGAAAATCAGAAAAGAACTGTAGAGCTACAAGAAGCTCAAAAAAATATTCAAAGTGCTCAACAAAAAGCGAGTCAAGAATTACAAACTAAGCAAGTTGCTTTGTTAGGCCCTATTTCTGATAAAGCTAAAGCAGCTATCGAGAAAGTAGCAGCTGCTCAAGGTGTAAACTATGTTTTAGATTCTTCTCAAGGTAGCGGTGTAATCGTAGCTAAAGGAACAGATTTATTACCATTAGTGAAAAAGGAATTAGGATTCTAATTCAATCTTGTATAAATTTAAAAGCCCACTTTATGTGGGCTTTTTTTATTTAAAATTATACATGTTTTTTTTTGAACGTGGTTTTTAATGTAACTTTAAACTATAATTATTCTTTGTTAGTCTTATGAATTTACAACCTATAGGTATTTTTGATTCTGGTGTTGGAGGAACGTCTATTTGGAAAGAAATACATAAATTATTACCTAATGAGGATACTATTTATTTAGCAGATAGTAAGAATGCACCTTATGGTGAAAAATCTGCTGATGAGATTTTAAACCTGAGCATAAAAAACACCGAATTTCTATTAAATCTAGGATGTAAAATTATCGTGATAGCTTGTAATACAGCTACGACAAACGCAATAGCTTACCTTAGAAAAACCTATGATATTCCGTTTATAGGGATTGAGCCTGCTATTAAACCAGCGGCACTTAATTCAAAATCTAAAACTATTGGGGTGTTGGCCACCAAAGGTACTTTGACCAGTGCCCTTTTTAATACAACATCAAAAAATTATTCAGAAGGTATTACTGTTATTGATCAAGATGGTGAAGGCTTAGTTCCGTTAATAGAGTCCGGTAAGGTTAATGGTGTTGAGGTAAGAAATCTTTTACTTAAATACTTAAACCCAATGATACACCAAGGAATAGATTATCTAGTTTTAGGCTGTACACATTACCCTTATTTAATTCCAGTAATTCAAGAAATAGTATCAGACAAGGTTACGATAATAGATTCTGGAGAAGCGGTTGCAAAACACACTAAAAGTATTCTAGAGAAATTTAAGCTTTCTGCAAGTGATCAGCTATCAAAGCATCAGTTTTATAGCAATAAGAATGCTGATGAGTTAAAATATTTTTTAACAGATTATGAGGTTTCTGTAGATTTTTTAGATTTTTAACTGATAGGTTAAATAGGTAAAAGCATACTTATGCTTGTCATCTTTTGGGTGATGCTCTTCTTTTATTAATTCCCATTTATTTTCATCAAATTCAGGAAAAAAAGCATCTGCTTCAAAATTTCCGTGGACTCTAGTGAGTTCTATACATGTTGCTTTTTCAAGACCTAAAGCATATATTTCACCTCCGCCAATAATAAATACTGCGTTGTTTAGTTGATTGCCTACAATAAGGGCTTCTTCTAAAGAATGTACCACCTTGCAATTTTCAAAGACAGTCTTGTAATTTTTGTCTCTAGTGATAATGATATGCGTTCTATTGGGTAGTGGTTTAGGAAAGCTTTCAAAGGTCTTTCTTCCCATGACTATGGGATAACCGGTAGTTAGCGCTTTAAAGCGCTTAAAGTCGTCAGGGAGATGCCAAAGCAGGTCATTATCCTTGCCCAGTGCATTGTTATCAGCTGCAGCTGCTATTAGAGTAACTGTTTTCAATCTTCTTTTTTTTTATTTATTTGAGAAATAGGGAATTCTGTTTCTATTTCTTTTTGAAGCGCTGCTATGCGTGTTTTTTGTTTTTTAACCAACTTCTCTCTCTGACTACGTTCCCAGGCTAGACCCATAAATTTTTGGGTAACAAATACATTTATAAGGTGCATTACAAATAGAAACGACCAGAACGTTATCACCCAAATAAACCAGTCATAGGCTTCGCCATATTTGAGTATTTTATTAATTAAAACTAAAAAGACACTACCTACTAAAAAAATGATGAAATGGGCATAAAGGCGCTTCTTTTGCTTAATACGTATTTGAGCATGTTCTAATAACTCATGCTGCTCTAAATTTATATCCGATTCTTTTTTAGCTTTTAAAAACATCTCAATTAGTATCTTTACTAACAAAGATAGTATAATCCTATTTTAACATATCATCATGCAAAAGATAATTAAAGAGTTTCCAATTTTAGATCAAACCATCTATGCAAATACAGCAGCCTACGGAATTATGTATGACGGCCTTTTAGATTGGCGTCAAGAACATGATTTAGATTATTTAATTGGAGGTAGTGATTTTAAACTTAAGGCGGCAAAGTTAATAACACAGGTGAGAGCCACTGTAGGGGCTTTTTTTAATTGTAAAAATGAGAATGTAGCCTTGGTTCAGAACTTTTCATTAGGAATGAATATGCTGTTAGAGGGCTTAGATGCTTCAAATAAGGTATTGTTATTAGATGATGATTACCCTTCTCTAAAATGGCCGTTTATGAGCCGTGGTTTTGATGTGCACTATGTAGCTATACTTCAAGGAAATTTAGAAGAAAACATTGTAGAAAAAATCAAATCAGAGAAAATTACCATTTTGGCAATTAGTATTGTACAATGGGTAAATGGGATTAAGATCGATTTGGATTTTCTTGCTAAACTTAAAGCGGAATTTCCAGAATTATTAATTATAGCCGATGGAACTCAGTTCTGTGGTACAGAAGATTTTGATTTTGATAATTCGGCAATAGATGTTTTAGGGGCTAGTGGTTATAAGTGGTTGCTTGCGGGCAGTGGTAACGGTTTCATGCTTTTTAAGGAAGAGATTAAGAATCGCTTTACGTTGAAAACCGCCGGTTTTAATTCTGCTAATGGTGTCGTTGATGGATTTGATACGATTAAATTTGTCAAACATTTTGAGCCAGGCCATTTAGATACCTTAAGTTTTGGTAGCTTAAAATGTTCTCTTGATTTTTTATCGGGTATTGGGATGAAGGTTATTGGTGACGCAAATGCCGCTTTGAGTGCTTATGCTTTTCAAGAGTTCTCGAAATTAGAAGTACTGGAAGCTACCGTCTTGGCAAGAGATAAGCATAGTACCATTTTTAATATTACGGGAAATCAAAAAATGTTTGATGCGCTCCTTAATAATGATATTATGTGTTCACAGCGTGGAGAGGGTATTAGACTAAGTTTTCATTTCTATAATACGATTAAAAATGTTGCTAAAGTTATAAATGTCATAAAAAAAACGAAGTAAAGACTTTGTAAATACAAAAAATTCTTACATTTAATTGAGAATTCTGATTTTTTGTAAATGTAAATTTACTAATTTGATAAATCGATGTTAACTAATTGTTTATCAATTATATATTGATTTGATTTGTACTGAATTTAAACGACAACGCTATGGCTATCACAAAACAGTATTTAAAAAGTAAGCCGGTATGTAAAGTGACTTTTACAGTGCCAGCAGAAGAAGCTTCTAAAGTTTATGTAGTAGGAGATTTCAATAATTGGAATCCTAAAAAAGGAACTTTAAGGAAATTAAAGAATGGTACTTTTAAAGGCACTATGGACTTACCTAAGGAGGCATCTTATGAATTTAGATACCTTATAGATGATACTTATGTTAATGAAGCTGAGGCAGATCGTTATCAATGGAATGAATTTGCAGGCACAGAGAATGCAGTTTTAGAGTTATAATTATCATATTAAATTTCATAAAAAAAAGCCGAAACAATTTGTTTCGGCTTTTTTGTGTTTTATTGAAGTCTAAATGTTATTGGGAGAGAGAAGGGGACCTTAACAGGTTTTCCGTCTTCTTCTCCTGGCTCCATTTGAGGTAGTTTAGCGATAATTCTTCTTGCTTCTAATTCCAATACAGGATGAGATCCTCTGGTTTTTATAGCTGTTATATTGCCTTCTTTATCTATCATAAATATAACGTTCACTCTTCCTTGTATTCCCTTTTCTTGTGCAAATTCTGGATAGCGAAAGTTCTTCATGATGTGTTTCATCATTTTTCCTTGAAAGCACTGTTTTCGCTGCTGCTCACTTTCTATTTCACATCCGGGAAATACAGGTACTTTGTCTATGATGTTAAATTCAATAACTTCTGAATTTTCATTTTTCTTGGTTTTAGGTTTTTCAAATCTAGTTTTAATATCAATAATTTTAAATAGTGTCTTTTCTTCGGGAGTAATTTTTAGCTCTAAAATAAAAGTGGTGTTACCTTTAATATTATCTTCTGTAGAAGGTGTCATTTTTGGTAATTGCGCTATGGAACCATCTAGTGGCTCTCTGATTATTTCGTCATCAGAATCATAGAAATCAACCTTGTGTATTTCACCAATAGAATCTACTTTAAAACTAAAATAAACAGATCGTCCGTTGGTATTTGTTTCTGTCTTTTCTTCTTGGTAGTCAAATGAAGCCTCAAAGTTTGTGATCAAAATTTTTCTAAAGCATTCTTCTGCAGCACTACTTGTCGTCGTGTTACAATCTTTAAAAGTTGCAAAATTGTTTTCTAGAAATGGGTTGTAATTTGTGGTTTGTGATAGCGCATTACAAGAGATAAGTACTATGGCTATGCGTATTAAAATGGTTTTCATATTAAAGCTTAAAGGTCAATACAATGAATTTTTACGAACAAAGAATGCTGTTTTAGAGTTGTAATTATCTTATTTGATTTTTTAAAAAAGCCGATACAATTTGTTTTGGCTTTTCTTATTGTAATTTAAATGAGATTGGAATTGTAAAAGCGATAGTTGTTGGTTGGCCATTTAATGTTCCAGGCCTAAATGTTGGTAGCTTAGAAATAATTGATTGAGCTTCTTCAAGTAAACTTGCAGGTCCTTTTGCTCTCATTTTTTCTACCTTACCTTCTTCATTAATTTTAAAATTCACATAAACAACACCTTGTACACCAATTTCTTGCGCTATTTCAGGGTATCTAAAGTGTTTTCGGATATGATTGACTATTTGTGATTGAAAATTTCGTTGATCAGTTTGCTGATCTGTGTATACCTGACCTTCAAATAAGGGTATTCTTGTAATTTCTCCACCTTTATAAATTTCATTTTCGGGAGTGCTAATTGATGTGAATTTATGATTTACTTCTTGGGTGAAATAAAAGTTAAATGAGTGTGAAGAAATATATTTATCTGTTTTTCTATTTTCTACTTTGAATGCAGGGATTTTTGTAATTGACTTTTTAAGTGAATCTCCAATTTTCCGTTTAATAATAGAATCATTGGCAAAAGTACTTATGTTAGCTTCAATAATTTCACCTAGCTTGTTTGTATTAAAATTTACATAAATATTCAAGGTGTCTTTATAGCTTTTGGTAGATTTTTCTATGTTATTTAATGCTAATTCCACTTTCTTTAAAAGAATAGATTCTAAGCATTGATTGGTGTCTTTAGATTTTTTACAGTTTTCATGTATTAATTGTTCTACAGGGAAAAAAGTTATTGCGGTATCTTCCTGACTATAAAGTTGTATAGTACCAGAAATGAGCGCTAATAAGTATATTAAAATGGTTTTCATATTAAAGTTTAAAGGTCAATGGAATGGAGTATAGCGTTCTAACAATTTCACCGCCATGTTGTCCGGGTTCTAGCATATTAGGGATTAACGCTGTAATTCTTTTAGCCTCATTTTCCAATAACTCGTGAGGCCCTCTAACAGTTATGTTGGTTATTTTTCCTGTTCCATCAATTATGAATCTAGAAAAAACTCTCCCTTGTATGTTATTTTTTTTAGCTTCCTCTGGGTAGATAAAATTTGCGCTAATATGGTCGAAAATTTTTTGTTGAAAACAGTCTTTTTTATCTTCAGAGGAATCATTCTCACAACCTGGGAATAGTGGTGCGATATCTAAAACAGAAAATGGAATTTCTGTCATTTCTTCAACGTCTTCAACCTCTCTAATTTCAATTTCTTCAATAATTGTTTCTTGTTGTGCTGTTGCTACATTTTGGAACGCTAGGAATAACAGCGCGAGTACATATATTTTTTTCATGGTATGGTTATATAGCAACCACGCCTTTTATGTGTGGATGCGGATTATAGTCTACTAAGGTAAAGTCTTCAAATTTAAAATCAAAAATATTCTTCACTTCTGGGTTTAAAACCATTTTAGGTAATGGTCTAGGATCTCTGCTTAACTGAAGTTCTACTTGGTCCATATGGTTGTTATAGATGTGAGCATCACCAAAAGTATGTATAAAATCTCCTGCTTCGTAGCCACAAGCTTGCGCCATCATCATAGTAAACAAAGCATAAGATGCAATGTTAAAAGGTACGCCTAAAAAAATATCTGCACTGCGTTGGTATAATTGACACGATAATTTACCATCTGCAACATAGAATTGGAAGAAAGCATGACAAGGCGGTAAAGCAGCTTTTCCGTTGGCAACGTTTTCAGAGAAAGATTTAGAGGTGTCTGGCAACACACTAGGGTTCCATGCAGAAATTAGCATTCTTCTGCTGTTAGGGTTATTCTTTAAAGTCTCTACTGCGTCTTTTATTTGATCTATTTCTTCGCTATTCCAATTACGCCACTGATGACCATAAACAGGACCTAAATCTCCATTTTCATCTGCCCAATCATTCCAGATGCGCACCCCGTTTTCTTTTAGGTAATCAATATTTGTATCTCCTTTTAAAAACCAAAGTAATTCATAGATAATGGACTTCAAATGTAATTTTTTGGTCGTAACCATCGGAAACCCTTTGCTTAAATCAAAGCGCATTTGATATCCAAAAACACTTTTAGTTCCCGTACCCGTACGATCGCCTTTTTGGTTTCCTGTTTCTAATACATGCTGTAATAAATCGTGATATTGTTTCATAATTTTGAAGTAGCTTGTGTTAATGGTATGTGAGTGTAATAGAGAGCAAAAATAAGAAATCAAAATGTATTGAAGTTCTCTTTTTAGTCTCAAAGGCTGGTAAATACATAAAGTACAGCCTTACTAATTGGTGTAGTTAACTACTACCCAAGTATCATTCCTGCAATGGTAGCAGAAAGTAATGAAGCTAAAGAGCCACCTAGTACAGCTTTTAAACCAAATTCAGATAATGTCTTACGTTGTCCTGGCGCTAAAGATCCAATACCTCCAATTTGAATTCCAATAGAAGCAAAATTTGCAAATCCGCAAAGCATATAAGTAGCCATAATTACAGATTTGTTATAGGTGAAATGAATACCATTAGCAGCATCTTTTAAATCTGCTAATTGTATATACCCTATAAATTCACTGGCTGCTAACTTTATGCCTAACAATTGCCCCATAAGCATAACGTCTTCTTTTCCAATACCAATAAGCCACATAAGTGGTGCAAAAATGGTTCCTAATATAGATTCAAGAGATAGTTTTCCGTATGAAGAGTTTTCTGCTATCCATCCATTTAAATGGGTAAAATCTCCAATCTCACTAAAAACAGAGTTGATCATAGCAATAAATGCTACGAATACTAAAAGCATAGCGCCAACATTTACGGCTAATTTTAACCCTTCAGTAGTACCGTTCGCAATAGCGTCTAAAAAGTTAGATCCTATTTTTTCTGTGGATACATGAACGTCTGTATTAATTGGTTCTGTTTGTGGGTATAATATTTTTGATATAACAATAGCTCCAGGAGCGGCCATTACAGATGCTGCTAAAAGGTGTTTTGCGAATTGCAATCTAAGAATTTCGTCATCTCCTCCTAGAAAACCTATGTATGCTGCTAAAACTGCACCAGCAACAGTTGCCATACCGCCTATCATTACTAATAGAATTTCAGACTTATTCATTTTTTCTAAATACGCTTTTATCAAAAGCGGAGCTTCTGTTTGGCCTAAAAAGATATTACCAGCTACACTTAAGCTTTCTGCTCCAGAAATTCCTAATGTTTTAGTGAGTAACCAGGCTAAAACTTTTACTATTTTTTGGATTATTCCTAAATAAAATAGAACAGAGGTTAAAGCAGAAAAGAATATAATGGTAGGAAGTACTTGGAATGCAAATATGAACCCAAAAGTATCCATATCTACCACTAAGCCTTCAAATAAAAACTTACTACCTGCAGTGGTAAATTCTAAAACTTTTACAAAAAGTTTACCGATTTTGTCAAATATGTATTGAATAAAAGGCACTTTTAAAACACCTATAGCTATGATTAATTGTAAGCCTAAACCAACAAATACTGTTCTCCAATTAATAGCTTTTCTGTTAGCACTGAATAAAAAAGACACTAAAATTAAAGAAAACATTCCTAAAATTCCTCTTAGAAAGCTATTAAGCGTAAAACCTTCATTTGGAAGTATTTTGGGTGAAACAAGTTCAAAAGAAGAAAGATCATTTACAGTGCTTGTATCCGCAGAAGATGTAATTGTGTCTAACGGTATAACGTCTTGAGCAAAAACAGGGAGGGCTAGTACAACGAAGATTAGCGTTAACCAAAGGCTTTTTTTCATCAAAATAAAATTAAAATAAAGTAATTATTGGCGTTTGGAAATTTCATCCCTTAATTTGGCAGCTTTCTCGTAATTTTCACTGGTCACTGCAGTGTCTAATTCTTTGTAAAGCTCCTCTATGGAAAGCTCAGAATAGCCGTCAGAGGCAGATCCTGTAATTTCTACAGTCTCTCCTTCTTGTAAAATTTCATTCACCATAATACTATCGTCAGCCGTTTCATTTTCTTTGTCTTTATTTGAAAATTTCAAGAAAATTCCTGCTTTATCTAGAATGGTTTTATAGGTAAAAATCGGAGCATTGAAACGAAGCGCTAAAGCAATAGCATCACTAGTCCTTGCATCAATAATTTCTTCGATTTTGTCGCGTTCACAGATAATACTAGAATAGAAAACTCCATCTACAAGTTTGTGGATAATCACTTGTTTAACCACAATATCAAACCGATCAGCAAAATTCTTAAAAAGATCGTGCGTTAATGGTCTTGGAGGCTTTATTTCTTTTTCTAAGGCAATAGCTATAGACTGGGCTTCAAAAGCGCCAATTACTATAGGTAGCTTTCTGTCACCTTCAACTTCATTCAATATTAGAGCATACGCGCCATTTTGCGTCTGACTATATGATATCCCTTTTATTTTTAATCTAACTAAGCTCATAAATATATGTAAAACACTAAGGGCTGTTTAAATAAAAGGCTGGACCTATGTACTTAAACAGCCCTTTTAAGAGGCACAATTTAACAAAAATTAAGCGTTTTGAGCTTTAAATTCTTTTAATTTTTCGATTAACTGAGGAACGACTTCAAAAGCATCGCCTACAATGCCATAATCTGCTGCCTTAAAAAATGGTGCTTCTGGATCAGAATTGATGACTACTTTTACTTTTGAAGAACTTACTCCTGCTAAATGCTGAATTGCACCAGAGATACCAATTGCAATATATAAGTTACTCGCTACAGGTTTGCCTGTTTGACCAACGTGTTCTCCGTGAGGCCTCCATCCTAAATCTGATACAGGCTTAGAGCATGCTGTTGCCGCACCAAGTACATCTGCTAACTCTTCTATCATTCCCCAGTTCTCAGGGCCTTTCATTCCTCTACCTGCTGATACAACAATATCTGCATCTGCAATAGTAGCTTTACCAACTACTTTATCTATTTCTACAGATTTTGTAGAGAAATCTGCATCACTAACAGTGGCATCAAAATTTTCTACTGTCGCTGTTGTGTTATTTTCGTGTAAGCCAAAAGAGTTATTAGAAACACCTACTATTTTAATTTCAGTGCTTATTTCAGAAAAAGCAAAACCTTTATTACTAAAGGCGGTTCTTTTAACAGTGAATGGTGCAGTACTTTCTGGAGCTGCAACAACATTTGGTACATAACCTGCTTTTAAATGGCCTGCTAATAAAGGCGCTAAGAATTTGGTGTCTGTACTAGAACTTAATATCATAACTTTAGCGCCTTCTTTTTCTGCTGCTTGGCGAATGCTACTGGCGAAAGCCTTAGCATTAAAGGTGGTTAATTTATCATTGCTAATGTTTAGCACTTTAGAAATACCATAGTTTCCTAGGCTTTCATTGTCGTTGGCATTGAAAGAAACAGCTGTGGCTGTAGTTCCCATTTGTTTTGCTACTTCGGCAGCATAAGAAGCAACCTCAAAAGCATTTTTCTTAAACTTTCCGTTTTCAGATTCTGTATAGACTAATACTGACATAATAATTATATTTTTTTATTCCCAATTCAGGGAGACTAGTTAAGACTTGATAAAAAGTTTCGATTAAATTACTTTTGCTTCGTTATGCAATAAGGTAATTAATTCGTCAACAGAAGAAGCTAATTTTACGGCTCCTTTTGCTGCAGGCTTCGTAAATTTAGTGTCTTTAGTAGCATTTATTCCGTCAACAGGCTCTATAACGGTTAATTTTTTCTGACGCGCCATCATGATGCCTCTCATGTTCGGGATTCTTAAATCACTTTCTTCAACAAGTCCTTTTTGACCTCCTATTATTAAAGGTAGGCTGGTTGCTATTTTTTCTTTTCCTCCGTCAATTTCACGAAATGCAGTAGCGTTTGTTCCATCAACATCTAAACTAATACATGTATTTACAAAGTTCATATCTAAAAGACTAGCCATGATTCCTGGAACCATACCTCCGTTGTAATCAATAGATTCTCTTCCTGCAATGACTAAATCATATGCACCTTCTTTCACGATGTTTGCAAGTTGTTGCGCTACGAAAAAACCATCTGTAGGTACTGCATTTACCCGTATTGCTTCGTCAGCACCTATAGCAAGAGCTTTTCTCATTGTAGCTTCAACAGTGGCGTCACCAACAGAAGCTATATGCACCGTAGCACTTTGTTTTTCTTTAAACCACATGGCTCTGGTTAATCCAAATTCATCATTAGGATTAATTACAAATTGAACACCATTCGTGTCAAATTTTGTATCGTTATCCGTAAAGTTTATTTTAGACGTAGTGTCAGGAACGTTACTTATACAAACTAATATTTTCATTATTTATGGAGTTTTATGTTTCTAAAGACTGCTAAGATAACCAATATTTTTCAAATTTACTATGCGTGCATAGTAAATTTTATAACTTTTTTTGCGAATTTCACCGTTTATTATGACAGATAATTTCCTATTTTTGCTATCCTTTTGGGAATAGAATATAAAGAAACGCCGTTTTAATGAAAACAATACAATTTAGAGAAGCTATTTGTGAGGCAATGTCCGAAGAAATGAGAAGAGATGAATCTATCTATTTGATGGGTGAAGAAGTTGCTGAGTATAACGGCGCTTATAAAGCCTCAAAAGGAATGCTTGATGAATTTGGAGCAGACCGAGTGATAGATACTCCTATTTCCGAACTTGGTTTTGCAGGTATCGGAGTTGGTTCTGCTATGAATGGTAACAGGCCTATCATAGAATTTATGACTTTTAATTTCGCATTAGTAGGAATTGATCAGATTATAAATAATGCAGCAAAGATTCGTCAAATGTCTGGTGGGCAATTTAATTGTCCTATTGTTTTTAGAGGTCCTACAGGTTCTGCAGGTCAATTAGGAGCAACACACTCACAGGCTTTTGAAAGTTGGTTTGCAAACTGCCCTGGTTTAAAAGTTGTGGTTCCTTCTAATCCAGCTGACGCTAAAGGGTTACTAAAAGCAGCAATACGTGACAATGATCCAGTTATTTTTATGGAATCGGAACAAATGTATGGCGATAAAGCTGAGGTGCCTGAAGGAGAATATTTAATTCCATTAGGTGTTGCAGATATTAAAAGGGAAGGTACAGATGTTACTATTATCTCTTTTGGTAAAATTATCAAAGAAGCTTATAAAGCTGCGGATGAGTTGCAAAAAGAAGGTATTAGTTGTGAGATTATTGACTTACGGACTGTTAAGCCTTTAGATTATGAAGCAATTCTTAAATCTGTAAAGAAAACAAATAGAGTTGTAATTCTTGAAGAAGCATGGCCTTATGGTAATGTTGCTTCAGAAATTATCTACCATATTCAATCCAACGCATTTGACTTTTTGGATGCTCCAATTGAAAAAATTAATACAGCTGATACTCCAGCACCTTATTCTCCAGTTTTATTAGCAGAATGGTTGCCAAACTATACAGATGTAATTAAATCAGTAAAGAAAGTATTGTATAAATAAAATACATTTTGTAAGATTGAAGTAGCTTTACTGACTAACCTGGTCGGTAAAGCTTTTTTGGTTTTTTTTAGTGTACCATAATGTAATTGTAGCACCCCATCCTTTAATGAAAAAATTACTTCTATTTTTCTTCTCGCTATATTCATTTGCACTTCTAGCTCAAACAAAAGTTAGTGGTGTTGTAATAGATGAAGCAGGCATTCCTGTTGCTTTCGCAAATATAATATTTAAAGGATCTTCCGAAGGAACAATCACCAACGATGATGGTGTTTTTTATATGGAATCTGATAATACTTACGAAACGCTTCAAGTGTCTTTCGTTGGGTATGAAACCAAGGATATATTTTTAGATAAGAAAGTAAACTACGAAATGAAAGTGGTCCTTGCCGAAGGCGGCGAGCAACTAAAAGAGGTCGTAGTTTATTTTGGAAAACAATCAAAGAAAAATAATCCTGCAATTGATATCCTTCGTAAAATATGGGAACGCAAACGCAGTAATGGAGTAAAACATTACAAGCAATATAACTATGATAAATACGAAAAAGTAGAGTTCGATTTAAATACGATTGATAGTGCGCTTATTAAAAGTAAAATTTTTAAAGGCTTAGAGTTTGTTTTTCAGGATCTGGATACCTCAAGAATAACAGGAAAAACGTATTTGCCTATCTTTTTAAATGAAACCTTTTCTAAGGTATATGGCGATAATTTAAAAGGGGAAGAAAAAGAAGAACTTTTAGGAACTAAAAATTCTGGTTTTAGTAACAATCAAGCATTAACTGCATTTGTAGAAGATTTGTATTCTGATTATGACATCTATAATAATTATTTAAAATTTTTTGATAAAAGTTTTACGAGCCCATTATCTAAAACGGGTATAGATGTGTACAATTACGTATTGGCAGATAGTAGTTTTATAGATAACAAATGGTGCTATAATATCATATATTATCCAAGAAGGAAGAATGAGCTGACTTTTAAAGGAAACTTTTGGGTGAATGATTCTACTTATGCCATCAAAAAAATAAATTTAGAAGTCACTAAAAGCGCGAATATAAACTGGGTTAAAGAGATTTATATAGAGCAAGATTTTGAAGTGGTTAATGATTCTGTTTTTCTTTTGAAGAGAGATTACATGTTGAGTGATTTTAGTTTAAATAAAAAAGAAGAATCTAAAGGCGTATACGGAAAACGTACTACGGTTTATAATAATTATGTTTTTGATGAATATAAAGATCCAAAGTTTTATAAAAACCTGTCCAATCAATTTAATTCAGGAATTGTAGAACAGGACTCCATCTTTTGGAAAAATAATAGATTAGAAGCGCTTAATAAAGACGAGTCTGGTGTTTATAAGTTATTAGATACGCTTAGAACAGTGCCTAAATTTAAGAGCATTTATAATATAGCAAGTATATTGGGCTCAGGGTATGTTGAGATTGATAAATGGAATTTAGATTTAGGTAATATTTACAGTGTTTTTGGTTATAATGAAGCGGAAGGTATTAGAACAAGACTAGGAGCACGTACCTATTTTGGGCAAAATGATCCTTGGCGAATTGAGGCGTATACTGCGTATGGCTTTGATGATCATAAATTTAAACATGGCATATCTGGTAAGTTCTTGTTGGATAAAAAATCAAGATTAATTGTATCTGGAGGGAATAGGCGTGATATAGAGCAATTAGGATTAAGTTTAACTGCAACTACAGATGTTTTAGGAAGAAGCGTAGCTTCATCTTCATTGGTTTCTGTAGGTTCTAATGATCGTTTAACAAATATAAATTTATCTACTTTTCAAATAGAAGCCGAGCCGCTGAATAATCTTGTTTTTAAGGTAGGTGGTTCTTTGCGTAGTCTAAGTTCTGCATTACCAGACGCATTTAGTTTAGATTATCTTGATCCAGAATCCCCAACAGGAATTTCTTCGGAGTTAAAGCAGTTTGATTTTAATACCACGCTAATTTATACCCCAGGAAAAAGAACTATAGGTTATGGGGTAGAACGCAGAAATATCAATGATAATTATAGTACCTTATTTTTGTCTTATACAAAAGGGGTGAAAGATTTTCTGGAAAGCGATTTTGACTATGAGAAAATTCAATTTTCTTATACACAACCATGGCAAATTGGAGGGTTTGGTAGGTTGTTAAGTACTGTGGAGTTGGGCAAAACCTTTGGGGAAGTTCCTTTAGGCTTATTAAATGTTATTCCAGGGAATCAAACTTTGTTTTCTATTTATGGTACTTTTCCTAACCTTGATTTTTATGAGTTTGTAACAGATACCTATGCTTCAGTGCACTTAGAACAAAATTTTAACGGCCGTATATTTTCTAGAATTCCAATAATAAAAAAATGGAACTTGAGAGAAATTATAGGATTAAGAGGTGTTTGGGGAGATCTTTCTGATGAGAATATCTTGATAAATAGTCCTACCAATATTCCGTTGCAAGCCCCTAATAGTAAAATGTACTGGGAATATTCTTTCGGCGTAGGTAATATATTTAAGATTCTAAGAATTGATTTTAACTTTAGAGGAAATTATTTAGAAAGTCCAGAAGCTAGGCCTTTTAGTGTAACAGGATCATTTGGATTTAATTTTTAAGCTAAAACTAAAAATTTACTATACCGTTTTCGTAAAAATATACTTAAGGTTACAGGCTAAAACCTTAGATATTTCATTCAATAATCAGGGTAAAATAAATTATTCAAGTATCTTTGTCTACAAATCACAGTATTATTATGAGCGAACAATTAGAAATAACTTTCGATGTTCTAATCGAAATTCCAAAAGGAAGTAGAAATAAATACGAATACGACTTTACATTACACAAAATAAGATTTGATAGAATGCTTTTTTCGTCAATGATGTATCCTGGTGATTATGGATTTATTCCAGAAACACTTGCTTTAGATAGTGACCCGCTAGACGTATTAGTATTAGGTCATGAGCCAACATACCCAATGGTGGTTATGGAAGTTAGGCCTATTGGAGTTTTTCATATGACCGATGAGAAAGGACCAGATGAAAAAATCATTTGTGTGCCAGTTTCTGATCCTATCTGGGGAAATAATCGTGACATCAGTGACCTTAATCCACATAGACTAAAAGAAATCGAGCACTTTTTTAGAGTATATAAAGATCTAGAAAAGAAAAAAGTAGATGTTGGTGGTTGGGGAGACGCAAAAGAAGCCATTGAAATTTATGAACAATGTGTACAACGTTATGATGAAAGTGATCATAAAAAGAAACGCACTTTTACGATATAATATTCAACTTTTTAGTAAATTTAAAAAAGTCATGCCATTAAAAAGCATGACTTTTTTTGTTATGTTTAAAATTTATGCGTTTTTTTGAGAAATAATTAATAGTTAACGGACTACTTTATGAAATCAATGATTATTTACATGCCGATTGCGATGGCACTATTAGGTTTGTTTTATATGCTAGTGAAAAAATCATGGGTATTAAAACAAGACGCTGGAGATGGGAAAATGAAAGAAATTTCAGATCATATTTACGAAGGTGCACTTGCATTTTTAAATGCAGAGTACAAACTTTTGGCAATTTTTGTATTAATTGTTAGTGTGTTGCTTTCTATTGTTTCTTTTATAGTGCCAACCACACATTGGTTAATTGTAATTGCATTTATATTCGGAGCTATATTTTCTGCATTTGCAGGGAACATAGGGATGAAAATTGCAACTAAAACTAATGTAAGAACAACGCAAGCTGCAAGAACGAGTTTGCCAAATGCTTTGAAAATTTCATTTGGTGGCGGTACCGTTATGGGGCTTGGTGTTGCTGGTTTAGCGGTATTGGGTTTAACAACTTTCTTTATAGGATTCTTTCATTTTTTTATGGGAGGTGTTTGGACGAATACAATGGATATGACTATTGTACTTGAAACGTTAGCTGGGTTTTCTTTAGGAGCAGAGTCTATCGCATTATTTGCTCGTGTTGGTGGAGGTATTTATACTAAAGCAGCAGATGTAGGAGCAGATTTAGTAGGTAAGGTTGAAGCAGGAATACCTGAAGATGATCCTCGTAACCCTGCAACAATAGCAGATAACGTAGGAGATAATGTTGGTGATGTAGCTGGTATGGGGGCAGATTTGTTTGGTTCGTATGTCGCAACCGTATTAGCAGCGATGGTGTTAGGTAATTATGTGATAAAGGATATGGGTGGAGCAATTGATGATGGCTTTGGTGGTATCGGACCAATATTATTGCCAATGTCTATAGCCGGTGTGGGTATTATTATTTCTATAATAGGAACCATGCTTGTAAAAATTAAAAATGATGATGCAAAGGAGGCACAAGTTATGGGTGCTTTAAATATAGGTAATTGGACTTCCATAGTTTTGGTTGCAGTTTCTTGTTTCGGTTTAGTTACTTGGATGTTGCCAGAAACCATGAAAATGGAATTTTTTGGAGAAGGTTTACAAGAAATTTCCTCAATGCGTGTATTCTATGCAACCTTGGTAGGTTTAATCGTAGGGGCCGTAATATCATCGGTAACTGAATATTATACGGGCTTAGGTAAAAAACCAATCTTAAAAATTGTACAACAATCAAGTACTGGAGCAGGAACTAATATAATTGCAGGTTTGGCAACAGGAATGATTTCTACATTTCCTTCAGTGTTACTTTTTGCAGCTGCAATTTGGGCATCTTATGCTTTTGCAGGTTTTTACGGGGTGTCATTAGCAGCTTCTGCGATGATGGCTACTACAGCAATGCAGCTAGCAATAGACGCTTTTGGTCCTATCTCTGATAATGCTGGTGGTATTGCAGAAATGAGTGAACAAGAACCAATTGTTAGAGAACGTACAGATATTTTAGATTCCGTAGGGAATACTACAGCAGCAACAGGGAAAGGTTTTGCAATCGCTTCTGCGGCATTAACATCATTAGCGCTTTTTGCAGCCTATGTTACATTTACAGGAATAGACGGAATTAATATCTTTAAAGCACCAGTTTTAGCCATGTTATTTGTTGGAGGAATGGTGCCTGTGGTTTTTTCTGCTTTAGCAATGAATGCGGTAGGTAAAGCTGCTATGGAAATGGTAGAAGAAGTACGTAGACAGTTTAGGGAAATACCAGGTATTATGGAAGGTACAGGAAAACCAGAATATGATAAATGTGTAGCTATTTCTACGAAAGCTTCTTTAAAAGAAATGATGTTGCCAGGAGTATTGACAATAGGTTTTCCTTTAGCAATAGCGTTTGTTCCAATGATTTTTGGAATGAATAATTTAGCAATAGCAGAAATGTTAGGTGGTTATATGGCTGGAGTTACCGTTTCGGGGGTGCTTTGGGCAATATTCCAAAATAATGCAGGTGGTGCATGGGATAATGCAAAAAAATCTTTTGAAGCAGGTGTAGAGATTAATGGAGAAATGACATTTAAGGGGAGTGAGGCTCATAAAGCAGCTGTCACTGGAGATACTGTTGGTGATCCTTTTAAAGATACCTCTGGGCCTTCTATGAATATACTAATTAAACTTACGTGTTTGATTGGTTTAGTGATTGCTCCAATATTAGGTGGGCATGCCCAAAAGGAGGTTTCAGAAATTCAGAAAGAGGTGAAAATAGAACGCAATTCTGATGCTGCAAATTTAGCAAAAGCTACTGTTGCTTATACAACCATAGTAAATGATGTGCTTAAAAATGAAGAAAAAAATTAGAAGGGACGTCTCAAGAAGTTAAAGCGCAATTAG
Source organism: Cellulophaga algicola DSM 14237 (assembly GCF_000186265.1). Lineage (NCBI taxonomy): Bacteria > Pseudomonadati > Bacteroidota > Flavobacteriia > Flavobacteriales > Flavobacteriaceae > Paracellulophaga > Paracellulophaga algicola. The sequence goes on from NC_014934.1 coordinate 2,465,291, forward strand.
AAGCTTTAGAAAATACTAGCGTTAAATCTAGTGATCCAGAAATAGAAGTTAAGATTGATAAAGTCGATAATTAAAAAATAGATTTTAAATTTTTATTTTTAAACCTGCTAATAACTATTATTAGCAGGTTTTTTTATGGTATTTTAGTATGATGTTATTTAAGAAAGACCCTTTACAAATAATTACATTTGATGCTTATGGTACTGATTCTCATTTCTATTTAAGAGGGAGAGCGCTTGAAGATGAGTCTATTAACCTAGACGATAAAGGGTGGTTTAACTTAATGCTAAACACATGGAAACGCTTAGAAACAGACGAGGTTAAGCATACGAACCTTGACATAACCTTGCCAAATGGCCAAGTGTTGCAGACTTCAACGGATAATCATGGCTATTTTAAAGTGGAAACGGAAATTCATGATTTACAAAAATTAATCAATGAAGAAGGCTGGGTAAATTTTGAAGTATCTTATGCAAATCCAAATATAAAACGAAGAATTACTAACGAAAATAGATTTCCAGGTAAAATATTAATTCCCTCTAAAAAGGCAGCATTTGGTGTTATTACGGATATTGATGATACTATTCTACACACAGGAGTAGTTTCTACTTTAAAATGGAAAGTGTTATTTAATACTGTTTTTAAAACGGTAAAAAAACGTTTACCATTAAAAGGTGCCCCAGATCTTTATAATTTATTACATCGTGGTAAATCGGGAGAAAATTCTAATCCAATATTTTATGTGAGCCATAGTCCTTGGAATTTATATCGGTATTTAGAATTATTTCTTAAGCAGAATGATTTTCCTAAAGGACCTATTTTGTTACGTAGCTTTAATTCTTTTTTTAAAAGAAAAAAAGATGGTCATAAACCACAAAAACAAATAGAAATTTTTGGAATCTTAAAAACATATCCAGAACTGCCAATGATTTTAATTGGTGATAGTGGGGAACGTGATGCGGATATTTATAAAGAAGTTGCAGAGCTTTTTCCAGATAGAATTTTGGCTATTTACCTTAGAAGTGTAAATCATAAAAAAAGAATGATTCGGGTAAAAAGCTTGTTTGATGACTATAAAACAACCCCCATTTTATTTGTGGAGAATAGTGATCAGGCTGTAGCACATGCAAAAAAAATGGGATTCATATAAATTATAAATCCCATTCTTAATGGTGTTATTTTTAAAACAAACCGTTTATTTCAGCGTCAATCTTATTGATGATTTCTCCTAAATCTTCTGGATTGTCTACAAAATCTAGACTGTCTACATCTATAATTAAAAGTTTCCCTTTTTTATAACTCTGACTCCAAGCTTCATAACGTTCATTTAATCTACTTAAATAGTCAATAGAAATTGTGTTTTCATATTCACGCCCACGTTTGTGTATCTGTTTTACCAAATTTGGAATAGAACTACGCAGGTATATTAAGATATCTGGTGGTTGTACCAATTTTTCCATCAACTCAAATAAGCTTGAGTAATTACTAAAATCTCTATTTGTCATCAAACCCATGGCATGAAGATTTGGTGCAAAAATATAAGCATCTTCGTATATGGTACGATCTTGAATGATGTTTTTTCCTGTTTCTCGTATTTCTAAAATCTGACGGAACCTACTATTTAAAAAATAAATTTGAAGGTTAAAACTCCAACGTTCCATTTGATTATAGAAGTCATCGAGATAAGGGTTGTCTTCAACATCCTCAAAATGAGGTTCCCAATTATAATGTTTGGAGAGTAATTTGGTTAAGGTTGTTTTTCCGGCACCAATATTTCCAGCAACAGCAACATGCATATCTTGTCTTCTTAATTATTTTATTTCTTTGTTTTCTAGCGCCTAGATCATTTCTAATTTAATTCTAAGTATTTGGCTTTAGAATGTTGGTAATGGAAATTTAGCTAAGTTCTATCTCTATACTTTGTATTTTCTACAAGGGGCACACAATATACAACGATTCTTGGGTAGTAGAAAAAATAGTTGCTGAAATGCATAAATGTTTTTTACGTATAATTTTTGAAGAAAATTAAGCTGTGATTTTTTTTGGCACATCGCTTTTAAACCTTTTTCTTTTTTTTTAGTCACATAGGAACAACAACCTAAATAATCATGAAAAAAATTTTACTATTTATCGTTACCTGTCTTCTTCATTTTTCAAGTACACAGGCTCAAGACTTTCAAGGAAAGGCAATTTACCTTTCTAAAACATCTGTGGGCGACTTTAATTTTGGGGGTCGTGAAATTTCTGAAGAACAAAAGAAAAGATTCATGGCACGCATGAAAGAACAGTCTGAAAAAACATTTATACTGACGTTTGATAAAACTGCTGCAATTTATGAGGAAGAAGAAAAGCTAGAAACTCCAGGAAGAGATAATGGAGGAAGAGGTGGGTTTAGATTTGGAGATTTTTCTGGAGGCAAATTATATAAGAATATTAAAGACCAAAATTATGCTAAAGAATCAGAAATGTTTGGTAAAGTATTCTTAATCAAAGATGACCTGAAGCAATTAAATTGGACGATGGGTTCTGAAACTAAGAAAATTGGTAATTATACCTGTTATAAAGCAACCGCTATACAAGCGATTGATTCTACGGGTTTTGATAGCTTACGAAAAAGAAGAGATAGCGAACGTAAAAAGGAGGAGAAAGAGGATGTTGTAACAAAGGATTCTACTAAGAGTAAAGTCAGCATGTTTAAAGAGAGAGAAGAACCAAAAGAAATTGAAATCACAGCTTGGTTTACTCCTGAGATTCCTGTAAGTCAAGGACCAGGAGAATACTGGGGCTTACCCGGTTTAATATTAGAAGTTAATGCGGGTAACACGGTACTACTTTGCACTAAGATTGTTTTGAATACTGATGAAAAGATAGCAATAGAAGCACCAACAAAAGGAAAGGTTATATCGCAGCAAGAATATAATGAAACACTTTTGCTTAAGATGGAAGAAATGTCAGAACGCTTTAGGGGTGGTAATAGAGGTTCGGGTGGTAACTCAAATAGAGGAAGAAACTAATGAGAAATCTATTTATAAAAAAGCACGTACTAGTGCTTATCGCTTTAATTGCTTTGATAAATGTCGCTATTGCTCAGAAAATCACCATTACGGGAGTATTAAAAGATTCACTAGGAAGCCCCTTAGAAATGGCCAATGTGGTTGCTGTAAATCAAGAAACAAAGAGTCTGGATGGTTTCGGAATTACAGATCCTAATGGAAAATATAAGGTTAGCGTGAATCAAAACAGTTCGTATAGCTTAAAATTCAGCTATATCGGTTTTCAACCAAAAGAACTATTGATTAAAACCCTAGAAGAAGACCTACAACGCGATATAATATTGGCAGAACAAGCACAGAGCTTAGATGAGGTTGAAGTAGTTTATGAGATGCCTGTGGTAGTGAAAGGAGATACCATTGTGTATAATACAGACTCTTTTGTTACTGGAACAGAAAAAAAACTGGAAGATGTACTCAGCAAACTTCCGGGGGTAGAAATAAATGATGATGGTGAAATACAAGTAGAAGGAAAGACCGTTACTAAAGTGATGGTCAATGGCAAGGATTTTTTTGATGGTGATTCTAAACTGGCTGCAAAAAATATTCCGGCAAATGCCCTTGATAAAATAGAAGTGCTGAGAAATTATAGTGAGGTATCGCAATTAAAAGGGGTCACAAACAATCAAGATAACGTAGCTTTAAATATTAGATTAAAAACAGGAAAAGAAAAATTTTGGTTCGGAGAAATTACAGCGGGTTTAGGGTTAGATAATAGGTATTTGGCACATCCTAAACTATTTTTTTACAGTCCTAAATATAGTGTCAACATTTTAACAGACCTTAATAATATTGGGCAATTGCCTTTTACATCAAGAGATTATAGAAATTTTACCGGTGGCTTTAGAAGCAGAACAGGAAATACGGGAACTAGTTTTAACGTTGGCGATGGTGGTCTGGGTTTGTCTCAGCTTCAAAACAACCGTGCTAAAGAAATAGAAACAAGATTTGGAGCGGTTAATTTTAGTTATGCTCCAACAGAAAAATTAGATTTAAGTGGGTTCGCAATTTATTCCTACGCCAATACAGATTTACAGACGGTGGCTACACGAACGTATATTAGTAGTAATCAGCAAGAGGTAACGACAACAGGTACTGAACAAACATCTAATTTAGGATTGCTAAAATTAAGTGCGGCATACACGCCAAATACAAACATGCAGGTGGAGTATGATGCGCTTGCAAAGTTTTCTGATGAGCATGAGGATGTAGGAATATTGTCTGTAGCAGATGTCACAGATCAAATTTTTGAAAACAAACAGCAAACTCCCTCTAGTTTTAATCAGAATGCAAATGTTTATTATACCGTAAATGAGAAGAATATATTGGCTGTTGAAGCACAATATTTAATTCAAAATGAAGATCCGTTTTATAATGCAATCAGAGAAATACAACCTTTTGAAAGTATTCTCCCTTTGAATGAAGATCAAGCGAATTATAATATCAATCAAGATCGAAAAATAAAAACGAATAAGTTTGATTTTAAAACCGATTACTATTTTATTACAGGGCCAAAAAGTAATATTAATTTTACGTTAGGAACCACTCAAAGTAGTCAGAAATTTAATTCAAATATTTTTCAAATTTTAGATAACGAATCAACTTTAGCGTTTACAGATGACGATTTAGTTAATGATGTGGAATATAAGTTCTCTGATATTTTTTTCGGATTTCATTATAAATTAATTGTCGGGAAATTGACATTTAATCCAGGATTCAAAGTTCATGATTATACAGCGAAAAACACGCAATTAGGAGCATCGGTTACAGATGATTTGTTCAATATTGTTCCAGATCTTTTTATAAATCTTCAATTAAAGCAATCAGAAAGTATTCGGTTTAATTATGGCGTTAACCGACAGTTTTCAGATATAGATAAATTTTCAAGGGCCTATATTTTTAGCAATTACAACTCCATGTATCAAGGTAATCGTGATTTAGAAAGTGCTTTATTCCATAATTTATCACTTAATTTTTTCAGCTTTAGTATGTTTAATATGCAAAATATCTTTGCAAATATTAACTATAGTAAGCGTGTAGATGCATTTAAAAACAATAGTTCAATTGTCGGAATTAATCAGGTAAGTTCTACTATTAATTCTAATTTAGAGGATGAAGTGTTATCTGGTTCTGCTAATTTTCAAAGAACATTTGGAAAAATTAAAGTGAGTTCTAAGGGTTCGCTTTCCTATTCTAATTTAAATAATATTGTTAACGGTAGCCCTAGTACCTCAGAGTCTTTAACTCAAAGTTATAGAGCTTCATTGGCTACGAGTTTTAGGGATGCACCAAATGTTGAGTTTGGGTATACTTATGCAGTTAATAATTATGATAACGGTGGGAACTCATCTACATATTATACAGATACGCCTTTTCTTAAAGTTGATGCTGCCTTTCTGAAACGTTTTATTTTTCTAGCAGATTTAGAGTATTACCATTACAGGGATAAAGCAAACTCTATTAATAATGAATACGGAAATTTAGATACCAGTATATCGTATCAAAAAGAAGATAGTAAATGGGCATATAGTGTAGAAGTGACTAATTTACTGAACAATACAGAGCTAAATCAAGATAGCTTTAATGAGTTATTTTATAGGACCTCATCGTATGTGGTGCAACCACGATATGTGATGTTAAAAATTAAGTATGATTTGTAAAATTGCAATTTGTTGTTAAACCATTTTTCAGATCCCATCTTTTATTTTACTTTTGTGCTATTATTAATTGAGGACGGATTTGACTGATTGCAACCTCGTAAAAAATGCTAAAGCAGTTGTGACTGAAATTTCTTTTCGGTTCATAAACTTCTTTTAACCTTTCTGTCAAGTCTATTCTAGAAAATAAAACCATTTATGGCTTATTTATTCACATCAGAATCTGTTAGTGAAGGACACCCAGATAAAGTAGCAGACCAAATAAGTGATGCGCTTTTAGATAATTTTTTGGCATTTGATCCAGAAAGTAAAGTAGCATGCGAAACATTAGTAACTACAGGTCAAGTAGTGTTGGCAGGTGAAGTTAAGAGTGATACCTATTTAGATGTTCAACAAATAGCAAGAGATGTTATCAATAAAATTGGATATACGAAAGGAGAATATCAATTTAGTGGAGACTCTTGTGGTGTTATTTCTTTAATACATGAGCAGTCTAAAGATATTAGTCAAGGTGTAGATCGCGGTTCTAAAGAAGAGCAAGGTGCAGGAGATCAAGGAATGATGTTTGGCTACGCTACGAAAGAAACAGAAAACTACATGCCTTTGGCTTTAGATATTTCGCATAAAATATTACAGATCTTAGCAGATTTAAGAAGAGAAGGTAAAGAAATTTCTTATTTAAGACCAGATGCTAAAGCGCAGGTAACCATAGAATATAGTGATGAAAATGTACCTCAACGTATAGATACTATTGTAGTTTCTACTCAGCATGATGCTTTTGATGCAGATGATGAAAAAATGTTGGCGAAAATTAAATCGGATATCATTTCTATCCTAATTCCTAAAGTAAAGGAACAATTGCCAGCACATATACAGACCTTGTTTGACGATGCTATTACCTATCATATTAACCCAACAGGGAAATTTGTAATTGGTGGTCCTCATGGAGATACGGGGTTAACAGGTCGTAAGATTATTGTAGATACGTACGGTGGTAAAGGCGCTCACGGTGGTGGTGCATTTAGTGGTAAAGATCCTAGTAAAGTAGATAGAAGTGCTGCATATGCTGCACGTCATGCCGCTAAGAACTTAGTTGCAGCAGGAGTTGCCGATGAGATTTTAGTACAAGTAAGTTATGCTATTGGAGTGGTAGAACCAACCTCTATCTACGTAGATACATACGGTACTGCTAAGGTGAATTTAAACGATGGGCAGATTGCAAGAAAAGTAGCCGAATTGTTTGACATGCGTCCGTTTGCAATTGAAGAACGCTTAAAATTACGTAATCCAATTTATTTAGAGACTGCAGCATACGGTCATATGGGAAAAGAACCTATAACAGTAACAAAAACTTTTGAATCTCCTTACAATGGTAGAGTAGAGAAAGAGGTAGAATTGTTTACTTGGGAAAAACTAGATATGCTGGATCAAGTGAAAGCAACATTTGGAATATAAATTTTTGAGAGATTCTAGCAGTTTTTTCAAATTAATTAAGATTGCTAGAATCTTAACAAAACAATATCATTTTATAATTATTGGTGAATAATTAGGAATTTAAAAAGTTCCAACGTTATATTTGCACCGCACAAGTTCAAACACGTATTGAATAGTTATCAAGAAAGGTGGAGGGAATAGACCCTTTGAAACCTTAGCAACCCTTTGTTCTTATTTTGAACAATGAAGGTGCTAAATTCTACCAAAAATTGCAGTAATGCATTGGCGGCAGATAACGAAAAGATTAATTGCTATTCCTAGCAATTGAATATTTCTTCTTAATAACTTTTTGATTTTTATCTAACTCAGGCGTATAGGTCTGTTACTAGAGTTTGGCTTTTTATTTTATAATTAATTTAAAAAACAAGAAGATCATGAGTAATCAAAAATTAGCAACAAACGCTTTACATGCAGGGCATGACACTACGCAAACAGCAGGAACAAGAGCGGTTCCAATCTATCAAACATCATCTTATGTTTTTAGAGATACAGACCATGCTGCAAAATTATTCTCTTTAGGGGAATTAGGATTTATTTACACCCGTTTAAATAATCCTACAAATCAAATTTTACAAGATAGGTTAGCCGCCGTAGAAGGTGGGGTAGGAGCAGTAGTTTTTGCTTCAGGTACCGCAGCAATTGCTACCGGTTTATTAACCTTGCTAAGAGCAGGCGATCATATCGTTGCTTCGAGTAGTTTATATGGGGGCACTTTTAATTTATTGAATGTAACCTTACCTAGATTAGGAATTACAACCACATTTGTAGATGCTTCTGATCCTGATAATTTTGGTAAAGCAGTACAAGATAATACAAGAGCCTTTTTCGTAGAATCTTTAGGAAATCCAAAATTGGATGTTCTAGATTTAAAAGCGATTTCAAAACATGCAAAAGTAGCACAAGTACCTTTTATTGTAGATAATACGGTAGCTTCTCCTGTGTTATTAAACCCTATTGAACACGGTGCTAATCTTGTTATTCATTCCTTGACAAAATATATTGGAGGTCATGGAACTTCTTTAGGAGGTGCTATTGTAGATGCAGGTACTTTTGATTGGACAAACGGAAAATTTCCGGAATTTACAGAACCTTCTGCCGGGTATCATGGATTAGTGTATAGCGAAGCTTTAGGGGCAGCAGCATTTACGTTTAAATTAATTTTAGAAGGGTTGCGTGATTTTGGTGGTGCTTTGAGTCCGTTTAATGCTTTTCAGATTATTCAGGGATTAGAAACCTTACCGGTACGTATAAAGCAACATAGCGCAAATGCATTAGCATTAGCAACGTGGTTAGAAAGTAGAGAAGAAGTTGCTTGGGTAAACTATCCTGGTTTAAAGAGCAGTACATACTATGATTTGGCTAAAGAATATTTACCAAAAGGACAAAGCGGCCTGGTGACCTTCGGAATTAAAGGTGGTTTTGAAGCGGCTCAAAAAGTAACAGATGCTACTAAAATATTCTCATTGTTAGCTAATATTGGTGATACAAAATCACTAATTATTCATCCTGCAAGTACTACCCACCAACAATTAACAGCAGCACAACAAGAAGCAGCAGGAGTGCCGCAAGATTTGGTGCGTTTGTCTGTTGGTTTGGAAGATATTGAAGACTTAAAAGCAGATTTAATACAGGCTTTTGAAACACTTTAATGTACGCAAAGCTTAACTTTTATTACACCTTTTATTTTGCCTATTTAGGCTCAATTGATTAAACATATACTATGCTACAGCATTTAACGATACCTAATTATACCAACCACGGCGGTACCACACAAGACATTAATTTGTCATACCAACTATTTGGACCTGAGCTACACACTGCGCCAATTGTGTTAGTAAACCATGCTTTAACGGGTAGCTCTGAGGTGGCAGGCGAAAATGGTTGGTGGTCTGCATTAATCGGGGATGGAAAATGTATAGATACCCAGAAGTACACCATTTTAGTATTTAATGTGCCAGGGAATGGTCATGATGGTTTTGTCGTTGAAAATTATAAAGATTTTGTAGCCCAAGATATCGCAAAGCTATTTTTGATAGGATTGAAACAACTAGAAGTGAAGCGCCTTTTTGCGCTTATTGGAGGTTCTATGGGTGGTGGTATAGCTTGGGAGATGATTGCTTTAGAGCCTAATCTAACGGAGAATTTAATTCCTGTAGCATCCGATTGGAAATCTACTGATTGGCTAATTGCTAATTGTCAAATTCAAGAACAATTTTTATTAAATTCTAGTCAGCCTGTTCACGATGCGCGTATGCATGCTATGTTATGTTATAGAACACCAGAATCTTTTAAAGAGCGCTTTAAACGTAGCACCAACGAAGAATTACATGTGTTTAATGTAGAAAGTTGGTTAACGCACCATGGTGCAAAACTACAAGAGCGTTTTCAATTGTCTGCTTATAAGTTAATGAATCAGCTATTGAAATCTATCGATATTACTAGAGATAATAAAGATGCCTTTTCAACGATAGAGAAAAGTGCAACGAACATTCATATTATCGGTGTCGATTCGGATTTGTTTTTTACAGCACAAGAGAATAAAGATACCTTTAAACAATTAGCACAAGTAAATAGTAATGTTACCTATGGTGAGATACGATCATTACATGGCCATGATGCTTTTTTAATTGAGTTTCAGCAAATGGAGCAACTGTTAAAGGGAATATTTGATCAGAACGGAAAAAATAAGCGAATCAAGATATTAAAATTTGGAGGTAGGTCATTGGCGAATGGTGATGGTCTAAACCGTGTTTTAGAGATTGTAGCCACTAAAGTAAATAAGGGCGAAAATATTGGTGTTGTTTTGTCAGCACGAGGTAAAGCTACAGATCACTTAGAAAGTATTTTAAAAAGAGCCGCTAAAGGCAAAGAATATTCAAAAGATTTTGAAGCTTTTAAAGTGTATCAGCAATCAGATTTTAATGTAGCGCTATCCAAAGAATTTTCAGATTTAGAAAAATTGTTTGAAGGGGTTTCTTTATTAGGAGATTACAGTGCTAAAATAAAAGATCAAGTATTGTCTTTTGGAGAGTTAATTTCTGGGAAAGTAATTACGCAACTATTAAAGGCTAATGGCGTAAAAGCTAAATTTATTGATTCTCGCGAATTGATAAAAACAGATAGCAATTTTGGGGATGCGCAAGTTTATGAAGCTTTATCAAAAGAAAACGTATTAGAAGTTATTTCTAAATTAGATGCAAATGTAGTACCAGTTATAACTGGATTTATAGCATCGAATAAAGGTGGTGAAACAACCACTTTAGGGAGGAATGGGAGTAACTATTCCGCAGCATTAATAGCTAATTTTTTAGATGCTGCAGAATTGCAAAATTATACCCATGTAGATGGGATTTATACTGCAAATCCTGATTATGTAGCAGATGCAAAGCGTATAGCAGAACTATCTTATGGGGAAGCAAATGAGCTGGCAAATTTTGGAGCGACCATACTACATGCTAAAACAATTATTCCTTTAATAGAAAAGAATATTCCATTGCGAATATTAAATACATTTAATGGGGATAATGAAGGGACTTTAATTAGCGCTAAGACAAGCAAGGAAGGTATAAAATCACTATCTGTAATTGAAAATGTAGCCTTAGTAAATTTTGAAGGACGTGGGTTGTTGGGAAAAGTCGGAGTAGATGCACGTGTATTTAAAACTTTAGGTGCAAATAATATAAGTGTGAACATCATATCGCAAGGATCTTCAGAACGTGGTCTTGGTTTTGTGGTTGATGCAGATAAAGCTGAAAAAGCGAAAGAGGTGTTGATTGATGAATTTAGTTCGGATTTTCAGACCAAAGATGTGAACATGATTACGGTAACCAAAGATGTATCGGTAATTTCAATCGTTGGGCAAGATTTAAGTTCGTTTCATAAGCCTTTTAATGAACTGATTAAAAACCAAATTGTACCCTTGTTATTTAACAATACAGTAACGGGTAAAAATGTTAGTTTGGTCGTGAGGCGTAAAGACCTTTACAAGGCCTTGAACGTAATGCACGGTCAGGTTTTTGGAATCAGTAAAAAAGTGAACCTTGCTATATTTGGACATGGGAATGTTGGAGGAACGTTGATCGATCAAATTTTAAAATCGGCTCAAAATATAGAAGAACGAAAAGGAATTCAATTAAAGGTTTTTGCAGTGGCAAACTCTAAAAAAGTATTGCTTAATAAAAACGGAATTTCAGAAAATTGGAAAACAGATTTGGATGATCAAGGTGTAGCTTTTGATCTGAATTCAATTTTTGACTTTGCAAAGTCACATCATTTAGAAAATTTAATAGCAGTAGATAATACGGCTAGTAAAACCTTTGTAGCTTCCTATTTAAATATGATTGAAAATGGTTTTGACTTGGTATCTTCAAACAAAATAGCAAATACCTTAAGTTTTGACTTTTATCAAAACTTAAGGACAGAATTAGAAAAGAGTCAGAAACAATATTTGTATGAAACCAATGTAGGCGCAGGCCTTCCACTGATAGATACTATTAAGTTGTTGCATTTGTCTGGGGAGAATATTACACGTATTAAAGGAGTTTTTTCAGGATCTTTGAGTTATATATTTAATACTTTTTCAGAGGTTGATAGGCCTTTTTCATCCATCCTAAAAGAAGCGATGGAAAAAGGATTTACAGAGCCAGATGCTCGGGAAGATCTTTCTGGTAATGATGTAGGAAGAAAACTTTTGATATTAGCTAGAGAATTAGATTTGAGTAATGAATTTGCGGATATTAGTATTCAGAATTTAATTCCGGAGTCATTACATAATGTTACGGTTGATGAATTTAAAAGTAAGTTGAGTTCCTTAGATGCCATTTTTGAAAAGATTAAAAAAGAGCAAAAGCCAAATCATGTGCTGCGTTATGTCGGTGATTTGTCTGGAGATTTACAAAAGGAAAAAGGGAATTTAGAAGTGAAATTAGTTTCAGTTCCTAAAGAAAGTGCTTTAGGACAAGTGAAAGGATCAGATTCTATCATAGAAATATATACGGAGTCTTATGGAGAAAATCCGTTAGTGATCCAAGGCGCGGGAGCAGGTGCAGCAGTAACAGCACGTGGTGTTTTTGGAGATATATTGAGGATTATAGAAAAAGGTAAATAGATACGAAGAATCAGAAGAGGAATCTCTGATTAACATGATGATTATGAAAAACAAATTCGAAACAGAAGCTATAAGAACGCAAACAGAGCGCTCACAATTTCTAGAGCATTCTACGCCAATGTATGTAACCTCGAGCTTCGTATTTGAGGATGCTGAAGATATGCGCGCTTCATTTAGTGAGGAGAAAGAACGTAATATTTATTCTAGGTACTCTAACCCAAATACCAATGAATTTATAGAGAAAGTATGTAAAATGGAAGGGGCAGAAGCTGGTTTTGCTTTTGCATCTGGTATGGCTGCCGTGTTTTCTACTTTTGCATCGCTATTGGATAGTGGAGACCATGTGGTTTCTGCTCGTAATATCTTTGGTTCTACGCATAGTTTATTCATGAACTTTTTACCCAAATGGAATATCACTTCAGATTATTTTGAAATAGATGATTTAGAGGGTATTGATAAATTAATAAAACCGACTACAAAATTTATCTATGCAGAGTCTCCTACTAATCCGGGAGTAGATGTGTTAGACTTAGAAGAGTTGGGTAAAATCGCAAAAAAACATAATATACTTTTGATTATCGATAATTGTTTTGCAACCCCTTACTTGCAGCAACCTATTAAGTTTGGTGCAGATTTAGTAATACATTCAGGGACAAAATTAATGGATGGTCAAGGTCGTGTATTGGCAGGGATAACGGTAGGGAGTGCAGAATTAATAGATAAAGTCTATCGTTTTTCTCGTATAACAGGGCCTGCGCTATCGCCTTTTAATGCTTGGGTAATTTCTAAAAGTTTAGAGACTCTTGCTGTTCGCGTAGATCGTCATTGCGAAAATGCATTAAAATTGGCAGAGTTTCTTGAAAATCACCCAAAAGTAAATTGGGTAAAATACCCTTTTTTAAAGTCACACCCCATGTATGAAGTGGCTAAAAAGCAAATGAAAGCTGGTGGTAGTATTGTTGCTTTTGAAGTTAAAGGCGGATTAGAAGCTGGAAGGAATTTTTTTGATGCTATTAAACTATTATCACTTTCTGCTAATTTAGGAGATGCAAGGAGTATAGTAACACACCCAGCATCTACAACACACAGTAAATTGACCACTGAAGAACGTGAGGCTGTAAATATAACAGATGGTACCGTGCGTGTTTCAGTTGGTTTAGAACATATTGATGATATAATAGCCGATATTAAACAGGCTTTAGAGCCTTAAAAAAGGATTACAAAAAAGCTTCTATAATTTTAATTATAGAAGCTTTTTAATAGTGTTTCTAGATTTATAAACCCAAAGCTAGTACTGCAGAGTCATCAATTGCGTAAGCATAGGCTCTCCAAACAGTCGTGTAATCTGTATTTTGCCATAACACTTCGCCACTAGCTGTTACTTCCCAAATAGTACCATCTCTCCCTTCGGCGATTAAAGTGTTTCCATTACTCATGCGTACGCCACTACCAAGGCCTGAACTATATAATTCAGCATCCGTAAAACTCCATACAACCTCAGGTTCGTTATCTTCTCCAGCAACAAGTTCATAAGGAGGATTCAATTCATATTCTACCACTTCAGACTGGTTATCATATATATCATTAGCATACACAATCATATTTCCAGTTTCTATTAAATTAGGGTAGTGTACATTTTTTAAAGTTACCTCTCCCACATTGTCATATGCAAGAGGGTTGCCAAAACGATAGACTAAATCTCCGCCTAAATTATAATTTCCGCCAGTACTAGTGCTAGCTTCTTCTGTAGTTGTGCTATGATCTAAAACCCAAACTTCACTATAATTATTTACAGTAATGTATAGGATATCATTAGTTTCATCTAGTGTAAGACCATTAAAATGCATTAGATCTCCATTTGCCTGACTGCTATTATAATTAATGTCTACTTTATTAGGATGGTCTACTACAACGCCAAAATTTTCTTTTGAGGCATCGTGGTTTTGAACCAAATGATCTGTAACATGCCATTCCCAGATAATTTCTTCGGTCAATGGATTCATTTCTACAATAGCATCAGGGAAAATATCGTTATTTTCAGAAAAGCCTAACTCAGCGGCTTCACTCGCGGTTACTTTTTCCCATACAGGAAAAATGATATTCCCATTAGATAGGTATTCCACATCATGATGAGCCATATACTCATCACCAGAAGTATAGGAAACTTCCCAGTCAATAGATTGGTACGCATTTATTTTTCTAAACATACCGCCATATCCCCCAAAAGTTATTCCGGCATTATCGGCTTTAAGGCAAACAACTAAACTACCGTCGTCTAAAAGATTTACGTCATTACCTAAACTCCTATCAAATTCCCAGCTAAATAATTGGTCTCCGTCATGGTTTATTAAATAAGCACCATTGCTATTTGTGTCGGCTACCAAAATATAAGAATTGGTATCAATAGATTCTTCTTCAGAAGTATTTTCATCTGTAGCGGAAGAGCTGGTTTCACTATCGCTGCTACAAGCGCTAAAAGTTATCAAAGCAGTAATTAATAAGGCTTGCAGTAAAATCTTTAAGTGGGTTCTTTTTTTCATCATCTCCGTATGTATTAATGTTCGTTTAAAATCTAACTCAAAAGTGGATATTAAATTTTGTCGTTTCTGTTCTATTCAGTGAATGACCGTTTTCTCTCAGTGAATTTTTATTTTTTAGAGGAATCAATGTGAGGAAGGTTTAATTAAGGAGCTTATAAATAGAAACACAACATTCTTTAATTTTATTTATCTTAGCAGCCATGCTATCAAAAAAGACAAAATACGGATTAAAGGCGCTTACCTTCTTAGCGCAACAAGTAGATAGGCAACCGGTACAAATTTCTGAAATAGCAAATGCTGAAAACATCTCTCAAAAGTTTTTAGAAACCATCTTATTATCGCTACGAAAAACTGGTTTTTTAGGAAGTAAAAAAGGTAAAGGTGGAGGGTATTATTTAATAAAAGATCCTGCGGAAATACAAATGGCTTCAGTGATGCGCGTTTTAGAAGGACCTATTTCTATGGTGCCTTGCGTAAGTCTTAATTTCTATGAGAAATGTGATGATTGCCCGGATGAAGCTGCTTGTGGGGTTCATAAATTAATGCTTCAAGTACGTGATAGCAACCTAGAAATATATAGAAATACAAGCTTAGCAGATTTAATAGCTTAATTTTAGTACTACTCCATTTTCATTATCAAATTGATAATAATTCTCTTCTTTTTTTAAAAATCTACTAAAACTATAGGGTAAAGGTAATTTTAACGTTCTTTTGTCGACTTACTTAGGGAAATATTTTTATTTTTGCTTACTCTATTAAATCGATAGGGTAATAGAAAAATTAATCTCATGATTGCAGATCAATTGATTTTAGATAAAGAAAATACAAAGACGACGTATAAGGAAGATAGCAAATCTGAAGATCCTAGAAGGAGCATCGTTAAGTCTATTAGTTGGAGAATTATTGGTACGATAGATACTGTGATTATTTCTTGGCTTGTGACAGGAACTTTAAAATTAGCTTTTTCAATAGGAGTTGTGGAGCTTTTTACAAAAATGATATTATATTTTTTCCATGAAAGAATGTGGAATAAGATTAAATGGGGCAAATAATTAAGAGTATGGCTTTTACAGAAAACGATATACAAAAATGGAATACGGATTTTGCTTCGGCAAGTCCAGCAGAAATTATAGCATTTGCACTAACGCAAAATTCAAATGCCTTAGTGACTACTAATTTCAGACCTTACGAAGTGAATATTTTACATGCAGTTACGGCAGTAGATAATACGATTAAAGTTATTTGGTGCGATACAGGATATAATACGCCAAATACGTATAAGCATGCAGAAGATTTAATTAAGCGTTTATCTCTTAATGTAAAATTATACGTGCCAAAGCAGACCTCATCACATAGAGATGCGGTTATGGGAATTCCTGGTATAGAAGATCCTAATCATGCAATTTTCACAGAACAGGTTAAGTTAGAACCTTTTGGTAGAGCAATGGCGGAGCATAAGCCAGAAGTTTGGTTTACAAACCTTAGAAAAGGACAAACTGCCCTGCGTAATTCTTTAGATATTTTTAGTGTAAGTAAAGATGGTGTTTTAAAGGTGAGTCCTTTTTACCACTGGACAGATGCGCAATTAGATGCATATCTAGAGGAAAATAAGCTGCCTAACGAGCATAAATATTTTGATCCAACCAAGGTGTTAGAAAACCGGGAGTGTGGATTACATACTTAGAAACTAATTTTACTAAGTATAGCTATAAAATTAATAGTAAATACAAGATATTGAATCTTGTTGAAATTAAAAAAGATATTGAATACGGTCATTGAGCGTAATCGAAATGAAGTTAACATGAAAGACACATCAGGCATAAATCCATTAGAAAACGAAGCAATTTACATCATTAGAGAGGTGGCTGCTCAATTTGAAAAGCCAGTTTTATTATTCTCTGGAGGTAAAGATTCTATAACACTAGTACGTTTGGCGCAAAAAGCATTTTGGCCGGCAAAAATTCCTTTCCCTTTAATGCATATTGATACAGGGCATAACTTCCCTGAAACTATTGAGTTTAGAGATAGATTGGTTAAAGAACTTGGTTTAGAGCTTATTGTTCGTAATGTGCAAGATTCTATTGATGAAGGTAAAGTAAAAGAAGAATCTGGTAGGTATGCTAGTAGAAACTCTTTGCAGACGACTACTTTATTAGATGCTATAGAAGAATTTAAATTTGATGCTTGTATCGGTGGTGCACGTAGAGATGAAGAGAAAGCAAGAGCAAAAGAGCGTATTTTTTCTGTTCGTGATGATTTTGGTCAGTGGGATGAAAAAAGCCAACGTCCTGAATTGTTCGATATGTTAAATGGTCAAATAGAATTAGGTCAGAACGTTCGTTGTTTTCCTATTTCTAACTGGACAGAATTAGATGTTTGGTCTTATATACAAAAAGAAGAAATTGAAATTCCTTCTATATATTTTGCACACCAACGTAAGACTTTTATAAGAGACGGAATGATTTGGTCTGCTGAAGATGATATTGTTTTCCGTGATGAAGACGAGGTTGTTCAAGAACGTTTAGTGCGTTTCCGTACAGTAGGTGATATGTCTTGTACCGCAGCAGTACTTTCCGATGCGGTTAGCATTGATAAAGTAGTTAGTGAAATTAGAGATTCTAGTATCTCTGAGCGTGGAGCACGTATTGATGATAAGCGTTCTGAGGCAGCGATGGAAAAAAGAAAACAACAAGGATATTTCTAGAGTCCCTTTAATCCCCAGAGGGGAAATGTTAGCGGTAATAGAATATACAAATTAAATAAAATTCCTTCCTTTTGGGAAGGTATAGCATAGGATGGAAGTACTAAAAATAGCAACAGCAGGTAGTGTAGATGACGGAAAGAGTACCTTAATCGGTAGAATTCTGTACGATACAAAATCACTCACAAGTGATAAGTTAGAGGCTATCGAAAAAACAAGTAAGCAAAAAGGATATGATTATTTAGATTTTTCTTTAGCAACAGACGGATTGGTAGCAGAGCGTGAGCAAGGGATTACTATTGATGTTGCGCATATCTATTTTTCAACAGCAAAGAAAAGTTATATTATAGCAGATACTCCAGGTCATGTTGAATATACGAGAAACATGGTTACTGGGGCTTCTACATCACAAGCCGCTATTATTTTAATAGATGCACGTAAGGGAGTGATTGAACAAACAAATCGTCACTTTTTCATCAATAATTTATTGCGTGTAAAAGATGTTATTGTCGCAGTTAATAAAATGGATTTGGTTGATTTTTCTGAAGAAAGATACAATGAAATCAAAGCAGATTTTTCTGAATTAATGGCAAAGAGAGATTACCAAGATCAGAACATCACATTTATTCCTGTTAGTGCTTTAAAGGGTGATAATGTAGTGAATAAATCAGAACATACTCCTTGGTATACAGGTCAGACTTTATTAGAGCATTTAGAAAACTTAGATAGTAAAGATGTTTTCAACGTAGGGACACCTCGTTTTCCAGTGCAATATGTAATCCGTCCTAAGACTGAAGACTTTCATGACTTTAGAGGATTTGCTGGTAAAGTTTATGGAGGGGAGTTAAGTGTTGGTGATGAGGTTGTTGCCTTGCCATCACAGACAAAATCAAAAATAAAAGAAATTTACGCCTACGATAAAAAATATCAAACTGCTTCAAGACGCTCATCAGTGACGATCACTTTAGAAGACGAGATTAACGTTAGTCGCGGAGACATGATTGTAAAGGTGGGAGATTTACCGCAAATTGATAAACAGTTTACGGCTAATATTTCTTGGATGGATTCTGATCAATTAAAAACAGGAGGTAAATATGTTATTCAACATGGTGTGAATAAAGTATTAGCTAAAGTAGATAAGATTCATCATAAAATTAATCCTGACTACTCAGGAATAGAAGAGAATGTTGATGGTCTGGGTATGAATGATATTGCGAGGGTTACCTTTAAATTAAACAAGCCTATTTTCTTTGATGCCTTTAAAGATCATAGAACAAACGGCTCGTTTATCATTATAGATACAAAAACAAATAGTACCGTAGGGGCTGGGTTTATCCAATAAATCTTTCTAGCCGCCAGAAGAGGTGCAAGCAAGTAGGTAGAAAAAAATTAATAACAATATTCTTATTTTAACCGAGTAAGAATTCCTTCCCCTTGGGAAGGTTAGGAGGGGAAGATATATGCAAAGTTTTAGAACAGAAATAGAAAATCCGGTTGTAGAAAAAGATATTATCGATTTAGCAAACAAAATCGATATGTTTCATAATGGTAAACTAGACGAAGAAAAGTTTCGTAGTCTGCGTTTAGCACGTGGTGTTTACGGTCAGCGCCAAGAAGGTGTGCAAATGATTCGTATTAAATTGCCGTATGGTAAAGTTTCTTCTGAGCAATTAAGAACAATTTCTAATGTTTCTGAAGAATATTCTAAAGGTCGTTTACATATTACTACACGTCAAGATATTCAAATTCACTATGTAGATTTAGACAGAACTCCGGAGTTGTGGGCAGAACTAGAAAAGTCAGACATTACCTTACGTGAAGCTTGTGGTAATACCGTGCGTAATGTAACGGCTAGTGAAACTGCGGGTATAGATGTAGATGAGCCTTTTGATGTATCTCCTTATGCACATGCCTTGTTTCAGTATTTTTTAAGAAATCCTATAAGTCAAGAACTTGGACGTAAGTTTAAAGTATCTTTCTCTTCTAGTGATGCAGATACGGGTCTTTCGTACATGCATGATCTAGGTTTTATAGCCAAAATTGAAAATGGCGAAAGAGGATTTAAAGTGATGCTTGGTGGTGGTTTAGGGTCTCAACCGCGTCATGCAGAGTTATTATATGATTTTTTACCGACAGATAAAATAATTCCTTTAATGGAAGGTGTTGTTCGTGTTTTTGATAGGTATGGAGAACGTAAAAGTAGAGCAAAAGCCCGTTTAAAATTCTTGATGAAAGATTTAGGACTAGACGGTTTTAAAGCCTTATTAAAAGAAGAGCAAACAGCTGTTCCTATAAAGTCTTTTCCTATTGATGCGGAAGCCTACCCAAAACCTCAAATTGCAGAAGTAGCTATTCCAAATGTAGTAATCGAAGATCAAAAAGCTTTTGATGCTTGGAAGGCAACCAATATAATTCCTCAAAAACAGGAGGGTTATGTAGCTATAGGTATAAAAGTTTTATTGGGAGATTTTTATCTTAAAGAAGCGCGTGCCTTAGCAGATTTAGTAGAAAAATATGCAGCAGACGAAATTCGTCTAAGCTTGCGTCAGAATATTGTTGTTCCTTTTGTAAAAGAAGAATTGATTCCTTTCTTTTATACTGAATTAAAGAAATTAGGCTTTACAGAAGCTGGCTATAATAGAGCTATAGATATTACGGCTTGTCCTGGAACAGATACTTGTAATTTAGGTATTGCAAGTAGTACTGGTATTGCAGAAGAGTTAGAGCGCATCATGAAAGAAGAATATCCTGATTATATTAATAACCCAGATGTGGTTATTAAAATTAGTGGATGTATGAATGCATGTGGACAGCATAACATGGCAAATATTGGTTTTCAAGGGATGTCTGTGCGTACCAAATCTAAATTAGTAGCTCCAGCATTACAAGTGCTTTTAGGGGGTGGTAATATGGGTAATGGGGAAGGTAGGTTTGCAGATAAAGTAGTAAAAATACCAAGTAAAAGAGGTCCGGAAGCTTTGCGTTTAATCTTAAATGATTTTGATGCCAATGGTAACGGATTATCATTCCCAGAGTACTATGCAGAAAAAGAGCAAATGTACTTCTATGATTTCTTGAAAGATTTAACAGATGTTGAAAATTTAACGCCTGATGATTTTATCGATTGGGGTAATTCTGAAGAATATATTCAGGCTATTGGAGTAGGGGAATGTGCTGGTGTAGTGATAGATTTGATTGCCACATTATTATTTGAGAGCGAAGAGAAAATACAAACAGCAGCAACTACTTTTAATGAAGGAAAATGGGCAGCGAGTATCTATCATTCATACTCTTCAATGGTAAATACAGCGAAAGCAATCCTTACTTCAGAAAATCAGAAAACAAATACGCATGCGGGTATCATTAAAGATTTTGATGAGAAATTCGTTGCGAATGGTAGAATCGCTTTAGATAAAGGTTTTGAAGAGTTTATTCTTCAAATTAATAAAAATGAACCTACAGAAGTATTTGCTAAGAACTACTTAAATGATACGAAAGTATTTTTAGGAAAAGTTCAAGAGTTTAGAAATGCTGAATTAGCAAAAGCGAACTAATCATGACTAAGAATACAAAACATACGAATGCTAGCAACTTAGGTTTGCTTACGGTAATTGGTGCGGGTCCTGGTGATCCAGACCTAATTACGTTAAAAGCGATAAAAGCACTGCAGGCAGCAGATGTTGTTTTGTATGATGCTTTGGTAAATCCTGAATTGTTAGGGTATGCAGAACATGCAGAACTCATCTTTGTAGGGAAGCGCAAAGGGTGCTATGCGTATCAGCAAGAGCAAATTAATGAACTTATCGTGCAGCGTGGAAAATCGCAACATGTAATTCGTTTAAAAGGGGGTGATCCTTTTATTTTTGGTCGAGGTGCAGAAGAGATGGAATATGCAGCAAAGCATGGTTTACATGTGGCTATGGTTCCAGGGATATCCTCATCTGTCGCGGTACCGGCATCTCAAAATATACCAGTGACTAAAAGAGGAGCTGCAGAAAGTTTTTGGGTCATTACAGGAACCACAAAAGAACACAAGCTTTCTTCAGATGTGGCTCTTGCAGCCAAATCAAATGCTACGGTAGTAATCTTAATGGGAATGTCAAAATTACCAGCAATAGTAGCTTTGTTTGAGAAAGAAGGAAAAGCAGAAACGCCAATCGCTATCATCCAGAATGGCACAAGAGAAAATGAAAAGATAGGAATAGCAACTATTTCGACTATTCAATCAGAAGTAGAAAAGCAAAACTTAACCAACCCCGCAATTATAATAATCGGCGAGGTGGTTAATCATAGAAAAGCACTGGCAAGTGCAATAGAGTCGTATAAACAAGTAGACGAAGTACGCGATTAATTTATTTTACTGTTGTAAATTTGCAGTAGTATTTTAGGTGTTATTTCAAACAAGAATTTTTTCAATTAGTAGAGATGATAAAAACAGATATCTTAATTATCGGAGCGGGACCAACAGGGTTATTTACCGTTTTTGAAGCAGGATTATTAAAATTAAAATGCCATTTAATTGATGCATTACCACAAACAGGTGGTCAGTGTTCAGAGATATATCCAAAGAAACCAATTTACGATATTCCAGCTTTTCCAGAAATTTTAGCAGGAACATTGGTAGATAATCTTATGGAGCAAATTAAGCCTTTTGAAGCGGGTTATACCTTAGGAGAGCGTGCAGAGACATTAGATAAGCAAGAAGATGGTTCATTTATCGTGACTACAAATAAAGGTACACAACACCATGCGCCAGTAGTGGTTATAGCAGGTGGTTTGGGTTCTTTTGAGCCAAGAAAGCCTTTGATACCAAATATTATAGATTTCGAAGATAAAGGAGTAAATTACTTTATTAAAGACCCAGAAGTATACCGTGGTAAAAAAGTAGTTATAGCTGGTGGAGGCGATTCTGCTTTAGATTGGGCTATTTTCTTAGCAGATGTTGCTTCAGAAGTTTCTCTAGTTCATAGAAGAAATGAATTTAGAGGTGCATTAGATTCTGTAGAGAAAGCATCAGAATTAGCAAAGCTTGGTAAAATTAAATTGTTTACTGAAGCTGAGGTTATTGGTGTTGCAGGAGATGGTAAGATTGAATCTGTAGTGATCAAACATAACGATAAGGAAAAAGAAGATACTATTTTAGAGGTAAATAACTTTATTCCTTTATTTGGTCTTTCTCCAAAATTAGGTCCAATCGGCGATTGGGGATTAGAGATTCATAAAAATGCAATTAAAGTAAATAACGCTAAAGATTACCAGACAAACATCCCAGGTGTTTTTGCTATTGGTGATGTAAATACGTACGAAGGTAAATTGAAATTAATTCTTTCAGGGTTCCATGAGGCGGCTGTTATGTGTCAATTCGCATATCAAATCGTTAATCCAGGAAAACGTTATGTCATGAAGTATACTACTGTTGGTGGTGTAGAAGGATTTGACGGAACTAAAAAAGAAGCTAAAAAGGAAGTGGTACAAAGTATCTCTTAAATTTAAAATTTTTTCATCTATAAAAGCCTTCTTACTTTAGTGTTAGAAGGCTTTTATTGTTTAGTTTATTTGGTTTTAATTATGCTGTGGTGTTTCTTTGCAGTCAATTCAAACAGTTCATTGCAACATTGAAAAATAGTTATCAAGAAAGGTGGAGGGACTAGACCCTGTGAAGCCTTGGCAACCCTTTTAGAAGTAGGTTTACTCCAAAAGAAGGTGCTAAGTTCTATTCAAAATTAGATTCATTTTTGAAATAGATAACAAAAGCGAAACATTTCGTCTTAGTTTTTACTTTACTTGATATTTTAATATTAGAGCATTTCATTTGCACAACAGCAAATGAGCGTGCTATCCGCTATATCTTTTTTACTTGATTAAGTAAAAAAGGATGTCGCTGCTATCACTAATGCAGAGCAGTTTTTTAGAAAAGAGAAATGAAGAACATAAAAGAGATACTTAAAGAGAGAATCTTAGTGCTAGATGGAGCTATGGGAACTATGCTTCAACGCCATAAATTTACCGAAGAAGATTTTAGAGGAGAGCGTTTTAAAGATTGGGAACACCCTTTACAGGGTAATAATGATTTGTTGTCATTAACACAGCCAGCAGCAATAGCGGATGTGCACCGTAAATATTTTGCAGCAGGAGCAGATATTGTGGAAACCAATACATTCTCGAGCACTACAATTGCCATGGCAGATTATTACATGGAAGACCTGGTATATGAACTAAACTATGAATCTGCAAAAATAGCAAAGCAGGTAGCAGATGAATTTACGGCAAAAGAGCCACACAAGCCCCGCTTTGTAGTTGGTAGTATTGGCCCGACGAACAAAACGGCAAGTATGTCTCCAGATGTAAACGACCCAGGATATAGAGCAGTATCCTTTGATGAATTAAGAATAGCATATAAGCAGCAGGTGGAAGCCTTGATTGATGGTGGTTCAGATTTGCTAATGGTAGAAACCATTTTTGATACGTTAAATGCTAAAGCAGCATTGTTTGCGATTGAAGAAGTAAAAGATGAGCGCGGTATTGATATTCCAATTATGGTAAGTGGTACGATAACAGATGCTTCTGGAAGAACTTTATCAGGGCAAACAGCAGAAGCTTTTTTGATTTCTATATCACATATTCCAATTTTATCGGTAGGTTTTAACTGTGCTTTAGGAGCAAGTCAATTAGTACCCCATTTAGAAGTTTTGTCCGCTAAAACTGGTTTTGCAGTATCAGCGCATCCAAATGCAGGTTTGCCAAATGCCTTTGGTGAATATGATGAAACGCCAGATGAAATGGCAGCTCAAATAAAAGAATACGTAGAAAAAAACTTAGTGAATATAGTAGGGGGTTGTTGTGGTACTACACCAGAGCATATTTCTGCTATTGCTAACGTAGTGAAAGATATAAAACCTAGAATAGTTGCGGGTTAATCGTAAATCGTTGATTGTTTTGACGAAAATTTTTCCTAAAGAGGAACAATATGGGCAGACATCGCGAATAAGAAGGTGCGTGGTTTCCGTGTCTTCGAATATAGCAGTGGGCTGTGGAAGAAGAACTTCAAATGAAACTGTGCATTTTTTGCATATTAGTCGAGGTTCTTTATATGAATTAGAAACTCAATTAATTTGACAAAAGATTTAGATTTTTATAATGTCAGAGATTAATATAATTTCAAAGGAAGTAGAAAGAGTTAAAAAATTGTTGAACGGTTTTATTAACTACCAGAAGAAAATATGACGAACAACGAACAACGAATAACGAGTAACGAAAGAAAGTATCTGAAACTTTCAGGCTTGGAGCCTTTAGTGCTTTCGGAAAATACAAACTTTGTAAATGTTGGTGAACGTACAAATGTAGCAGGTTCAAAAAAATTCCTTCGTCTAATAAAAGAAGAAAAGTTTGAGGAGGCTTTAAGTGTAGCTCGTGATCAGGTAGATGGGGGTGCACAGATTATAGATATTAATATGGATGACGGACTTATCGATGGCAAAGAAGCCATGGTTAAGTTTTTGAATTTAGTGATTGCAGAACCAGATATTTCTAGAGTGCCTATCATGATTGATAGCTCTAAATGGGAGATTATTGAGGCAGGTTTACAAGTAGTACAGGGTAAATGTGTGGTGAATTCTATTAGCCTTAAAGAAGGCGAAGAGCAATTTAAACACCATGCAAAATTAATTAAGCGTTACGGTGCTGCTGTTATTGTTATGGCTTTTGACGAAACTGGCCAAGCAGATAATTATGAACGTAGATTAGAGATTTCAAAACGCTCTTATGATATTCTGGTAAATGAAGTAAACTTTGCGCCAGAAGATATTATTTTCGATTTAAATATATTTCCTGTGGCTACAGGAATGGATGAGCATAAATTAAATGCCATTGATTTTATTGAAGCAACGAGATGGGTGCGAGAAAATCTGCCTCATTGTAGTGTGAGTGGTGGGGTTAGTAATGTGTCTTTTAGTTTTAGGGGTAATGATCCCGTTCGTGAAGCAATGCACTCTGTATTTTTATACCACGCAATACAAGCAGGAATGAACATGGGGATTGTAAACCCTAGTTTATTGGGTGTTTATGATGATATTCCTAAAGATTTATTAGAGCGTGTAGAAGATGTTATTCTAAATAAAAGAGACGATGCTACAGAGCGCCTTTTAGATTTTGCAGAAACGGTTGTAGGTACTGCAAAAGAAAGTAAGATAGATTTATCTTGGAGAGAAGAACCTTTGCAAAATAGAATAACCCGTGCCTTAGTGAAAGGTATTGATCAATATATTCTTGAAGATATAGAAGAAGCCCGTGTAGCAGCAGATAAGCCAATTGAGGTTATTGAAGGGAATTTAATGACGGGTATGAACGTTGTTGGAGATTTATTCGGTAGCGGAAAAATGTTTTTACCACAAGTGGTGAAATCTGCCCGAGTAATGAAAAAAGCGGTAGCCTACTTACTGCCGTATATTGAAGAAGAAAAGTTAAGGAATCCGCAAGAAGGAGACGATAAAGGTGCCGGAAAAATATTAATGGCAACCGTTAAAGGAGATGTTCATGATATTGGAAAAAATATTGTGAGTGTAGTTCTGGCTTGTAATAATTATGAGATTGTTGATCTTGGAGTAATGGTTCCGCCAGAAAAAATTATCAATGCAGCTATAGAACACGATGTAGATATTATTGGCTTAAGCGGATTGATAACACCATCATTAGATGAGATGGTATTTTTGGCGAAAGAAATGGAACGCCAGAACTTTAAAGTTCCTTTGTTAATAGGTGGGGCAACGACGAGTAAGGCGCATACTGCTGTAAAAATAGATACCCAATACAGCCAAGCGGTGGTACATGTGAATGATGCCTCCAGGGCGGTAACTGTTGTTGGTGATTTATTAAAGAAAGAGACGGCTACTAATTACAAACAAGATATTAAACTTGATTATGAATCTTTTAGAGATAAGTTTTTAAGTAGAACAAAAAAGAAAGAATATAAAACCATAGCTCAAGCTCGTGAGAATAAGCTTCAAATTGCATGGGAGGATTCTAAAATCACCAAACCTAATCAATTAGGAATTCAAACTTTTGAAGAGGTAGACTTAGAGAAATTAGAGCCTTTTATAGATTGGTCTCCTTTTTTTAGAGGATGGGAATTGCATGGTAAATACCCAGATATTTTAACAGATGATGTGGTAGGTGAGCAAGCGGTAGAGTTGTTTGCTGATGCTCAGAAGATGTTGAAAAAGATATTTTCAGAAAAAAGATTAACGGCTAAAGGGATTTTTGGATTATTTCCTGCTAACGCAATTAATGATGATGATATTGAAGTTGTTGCTTCTGTTTCGGAAGAGTTTCCCGAAGGGCAGAAGAGGGTTTTTAGAACCCTTCGTCAGCAATTAAAACGAAGAGAAGGTGTGCCTGATTATGCTTTGGCAGATTTTATAGCTCCTAAAGCTTCAGGGAAGCAAGATTATATAGGTTGTTTTTGTGTCAGTACTGGTTTTGGAGCCGATGAAATGGCAGATGCGTACAAGGATAATTTAGACGATTATAATTCCATTTTAGTAAAAGCATTAGCGGATCGTTTGGCAGAAGCATATGCGGAATACCTGCATAAAGAGGTGCGAATAAAACATTGGGGCTATGCCTCAGATGAAACCTTGAGTAATGAAGATTTAATTAATGAAACCTATAAAGGGATTCGTCCTGCTCCTGGGTATCCTGCTTGCCCCGATCACTTAGAGAAATTAACGATTTGGGAATTACTTGATGTGGAGCATAAAATTGGAGTAAAACTAACAGAGAGTTTAGCTATGTGGCCAGCTTCAAGCGTTAGTGGGTATTATTTTGCTAACCCTGAAGCACGTTATTTTGGGCTAGGAAAAATAAAAGAAGACCAAGTAGCAGATTTTGCGAATAGAAAAGGAATTTCTTTAGAAGATGCTTCGCGTTGGTTAGCTACAAATATAGCAGACGATTAGTATGAAGGATTTTATAGAACTTAGTTTAGGTAGTTTTATGATTAGTCATGGTTATGATGAACATAACAAAGAGATAGAAGAACATATAAAAGTTAATGGTTTTGCTAAAAAGCTGGTAGCGGTAAACAGAATAAAATCATTAAGCGAGAGATATATCTTGACAGATTATGTAGATGGCCGATGGATCTATTGGGAGTATGAAGAAGCGTATACTGCGGTAAAAGAAAAGTTAGAAAGCCTGTAAAATGGTTGCGTTAAGGATAGTAGCGGCATCCTTTTTTGCTTGAAAAAGCATAAAAGATATAGCGAATAGCCTGTTAAAACGCCAAAAATAAAAATAGGATTGTAATTAGAATACGGAAATGAAAGTAACAGACCACATAAAAAATGCCAATGGAAACACTTTGTTTTCGTTCGAAATTGTTCCACCAGTAAAGGGGAATAGTATTCAAGAATTGTATGCTAATATAGAGCCTTTGATGGAGTTTAATCCGCCATTTATTGATGTGACGACCTCAAGGGAAGAATATATTTATGTGGATAAAGCGGGACTTTATGATAAAAAAATTACGCGTATGCGTCCTGGTACAGTTGGCATTTGCGCATCTATAAAGCATAAGTTTGATGTAGATACGATTCCGCATGTAATTTGCGGTGGTTTTACAAAAGCAGAGACAGAATATATGTTGATTGACTGTCATTATTTGGGTATTGATAATGTAATGGCTTTACGTGGTGATGCTATGAAAGAAGAGAAGTACTTTAAGCCTACTGAAGATGGTAACTGCTTTGCTTCAGAATTGGTAAGTCAGATTCAAAATTTAAATCAAGGAAGGTATCTTCATGATGATGTGCAAGGAGAAGATAGATCTAATTTTTGTATAGGTGTTGCGGGGTATCCAGAGAAGCATCTAGAGGCACCATCTTTTAAGTCTGATTTAATTAGATTAAAACAAAAGGTAGATGCCGGGGCAGATTATGTGGTGACACAAATGTTTTTTGATAATCAAAAATATTTTCAATTTGTAGAAGCGGCAAAAGAGATTGGAATTAATGTACCTATTATTCCAGGAATTAAACCAATAGCAGTTAAACGTCATTTGCAATTATTACCGCAAATATTCAGTTTAGATTTGCCACATGATTTGGTAGAGGCTGTTGAGGCTTGTAAGAATAATGCTGAGGTTAGGCAAGTAGGTGTAGAGTGGGCTATTCAGCAATCAAAAGAATTAAAAGCTGCTGGGATTCCTGTATTGCATTATTATTCTATGGGGAAATCTAATAATATAAAGGCAATCGCGAAAGAAATTTTTTAATTAACTAGATAAGTTAGTTCCGATTTTAAAGTGAATTCTTACATTTGGCACCATTAAATTAACCAATGAAATTTAAATTTTCTATTTATTTTATCTTTCTGGCGCTAGGCTGCTATGCTCAAAAAAGCGAAGAAGATAAGAGGTATACGCTTGATGCAAGTCAGTTTTATGGTTCTATTTTACGCCATAATCCAGACATTACGCATCTTATAGATTCGCATCCTGGTGGGATTATACTAAGTCTAAACCGTAAAACATACGGGGAAGAATATTGGCAACAACGTTATAATTATCCAGATTTAGGGTTTTCATTTATTTATCAGGATTATAACAATGAAACCTTGGGTGAGAGTTATGCTGCATATGCTCATTATAATTTCTATTTTTTAAATCGCTATTTGCAATTTAGAATAGGGCAGGGATTGGCATATATGACCAACCCATACGATAAAGAAACCAATTTTAGAAACAATGCTTTTGGTTCTCAGATTTTGAGTACTACGTATTTAATGCTTAATTTTCATAAGGAGAATATTGTAAAAGGTATTGGTTTTAAAGCAGGATTTTCGGTAATGCATTATTCTAATGCGAATGTAAAAGCACCTAATACATCTACCAATACTTTTGCTTTAAATGTAGGTGTTACCTATGATTTAGATGGAGGAAAGGAGCTTACTTATTTGAAAACCGAAAAGAAAAAGATAATAGAACCCGTAAAATATAATCTAGCTTTTAGAACAGGAATTAATGAGAGTGATGTAATTAATTCAGGTCAGTTTCCGTTTTATATTTTATCAGGGTATGCAGATAAGCGCGTTTCGGACTTGAGTGCTATTCAAGTAGGAGGAGATGTATATTTTTCTAAATTCTTAAAAGAACTCATCAAATACCAATCTATTGCATTTCCTGAAAATAATGTCAGTGCCGATGATGATTATAAACGAGTAGGTGTTTTTATTGGTCACGAGTTATTTATCAATAAAATGTCTGTTATCAGTCAGTTAGGCTATTATGTATATTATCCCTTTGATTTTGAGGGAAGGGTTTATAATAGAATAGGTTTAAAACGTTATTTCGGTGATAAAGTGTATGGTGCTTTAACATTAAAATCTCACGGTGCAAAAGCAGAGGCGGTAGAATTTGGTATTGGTATCCGATTATAAAAATTAAATGATAAAAAAGTATAGTATATTGTTTTTGATTTTTTCATTATTAGTAGGGTGTGATAGTGAAAATTCCTCAGATTGTCTTCAAAAATCAGGAGACTTAATTCAGGAAGAATTGGTTTTAGAATCATTTTCTAAAATAACAATTTTTGATGGAGTCAAGTTAGTGCTTAAGCAAGCTGAGGAACAAAAAATTGTTTTAGAAACAGGAGAGAATTTACGGAATGATATTCGTGTAGAAATAATTGATAATAGATTGGTAGCTTATAATGATAATAGTTGTAATCTAGTGCGTGATTATGGACTAACGACATTGTATGTTTCTTCGCCAAATATTTCGGAAATAAGAAGTAGTACGGGCTTCTTAATTAAGAGCGATGGTGTTTTGAATTATCCTTCTCTATCTCTATTGTCTGAAAGCTATGGTGAGCCAGAAGCAGAAACTACAGATGGCGAATTTTATATTGAAGTAAATAATACGAGCGTTAATATTGTCTCTAACGGAATTGCATTTTTTAATGTTTCAGGAATAACAGAAAATTTAAATGTTGTTTTTGCTGCTGGAGATTCTAGATTGCATGCAGAAAGTCTTTTTGCAAAAAAAATCACTATAAATCATAGAGGAACTAATGACATGTTGGTAAATCCACAAGAGTCATTAACAGGAAAAATAGTAGGCACAGGTGATGTTATAAGTTATAATACACCAGTAAATGTTGAAGTTGAACAGTTGTACAAAGGAAAACTTATCTATAGAAACTAACCTTGAAAAAACCATTGCTATCTTATTTTAAAGATTTTTTTGCTTTTAAACGCGTGGTTGGAGAAGATGTTCAATTACAAGGTTTAGCAAAAGCAGATGATTTGTTAGCTCATTTAATTGCGACTAAAAAAATTCCAGGTTTAGCCATTTCAGTTTTAAAGAACGGAGAATCTTATTTTCAAAAAGGATACGGATTTGCAGATCTTGAAAAAAGTATAGCGATACACCCTGAAACATCGGTTTTTAGAATTGCTAGTGTTTCTAAGCCTATAGCAGCTACTGCGCTTGCACACATGGTTGCAGAAGGAATTATAGATTTAGATGCTTCATTCTATACCTATGTACCTTATTATCCAAAAAAGGAGTGGGACTTTACTATCCGTCAGCTTGCGAGCCATACGGCGGGTATTAGAGGGTATTTGGGTAAAGAATATGCCTTAAACAACCCCTATAGCATAAAAGAAAGTATTGCTGTTTTTAAAGATTCAGATTTACTTTTTGAACCAGGAACAGGGTACCATTACAATAGCTATGATTGGGTCTTAATCTCCTTAGCGATGCAGGAAGCTAGTGGTGTACTTTTCGAAGAGTATGTGTCAGAAAAAGTACTGCAACCACTTGGGCTTAAGAGTACTTTTCCATCAGATATTTCTGGAATAGATACTATTGAGAATCAAGAATTACAACTCACGACCTTTTATTCTAAATGTGCTATAGGTTTTAAAGCTGCAATAGCGGCTAATAATCATTATAAATTAGCGGGTGGGGGCTATTTAGCTACAGCAACAGATATTACAAAAATAGGTCAGGCTTATCTTGATCATAAGATTTTAGATTTTAGTGTTCTAAAACAATTTTTAACCAGTGAAATGCTAAATCAGAACCCTACTTACTATGGTTTAGGATGGCAAGTGAGTGAGGATGCTAAAGGTAGACCTTATTATGGGCATATAGGTAATGGAGTAGGTGGTTACGCTAATTTTTTTGTGTATCCAGAACAAAAAATGGTTTTTTCTATCCTTGTAAATTGTACAAACCCTACTATTCAAAAAGTTTTAGATAGGGTTGTTGACGCTATTCTTGATAGTTAAAACAATAGTTACTACTTGGTAATAGCTAGAAAAATAGTTCTTAATTATTTTTTTTTGATCCAGAGTCTCCTTTAGTGATAAACTATTCGCATCAAAAGACATATAATCTCACAGTATCGGTACTTATTGTTTTAAAAAATAAAAGATTAAAAAAAAGATCTTAGTATATTTTGATTTTTGAATATAAGTATTACTTTAGCCAAAGTTTATTACAATTATGACAAAACTATATTTCTGGAACGGTTTCTTTTTTTACTTCTTTTTTAAGAGAGGTGCGGGACTGTTGTAGTATATTTCAAAATATATATTTCAAAAAAGTCCCGTATATAACGGGGCTTTTTTTTTGATTTTTTTTGAGATGTCAATAGTAATTGTAGTATTTAAATAATAGGAGTTTAGGTATGAAATTAAAAATAGCCATACAAGGAGTAAAAGGTTCTAACCACCATCAAGTGGCGAAAGATTACTTTGGAGAAAACATTGAACTGGTAGAATGCATGTCTTTTGACGAGCTAGTTTGTCAAACTTTATCAGGAAGAGCAGACCAAGCTGTTATGGCTATAGAGAATTCTATTGCAGGTTCTATAATTCCAAACTATGCATTGATTCATCATAATAATTTGCATGTTATTGGAGAGCATTTTTTAAATATCCATCATAATTTAATGGTTCTTCCAGGTCAGAAAATTGAAGATATTAAAGAAGTACATTCACATCCTATGGCGTTGTTGCAGTGTAAAGATTTTTTAAAATCGTATGCACATATTAAATTGGTAGAAGCGGTAGATACTGCTGAAACAGCGCAACAAATTCAAGAAAAGCAATTAATGAATATTGCGGCAATTGCACCTAAAGCTGCGGCAGAATTATATGGTTTAGAGATTATTGCCAATGAGATACAGACCATCAGCAATAATTCAACTCGTTTCTTAATCATCAATAAAGAAAATAAAGCGTTGCCGCCAGAAGAAATCAATAAAGCTTCTATACGTTTTATTGCAGATCACAAACGAGGTAGTTTGGCAGCATTGCTAAATGTAATGAGTGATTGTAATTTAAATTTAACTAAAATACAATCGTTACCCGTTATTGAGCGCCCATGGAAGTATGCATTTTTTGTTGATGTTACTTTTGATGCGTATCAGGATTTCACAAAAGCAAAATCGCTTTTAGAAATTATGACGGAAGAATTTAAAATATTAGGAGAATATAAAAACGCTAGAGTATGATCATAACTGCAGATCGGCTAAATACCGTAGAAGAATACTACTTTTCAAAAAAACTAAGAGAAGTTCGCGGATTAATGGCTGAAGGAAAACCAATCATTAATATGGGTATTGGTAGTCCAGACTTAGCACCTTCAGAGGATGTGATAAAAGCAGTACAGGAAGCTGTAACGGATGCTGGTGCACATCAATACCAAAGTTACCAAGGTTTACCAGAATTTAGAGAGGCTATTGTTAATTTTTATAGTAACTACTATGATGTTCTTGTTAATCCGTTAACGGAGGTTCTTCCTTTAATGGGCTCTAAAGAGGGAATCATGCATATTAGCATGGCATTTTTGAACCCTGGAGATGAGGCACTAATACCTAACCCTGGCTACCCTACCTATACATCGGTAACTAAGCTAGTAGGAGCGGCGCCAAAATATTACGATCTAACGGCAGCTTCTAAATGGTTTCCAGATTTAGAAGTTTTAGAGGAACAAGATGTATCTAAAGTAAAAGTAATGTGGGTTTCGTATCCGCATATGCCTACAGGGGCTTCAGCTACCAAAGATCAATTTAAAGCATTAATTGCTTTTGCTAAGCGAAATGATATTTTATTGATTAATGATAATCCTTATAGTTTTGTGCTGAATGCCACTCCAGAAAGTATTTTAAGTATTGATGGGGCTAAAGATGTTGCTTTAGAACTTAATTCTTTAAGTAAAACATTTAACATGGCTGGTTGGCGTGTAGGAATGGTTTTAGGTAGTGAGGCGCATATTAGTGCTATTTTAAAAGTTAAAAGTAATATGGATTCAGGTATGTTTTACGGCATACAGAAAGGAGCTATTGCAGCATTGAAAAGTAGCCAAGATTGGTTTGATGGATTGAATGAAATCTATGAAAAGCGTAAAGCCTTAATGTTGCAATTAGCAGATAAACTAGGTTGTTCGTATGATGAAAATGCGGTAGGCATGTTTGTTTGGGCAAAATTACCAGAAGGAGCAGTATCTGCAGAGGAATTTATTGATGACATACTTTATACGAAAAATATTTTCATCACTCCAGGAACTATTTTCGGAAGTAATGGAGAAGGGTATATTCGTTTTTCACTTTGTGTAACTGAGGATAAAATTAAAGAAGCGATTAGTCGGTTTTAAGCAAAATTGTTGGTTACTGCGTACAACATGTAAAGAATTTTTTAAAAAAAACTATTCACTGAGCGTAGTTATTGTGAGTTGGTTGCATCGTAAGTTTAGGATAAGAAATAATATCTGTTCGAGCGCTTTTATATGAAGTAAGTCGTTTTAAGAACAGGTTTCGGAAATTAAGAATTAAGAAAAAAGAATGCAGAATACAGAAAAATGATAGCGTAAGACTTGATTTTTCTTTTTCGAAACTTTTCTCTTTTATCAAAATAAAAATGAACGTATTTATTGTAGGTGTCGGATTAATAGGAGGATCAATGGCTAAGGATATAAAAGTTAATAATCCTAATGCAGTGATTTATGGTATCGATACCAACGAAAAACATATCGAAGAAGCTTTATCAATTAAATTAATTGATAAAAAAGCTAGTTATGATGATTTGTCAATAGCGGATATCGTAATCATCTCAGTGCCTGTAGATGTTATGGTTTTTGAGCTTCCTAAAGTGTTGGATGTCGTAAATGATGATGCTGTTGTGTTGGATGCAGGCTCTACAAAAGCTTTAATTTGTAACGCTGTAGCTTCACATCCTAAAAGAAGAAATTTTTTAGCATGTCATCCTATAGCAGGAACAGAGTTTTCTGGCCCATCGGCAGCAATTAATGATTTGTTTCGAGGCAAAACAAATATTATTTGTGAGGTCGAAAAAACAGCCTTCAAATTGCAAGAAAGAGCACTGACTGTTTTTCAGAAATTAGGGATGCGAATTCGGTATATGAATCCGGAAGCGCATGATAAACATATTGCTTATGTATCACATTTGTCGCATATCAGTTCCTTTATGCTGGGAAAAACGGTAATTGAGAAAGAGAAAAACGAGCGAGATATCTTTGATATGGCGGGCAGTGGATTTGAAAGTACGGTTCGTTTGGCAAAAAGTTCACCAGCAATGTGGACCCCGATTTTTAAACAGAACAAAGCTAATGTTGTAGAGACTTTAGATGAATACATACAAAACCTGAAAGCTTTTAAACAAATGCTTTTAGAAGATGATTTTGAAGGTATTTACAATGAAATGAATAGTACCAATAGAATAAAAGAAATATTAAACGGAATACCACTTAATAAAAAATAGAACAAGAAGAGATGGAGAATTCAAAACAAATGAGAACATGGTTGGATGATATGAAACTAGATCATCCTCTAGTAATAGCAGGGCCATGTAGTGCGGAAACGGAAGAGCAAGTACTAAAAATTGCACATCAATTAAAAGATACTGATGTAAATTATTACCGCGCTGGTATTTGGAAACCAAGAACTCGTCCTGGAATGTTTGAGGGGGTAGGAGCTTTAGGTTTAAAGTGGTTACAAAAAGTTAAGGCAGAAACAGGTATGAAAACTTGTACAGAAGTTGCTAATGCAGCTCATGTAAAGTTAGCTTTAGAGCATGATATTGATTTGTTATGGATTGGTGCGCGTTCTACGGTGAGCCCTTTTATTATGCAAGAAATTGCAGATGCTTTAGGAGAAACAGATAAAATTGTATTGGTTAAAAATCCTGTAAACCCAGATTTAGCACTTTGGTTAGGTGGTATTGAAAGATTAAAAACAGCTGGTGTTAAAAATTTAGGAGCAATTCATAGAGGTTTCTCTACATATGAGAAAACAAAATATAGAAATATTCCAGAATGGCAGATAGCGATTGAGTTTCAGAATAAATTTCCAGATTTACCTTTAATCAACGATCCATCTCATATTACAGGAAATAGAGAAATGATTTTTGATGTATGTCAGACAGCATTAGATCTTAATTTTGATGGCTTAATGGTAGAAACACATTTTGATCCTGAAAATGCTTGGAGTGATGCAGCACAGCAAGTGACTCCAGAAAAATTAATTCAGATCATGCGTGATTTGAAAATTAGAAAAGAATCTGATCCTGAAGCTGAATATAATAGCGAATTGAGTAATTTAAGAGCTCAGATAGATGTTGTAGATGCTCAATTAATTGAGATGCTAGGGAAGAGAATGAAAATTTCTGATGGTATTGGAGGTTTAAAAAAGCAAAAAAATGTTGCTGTTCTTCAATCAAACAGATGGAATCAAATTTTGGGTGCAATGATCTTAGAAGGAGAATCTAAAGGACTGAGCGAAGAGTTTGTTTTAAAAATGTTTAAAGCAATTCATCAAGAATCCATAAACCACCAAGAGAAAGTTATAAACTCTTAAGTTCTATTCTCGTCATATAATTAAAACCCGCTTTTTTAAGTGGGTTTTTTTATTTTTAAAGTGTAACATTTGTAAAAAGTCTTTGTCTTTATAAAAATTTAAATAAATACAATATGAAAAATTTACTACTCGCATCCTTTTTTCTGATAACTCTTAGTGCTTTCTCGCAACGGATTGTAGATAGAGATATGGGCAACTTTCATGAGGTAAAAGTTTTTGATCTTATTGAGGTGAATCTTATAAAATCTGAAGAGAATAAAGTTCTGATCAAAGGGAAAAATGTAGACGACATTAGTCTGGTAAACAAAAATGGGGTCTTAAAAATTAGAATGATTTTAGATAAAATATTTCATGGGGAAGATACTTTTGTAGAGGTGTATTATAAAGAGCTAAGTTTAATTGATGGAAATGAAGGGGCTAAAATAACTTCAAATGCGACTATTGAGCAAAATATGATTGAGCTTAAAACTCAAGAAGGCGCACAGATAAAAGTAGGGTTAGATGTAGATTATCTTAAGGTGCGCGCTGTTACGGGGGGTATTGTTGAAGCTTCAGGAATGGCAAAAAATCAAGAGGTAGTTTTAAATACAGGAGGTATCTTTGAAGGTAGAGAATTAAGAACAGAAATGGCAACGGTAAAAATTACAGCAGCAGGAGAAGCGGAAGTTTATGCTTCTAAAAAAATTGATATTAAAATTAAAGCTGGAGGTGACGTTAATGTTTATGGAAACCCAAAACAAGTAAATAAAAATATTTTTGCAGGGGGTAGAGTTCGGATTATGGAGTAAGAGTGCAGCTTATAAATAGCTTGGTTACATCAGGTAAGAGTAAAAGCAACTTCGTTTCTTGTGCTTTATTAAGCATAAAAGTTGTTATTTTGTGTTTCAAAATCGAAAAAGAAGTAAATGCAAGGAGTCGTATATAAATCTACTGGTAGTTGGTACACTGTAAAAACCCAAGAAGGTAGCTTTTACGAATGCAGAATTAAAGGAAAATTCAGGATTAAAGGAATTAAAAGTACCAATCCCGTTTCTGTCGGAGATAATGTAACTTTTGAGGTGGAAACTATTGGTGATGAAACTGTCGGAATTATTAACGATATAGCCATTCGTAGAAACTACATCATCCGTAAGTCAGTAAACTTATCAAAACAGACGCATATTATCGCTGCTAATTTGGATCAAGTTTTTCTTATGATTACGCTTAATAATCCGCCTACTTCTACAAGTTTTATAGATCGTTTTTTAGTAACAGCAGAGGCTTATCATATTCCGGCTATCTTATTGTTTAATAAGATAGATACCTATAATGACGAGGAGCTAGATGAAATTAAATATTTAGCGGCACTCTACCGTAGTGTTGGTTATACCTGTATGGGTATCTCTTCTACCACAGGAAAGAATATAGAAAAGGTAAAAGAGTTTATGGTGGGTAAAACCAGTATGTTTTCAGGGCATTCTGGGGTAGGAAAATCTACATTGGTAAATGCTGTAGAGCCCAAACTAGACTTAAAAACAAAAAAGATATCTGTACAGCATGCGCAAGGGCAGCATACGACAACATTTGCTGAAATGTACGATCTAGATTTTGGTGCTAGAATTATAGACACACCTGGGATTAAAGGTTTTGGTATTGTTGATATGGAAAAGGAAGAAATAGGAAATTATTTTCCCGAATTCTTCGCATTAAAACAAAAATGTAAATTTAATAATTGTTTGCATATAGAAGAACCTAAATGCGCTGTTAAAGATGCATTAGATAATGATGAGGTAGCATGGAGCAGGTACCGTAGCTATGTGCAAATGGTTAAGGGTGAAGAAGAAAATTACAGAACAGATATTTACGGAGAGAAAAAGTGAGAGCAGTAGTACAAAGAGTAACAAAAGCTAGTGTAAGCGTCAATGGGGTGTTAATCAGTAAGATTAATGCGGGATTACTTATTCTTTTAGGTATTGAAGACGCAGATAATACGGATGATATTGAATGGCTTTCTAAGAAAATAGCGAATCTTCGTATTTTTAATGATGAAAATGAGGTAATGAATAAATCACTTTTAGACACTGAAGGTGATGCTATTGTTGTGAGTCAGTTTACATTACACGCAGCTATAAAAAAAGGAAATCGCCCATCTTATATTAAAG
The DNA here is from genome assembly GCF_000186265.1 of Cellulophaga algicola DSM 14237. Taxonomy (NCBI): domain Bacteria; kingdom Pseudomonadati; phylum Bacteroidota; class Flavobacteriia; order Flavobacteriales; family Flavobacteriaceae; genus Paracellulophaga; species Paracellulophaga algicola. Next base: position 2,503,859 of record NC_014934.1, read on the forward strand.
CAGCAAGACCAGAAGTTGCTATACCACTTTACGAGCAGTTTGTTTTAAAGCTAGAGCAAGATTTAAGTAGGAAAGTAGGAACGGGAGTTTTTGGAGCCGATATGAAAGTAGAACTTTTAAATGACGGTCCGGTTACTATTTGTATTGATACAAAAAATAAAGAATAAAACGATACTATCATGAATATTTTAGATTCACAAAAAGCCGTAGATACTTGGATAAAAGAACACGGTGTTCGTTATTTCAATGAACTTACTAATATGGCCCAATTAACCGAAGAGGTAGGAGAGGTAGCACGTATTATTGCGCGTAGATATGGAGAGCAAAGCGAAAAAGAATCTGATAAAAATAAAGACCTTGGTGAAGAATTGGCAGATGTTGTCTTTGTAGTTTTATGTTTAGCAAACCAAACAGGAATAGATTTGCAACAAGCTTTTGATAAAAAGTTAGATTTGAAAACAAAGCGTGATCACGATAGACATCATGACAATAAAAAATTGAAATAGTAGTATCTTTACGGCTTAATTTTTCTAGTCTAGAAAATTTCTAAATCATACGATATTGAAAGTACATTTAACACCACCCGAGAGTAATCATATACTAGCAAACATTAAAGTTACAGGCTCTAAGAGCGAGTCTAATCGTATTTTGTTGTTGCAAGCTTTATATTCAAATATTAAGATAGAAAACGTATCTAATTCTGATGATGCCCAAGTAATGGCAAAAGGGTTAGCTATGGTAGACGGGGTGGTAGATATACATCATGCCGGTACAGCAATGCGTTTTTTAACTGCTTACTTTGCAACTCAAGAAGGGAAAGATGTTGTCCTAACTGGATCACAGCGTATGACAGAACGCCCAATTAAAGTTTTGGTAGCGGCTTTAAAAGAATTAGGTGCGGAAATTAGTTATGTAAAAAATGAAGGATATCCTCCTATAAAAATTACAGGAAAAAAAATTACTAAAAACAAAGTTTCTCTTCCTGCAAATATTAGTAGTCAGTATATTTCTGCATTGTTATTAACTGCGCCAAGTTTAGAAAACGGAATAGCTTTAGAATTAATAGGTAAAATTACTTCTGTTCCTTATATAAAAATGACATTGGCTCTTTTGACTCAATTGGGAATAGAAAATTCTTTCGAAGGAAATAGCATTAAAGTATCTCCAAAAAAAGCAGTTGAAAATCAAACCTTAATAGTAGAATCAGATTGGAGCTCTGCGTCCTATTTTTATAGTATCGCTGCCTTATCAGAAATAGGTTCTAAAATTGGTTTATCATCCTATAAACATGATAGTCTTCAAGGAGATAGTGTTTTAGCGGAAGTTTATAAGGAGTTTGGCGTGGATACAGTTTTTATAAATAATAAAATTGAACTTCATAAAGTAAAAGAACCACAAATTAAAACCTTAGAGTGGGACTTAGCAAATGCTCCCGATATTGCTCAAACAATTGCAGTGACCTGTTTTGGTTTGCAAATGTCTTGTCATTTAACGGGTTTACACACTTTAAAAATTAAAGAAACAGATAGATTAGAAGCCTTAGATGTAGAGCTGTCTAAATTAGGCGCTTCAATTTCTGTTACAGACAAAACCTTGACCTTAAATGCTGCAACGTCAATTAATGCAGATGTAGCAATAGCTACCTATAATGATCACCGAATGGCGATGGCTTTTGCTCCTTTGGCCTTAAAAACTACTATTTATATTAATGATGCAGAAGTAGTTTCTAAATCATTTCCTGATTTTTGGACAGACATGGCTACCTTAGGAATTGGCGTACACGAACAATAAGAAGCTTTCCTTTTTAAAAATGATTGAATTTTATGTGCTTTTGCTAGTAAATCACTAGTAAAGAGACTTTAATAATCGTTATTTGAAAATATAAAAGACGTTTTACTTGACAACGCCCTATTCAGGATTGTATCTTTGCAGCCGCATTAACAATAACAAAAAATCGATATATGAAATTATCCGGATTTAATTTTGAATTACCAGAGGAGCTATTAGCAGAATACCCTGCAGAAAATAGAGACGAATCCAAATTGATGGTAATTCATAGAGAAACAGGTAAAATTGAGCATAAAATGTTCAAGGATATGATTAATTACTTCGATGAAGGTGATGTCATGGTGTTAAATAATACCAAAGTTTTTCCTGCTAGACTTTACGGAAATAAAGAGAAAACGGGTGCGCGTATTGAAGTATTTTTATTAAGAGAATTAAACGAAGAACAACGTCTTTGGGATGTTTTAGTAGATCCAGCACGTAAAATTCGTATCGGTAATAAATTGTATTTTGGTGATGATGATACTTTAGTAGCAGAAGTTATTGATAATACAACCTCAAGAGGTAGAACACTTCGTTTTTTATATGATGGTTCTTATACTGATTTTAGAAGAAAATTAAAAGAGCTAGGAGATACTCCACTACCAAAATATATCAAAAGAGAAACAGAAGCAGAAGATGCTGAGCGTTACCAAACTATTTATGCAAAGCATGAAGGTGCAGTAGCGGCACCAACAGCGGGCTTACACTTTTCTAAACATTTATTAAAGCGTTTAGAGATTAAAGGTATAGATTTTGCAGAATTAACGCTACATGTTGGTTTAGGTACTTTTAACCCAGTGGAGGTTGAAGATTTATCGAAACATAAAATGGATAGTGAAGAATTAATTATTGACGAGAAAACTACGGAAATAGTTAATAACGCTAAGAAAAATAAAAAACGTATTTGTGCTATAGGTACTACAGCAATGAGAGGTTTAGAGAGTGGTGTTTCTTCACAACATACCTTGAATACGTTTGAAGGTTGGACCAATAAATTTATTTTCCCTCCTTATGATTTTAGTATTGCAAACTGTATGGTAACCAATTTTCATTTACCAAAATCTACTTTATTGATGATGGTATCTGCATTTATGGGTCATGATTTAATGAAAAAAGCATACAAAGAAGCTATTTTAGAGGGGTATAAATTCTACTCTTATGGTGATGCAATGTTGATCATATAACGATCCTTTATTTGTTAAAAGAATCCCGCTTGAGCTAATTAGTCTAGGCGGGATTTATTTTTAAATGCAATTTTAAAAACAATTATCTTTAATACGTGGATACAATTAAAAAGAAAGACATACGCGCCTTAACCAAAGAACAATTGCGAGAGTTCTTCGTTACCAATGGTGATAAAGCCTTTAGGGGTAATCAGGTCTATGAATGGCTTTGGCAAAAAGGAGCACATTCTTTTGAAGCAATGACCAATGTTTCTAAAGAAACTAGAGATATGTTAGAGCAGAATTTTGTCATCAACCACATAAAGGTAGATGTCATGCAACGCAGTAATGATGGTACCATAAAAAATGCCGTTCGTTTACATGATGACTTAATTGTGGAGTCTGTTTTAATTCCCACAAAAACAAGATCAACGGCCTGTGTATCTAGTCAGGTGGGGTGTAGTTTGGATTGTAAATTCTGTGCTACATCACGCTTAAAGCGTATGCGGAACTTAAATCCTGATGAGATTTATGATCAAGTAGTGGCTATTGATAATGAAAGTAGATTGTATTTCAATCGTCCATTGAGCAATATTGTTTTTATGGGTATGGGAGAGCCTTTAATGAATTATAACAATGTGCTAAAGGCAATTGATATGATTACATCTCCAGAGGGTTTAGGGATGTCTCCTAAGCGTATTGTAGTTTCTACTTCGGGCGTGCCAAAAATGATTCGTAAAATGGCAGATGATGAGGTTAAATTTAAATTAGCTGTTTCATTACATTCTGCAATTGATGAAATTAGAACTTCAATCATGCCGTTTAATGCTAATTTTACCCTTACCGATTTAAGGCAATCACTACAGTATTGGTATGCAAAAACTAGAAGTAGAATTACCTATGAATATGTAATTTGGAAAGGTATTAATGACAGTCAGAAAGATGTAGATGCCTTGGTAGACTTTTGTAAGTTTGCTCCGTCTAAAGTAAATTTAATAGAATATAACCCTATTGATGATGGGGAGTTTCAGCAAGCTTCAAATGCCGCTATAGATATGTATGTGAATACTTTAGAGCAGCATAATATTGCTGTTACCGTACGTAGGTCTCGTGGAAAAGATATTGATGCGGCATGTGGTCAATTAGCAAATAAATCATAATAAAAAAAAGGGTTGTTTTTTACAAACAACCCTTTTTAATACTAAACATTATTAACTAAACTATTTAAAATTACTCTGCTGCAATCTTAGCATTTAATTCCTCAATTGTTTTAGCCATTACTACTCCTGGTAATTTTATAGGAGCAGCAACTTCAGCCATAAATGTTCCTTTTACTTCACCTGTTTTGTAGGTAGTAAAACCAACTCTATATAATCCAGCAGTAATTGCTTTTGTAGGACTTCCTAATTCACTTTTGTATCTTAATAATGAATTGTAGCTGCTACCACTTGGTTGTTTAGGCATTTCAGAACTATCATCATTACGTTCTAAAGTAACCCAATTAGCACCTTTTGCACTGCTATCTGTAAGTCCATCACTAGAAATAATATCAGAACGCTCTAAAGTAATATACGTATCAAAGTAATCTTTAGAACTAGCGTTTTCAGTATATTCTTTAGATACTATAGCACCTTTAGTTTTACCGTCAGTAGGAGAAACCATACGTACGCCTAATTCAGGAGCAGCTAAAGGAACCCATACATAGATGTAGTAAAACTTCTTATTGTCTTTAACTTCATCTTCATTGCCAGATTCAGCATATCCTAAATAAGAAATTACATCCGTATAAGGAACTTTAATAGTTTTTGGTCCTATTTTTTTCTCTACAGAACTACCAAATTTTTTCAATTTTTGAGCCTGTGTAGCGCTTAACCCTCCAACTAATAAAATAGCTAACGATACAATAAATTTTTTCTTCATTTTTAAATATTTAATTGTTATTTCCTTCGACAAATATAGAATATAATACTCCTTATACAACCCCTAGTGTTGGTGAAATTGATATCCCTGATTTCAGGGGTGATGTTCTAAAATCCATTTTCTGCCTATTTCTATCTAAATTAAAGCCGTACGGATTAGCCTACTTGCATTTTTTAGCTAATTTTACAAAGAACTAACCGATAGCATAACTACAGGATTATTATTTGTGAAAGTTGTAGACCAAATAAAAGAACCCATTATAGAGGAAATGGAACTTTTTGAAAAGAAGTTCTATGAATCTATGACTTCTAAAGTGGCACTTCTAAATAGAATTACCCACTACATTGTGAATAGAAAAGGAAAGCAAATGCGACCAATGTTCGTTTTTCTTACCTCTAAACTAATTAATAATGGTGAAGTAAATGAAAGAACCTATCGCGGAGCTTCTGTGATTGAACTAATCCATACCGCCACCTTGGTACATGATGATGTGGTGGATGAAAGTAATAAACGTCGTGGCTTTTTCTCAATCAATGCACTTTGGAAGAATAAAATTGCAGTTTTGGTTGGGGATTACCTTTTGTCTAAAGGGTTGTTGCTCTCTATTGATAATGGCGATTTTGATTTACTTAAAATCATCTCTGTAGCGGTTCGGGAAATGAGCGAAGGAGAATTACTTCAAATAGAAAAGGCAAGACGTTTAGATATTACGGAAGCTATTTATTATGAAATTATCCGGCAGAAGACAGCCACTTTAATTGCAGCATGCTGTAGTTTGGGTGCGTGCTCTGTAAAACCCGATTCTGAAGAAGTAGAAGTTTTTAGAAAGTTTGGTGAATATTGTGGAATGGCTTTTCAAATAAAAGATGATTTGTTTGATTATGGTGATGCCGCTATTGGTAAACCTACGGGCATTGATATAAAAGAACAGAAGATGACACTACCTTTAATCTACGTGCTCAATAACTGTTCTAAAAAGGAAAAGAAGTGGGTCATCAACTCCATAAAGAACCACAACAAAGATAAAAAACGCGTAAAAGAGGTGATCAATTTTGTAAAAGATAACGGTGGCCTTGAGTATGCAGTAACAAAAATGCTGGAGTTTAAAGATCAAGCATTAACGATATTGGAAACTTATCCAGATTCTGATTATAAAAATTCACTGCAGCTCATGGTGAATTATGTGGTAGATAGGAAAATATAATATTTTTATTTATCTGTAAGTCAGTAGTTTAAAACTTTTTTTCATTTTTTTTTAATTCTTAGGCAACCTTTTTGAAAGTGGTCTCGTCTATCTTTATAGAAACAAAAACTATAACACGTTGAAGATTATTTCTTTTTATACTAACGAAAAACTTCTGATTAAAAAAGCTGTTGCAGGTAATGCACAAGCTCAGAAGCATATTTATGAAAAGAATGCACCTAAAATGCTTAGCGTTTGTCGGCAATATATAAAAGATACAGCCTTTGCTGAGGACGTTATGGTAACGGGTTTTGTAAAAGTTTTTAAGTATTTAGACACGTTTAAATTTGAAGGTAGTTTTGAAGGGTGGATTCGTAGAATAATGATTAGAGAATCAATATCCTATTTACGTAAAAAACAATTTGTAGTTTTTGATGATGATGTTTTTGAACGGAATTCAGCCTCTCAAATTTCGTTCTCCTCAGAAGTAGATGCAGAGCAAATACAATTATTGATTGATAAGCTTCCGGAAGGATATAAAATGGTTTTTATACTTTATGCAGTAGAAGGGTATAAACACAGTGAAATTGCGGATATGCTGAATATTTCTGAAAGCACCTCAAAATCACAATTATTTAAAGCAAGAAGAACGCTCCAAGAGCAAATGAAGGAACAAAAAATAGTAAGTTATGGCACCAATTAAATTTGAAGAACATATAAAAGAGAAGCTAGATGAGCGCACGATTACGCCATCTGCAAATGCTTGGGATAAAATTTCAGGACAGATAGCATCTACTCCAGCAAAGAAATCAAAAGGGTTTGTGTGGTATGCTGTTGCGGCTTGCCTTATTGGGTTGTTAATAGCCTCCTTTGTATTTTATATAGGGGCAGAAAATACTATAGTTCTTCCTGAAAATAGTATTGTAAATGAAAATAATGAGAAAAGAAAAGAGTTGGAAGCGCCTATAGAGCAATTTGTTTTACCGCCTGTAGTTAACAAAAGCACGGACAGTTCTTTAAATGCCATTGCTTTAGAAGATAAAAAAGAGGCAGAGGTATTGAAAAATGAAGTACATAATTCAAAGAATGCTATGGCTACTTCTAATCTTGAAATTACAGAAACGGTACTGAAAGAAGATACGATTATTGGTACGGTTAATGAAAATGTTTTTAATAAAGATGACATCATTAATTCAAAAATAAAAGATCTTATCGCTCAAGTAGATGCGCTAGAGTCTAATAATACTGTAGTTTCCGATGCAGAGATAGAGACACTATTGAGAAAAGCAGAACGCGAAATATTAGCAGATAAAATTTTTAAGTCAACATCAAATAAGGTAGATGCAATGGCACTATTAGATGAAGCTGAAAATGAATTGAATACATCCTTTAGAGATCATTTATTTGATACCTTAAAAGATGGCTTTTTTAAAGTGAGAACTGCAGTCGCAGATCGGAATAACTAAAATCAATACCTATTTATAATACCATTTTTCTTTTCTGATATCAGCTGTATTTAGAAAAGGAGCAGGGTGGAGTTTGTTCATTAATTACTAATCAAATAAATAATCATCACATGAAAATTACTATACTATATATCGCAATATTATACTTTGGTCTTTTGGCGCAAAGCATGTTGGGGCAAGAAGACTATAAAAGTAAAGTTGTTACTTTAAATCAGTTAAAATCAGAAATAACAGTACAGGAAAAACATGCTCTTAAGGTAGAAATTGCTTCGATTATGAAGCAGTTAGATGCTAAAGAAATTACAGAAGTAGAGGCCCAAGTCTTAAAAGAAGAAGCCGCAAAGAAACGCGCTTTGAATATTGAAAATAGATTAAGTATTATAGACAATGAAATTGCGCTATTAGAACGTAATAGCGGTCAAGTTTTGGCTTTAGACTCCTTGGGAACCAGTGGTTCTATGGTAGAAATTAATTGGGGTTCAAAAGATGATGGTGAAGATCGGTTATTTGGCATCAACATAGATACGGATAAGAAAAAGTTAGATTTAAAATATGACAGACGTACCTATTCAGATTTTGTTATCGCCGTAGGTCTTAATAATGCTATTATTGAGGATCAATCTTTAGATGATTCTCCCTATAAAATAGGAGGTAGTCGTTTTTTTGAAATGGGTTGGCAGTGGAGAACCCGCGTTTTTAAGAACAGCAATTTTATGCGATTTAATTATGGATTCTCTTTCCAGTTTAATGGATTGAAAGCTAAGAATAATCAATATTTTGTGGTTAATGATGGGCAAACAACGTTGGAGGATTTTCAATATGATTTAGATAAGGCAAAACTACGTATGGATAATTTAGTATTCCCTGTTCATTTTGAGTTTGGTCCGTCTAAATTGACAAAGACCGATAAAACGATTAGATATGATGTGTACAGGAAATTTCGTTTTGGTATTGGAGGATATGGCGGTTTTAATTTGGGGACACGACAAAAATTGAAATATGAAGTGGATGGAGAGAAGGTGAAGGATAAACTAAAAAGAGATTATAATACCAGTAATTTAATTTATGGACTTAGTGCTTATGCAGGTTTTGGAAATACGCAGTTATATTTAAAGTATGATTTAAATCCTATTTTTAAAGATGCACTTGTAGATCAGCATAATATTTCTTTGGGACTTCGGTTTGATTTAGATTAAAACAAAAAAGCCAAGACAGCGTCTTGGCTTTTTAATTTAAATTTATTTCTTGCTTTATTTTAAGGTATACCTTATTCTCTAAACTAACTTATAAAGCAAGTATATTCATGTTTTGGTTTTTTAAAATAAGAAGAGCCTTACGTAAGTTTCCTAAAAACAATACTTGTTATTCTACGCAAGGCCTTCTCTACAAACAACCAACTAAAGGTTTATAGCAATTCAAAAGAAACTGAAATTTGGTAGTCTCTTTTTGAGAATTCAGCACCATAATAAAGTGATTCTGACATTTTATTGGGGTTATTATCGTGAATATATATTGCTTTACCCACTTTACGATCTATTTTCTTTGCGATAGCCTCTGCCTTTGCTTTAGCATTGTAATATGCTTCTTTTGCATACGTTGCTACCTCATCATCAGTTAAGCTATACTCAAAGTTAGAATCAGATTGTGATACACCTAATGCTTTTATAGAAATAAACTTCTCAAGCGTTTCTATAGAAGTGGTTTTAAACTCAAAGTAAGTACCTTCCTTTTCATAGCGTAAGAGTTCATAAGCAAACTTATCTTCTTTCAATGCCTTAAGATCAATCCCCTGCTTTTTTAAAGTAGCTAAGTAACTTTCTTTTAATTCAGGAAAAGTCATCCCAGGAGCGTCGTAATACACGTTGTTTAAGCTAAGAATCATTCTAGCATTAAATATCGGCTTAATGGTGTGTGTCGTTGATCCTTCAACACTTATGTTTGGTGAAGCCGTTTGAGCCATTGCAGTCATAGTAGATAGTAAAATAAAGGTTTGAATAATATATTTTTTCATGCTTCTATTTTTTACAGCGCAATAAAGTGTTATTAAATTGCAAAAATAAAAGAAGCAACAATCATCCAAGCACCTACGATAAGACCTATAACCCCTAATTTTCCTTGTTTTGGAGCAATTTTAGCACGTAAAGCATCTGCTTTTTCTTTTGCATTTTCATTTTTAGATAGGACATATTTGTTTATCAATCCAAATCCTAACATGAAGCCTAGTATTGCAGAAACTATGTTTCCTGCTAAGAAGGTAATCCACCATATTGGCGCTACAGTTAACCAACCAATATTTAATACAGCACTTATAATTCCCCAAATTCCCCAAAAGCAAAACAGCATTCCGATCCATGCTTGATAAGGTTCTATTTTTTCTAATAATTCTTTAGCGTTTGGTTTTTTTGATAAGATTAAAGAAGGTACTGCAATGATGCTTAATAATACAAGTGTAATTCCCCAGATCATAATTTTAGTTTTTAAGGATTAATTATTTATTTGTTATTTATTTCTGATACAAAGTTGCGGCTATTAAGAAGTTTTTTAAACCCTTTAGATAGCCAAAAAGTTACCCCTGAAAACAGTGATATGTTTATTATCTTTGTGTTTTAACCAGTGTATAAATGCACTGAAATAAACCCTACTGCAAATTGATATCAAAATCTACTATTGATAAAGTGTATGAAACTGCTCGTTTAGAGGAGGTTATTGGCGACTATGTACAATTAAAAAAATCGGGTTCTAACTTTAAAGGTTTAAGTCCGTTTACCGATGAAAGGTCGCCTAGTTTTATGGTAAGTCCGGTAAAGCAAATTTGGAAAGATTTTAGTAGTGGTAAAGGAGGTAATGTCGTAGCCTTTTTAATGGAACATGAACATTTTACCTATCCTGAAGCAATCAAACACTTAGCAAAGAAGTATAATATAGAGATAGAAGAAACGGAACAGAATGATGAGCAGAAAGAACAAGCCAATGAACGTGAAAGTATGTACTTGGTTTCAGAATATGCTCAAAAGTATTTTTCAGATATTCTTTGGAATACAGAATTAGGTAAAGCAATAGGTCTCTCGTATTTTAAAGAGCGTGGCTTTACAGAGGAGACTATTAAAAAATTCGCTTTAGGGTATTGTTTAGATAATTGGGATTCCTTCACCAATGCAGCATTAGAGAAAGGGTATCAAATAAAATATTTATCAGATACGGGGCTAACTATTGTTAAGGAGGATGCTGCCAATCCTGCAAACTCTAAAAAGTTTGACCGCTTTAAAGCGCGTGTCATGTTTCCTATTCAATCTTTAAGCGGCCGTGTGCTAGGTTTTGGTGGGCGTATATTAACGAATGATAAGAAGGCTGCTAAATATTTAAATTCACCAGAGAGTGATATTTACCATAAGAGTAAAGTGTTGTACGGTATTTACCATGCAAAGCAAGCTATAGCAAAAGAAGATAATTGCTATTTGGTAGAAGGGTATACCGATGTAATTCAGTTTCATCAGCGTGGTATTGAGAATGTAGTAGCGTCAAGTGGTACCGCATTAACTCCTGAGCAAATACGTTTGGTAAATAGGCTCACTAAGAATATTACCGTTTTGTTTGATGGGGATGCAGCTGGCCTTAGGGCGTCTTTACGTGGAATTGATTTAATTCTGGAGCAAGGAATGAATGTAAAAATTTGTTCGTTCCCAGAAGGAGAAGACCCGGATAGCTTTGCTAGGGCTAATAACCTTGAGGAGGTCTTAGAATATTTGAAGACTAATTCTAAAGATTTTATACAGTTTAAGGCTTCTTTATTGATAAAAGAAGCAGAGAGTGATCCTGTAAAAAGGGCAGATACCGTTCGTGATATCGTTAATAGTATTTCTAAAATCCCTGACCGCATTCAAAAAGAAATCTATATTCAAGAATGTGCTCAGATTATGAACATATCAGAATCTGTACTTTTTAACACATTAGCTCAGATAGATAAAAAAGAGGTTTCCGATACACATAAGAAGGTAAAAGAAGAGCAAAAAGCACAAGTATTTAATGTCGTTAAAAATGAAGAGGTTGGACAAAAAGTTGATGTTCAATTTGAATTAGAACGAAAAATTATTGAAATATTACTACTTTATGGAAACTCACCTCAAGAGTTCGAAGATCTTATTTTAAAAGAAAATGAAAAAGGAGATTTAGAATTAGAGCCAGAAAAAATTGAAGCAAAAGTTTACGAAAAAATATTTCTAGATCTTCAAGATGATGAAATTGAGTTAGGTAATGAGAACTTTAGGAATATCTATAGTAAGTTAATTCAGGAACTTAATGAAAATGAAAACTTCAGTATTAATACCTTTATTGCTCCGTTAGATCAGGAAATGGTATCAGAGATATCCTCCATTTTAATGGAGGAAGAAAAATACATGTTGCATGATTGGGCTCGTAAAGAAATCTATCCTAAGAAGAAAGAAGTTACTATAGCGCAGTTAACAAATGAAACTATTTTAACCTTACGTTGTTTTTTAATTAAACGTAGAATTAATGCTTTACAAAACGAAACAACAAAGTTAGAGAATGATAATAGAGAGATCTTGGAGGAAATCATGAATTACATTCATTTAAATACATTATTGAATAAGAAATTAAATAGAGTTTTGTCTTAAAAATTAATTATTTAGAACTAAAAAAGCCTAGCATTGCTAGGCTTTTTTAGTATGTAATATATTTTAGAATTAATATAATTCTAAGGCTTTTGCTTGTTGTAATAAATCTACTAAGTTGTCTACATTAAGCTTGCGCATTAAACGTGCTTTATATGTACTTACTGTTTTTTCGTTTAAGTTTAAACCAATAGCAACATCTTTGTTACGTTTACCGCTAGCTAACATTTTTAAAACTTCAACTTCTCTAGTAGATAGTTTTCTGAAAAATCTTCTTGGTTTTTTAGTGCCTTCATCAAAAGCAAGTCTTTGAGCAAGCTCATTGGTAATAAACATATCACCTTTACTTACTTTTCTTACCGCAGAAATAATATAATCTAAATCAGCAGCTTTAGATAGGTAGCCATAAGCACCTGCTCTAATGGTACTAAGTGCATAAACATCTTCAGATTGACCACTGTAGATAAGTACCTTTATATCGGGATACTCGGCTTTAATTCTTCTTAAAGTAGCAATTCCGTTAATTTCAGGGATATCCATCTCTAACATCACTACATCTGGGCTTATCGTTTCTAATTTTTCAAACAGTTCGGTTGTCGTTGCGACATCTGCAATAACCTCAAAATCCGACGCTGTATCTAATACAAACTTAATTCCCGCTCTTACAACTGGATGGTTATCAGCAATTAATACTTTAATCATTTTCGTTTTTTTTCTTGATATTCAACTTATTACACGTAAAAGCCAATAATTTCTGACATGCAATGTAAAGTTTATTTATCTGATTTCTAGTGTAAATTTGATATTTTTTTATGAAACTACGTTGTTTTTCATCATTTTTTCGTTTTATTCACTTGATTTTAAGATGAATGGTTATTTTAATGCATTCGGGATCACACAAACGGGTATAGGAAGCATCTTATGTTTGTTTGCAGTATTGAGTTTCGTATAAATAGTAAGAACCTCTTTTTTTCTTCCTGTGAAATCGGCTGCAGTTTTGCCTTTTTCAATCATTTCCATAGCCCATTCTAACTCAGGATAGGATGCTCCAATTTGGTCTTCATCGGTGCGATCATCGCCCCATAGGCCGTCAGTAGGGGCTGCGCTAATTATTTCTTCATTTACGCCCAGTGTTTTAGCTATTTCCCAAACCTCAGTTTTGAGTAAATCAGCTATCGGACTCAAATCTACTCCGCCATCTCCATACTTGGTGTAAAATCCTACACCAAAGTCTTCAACTTTATTTCCTGTGCCTGCAACTAAATACGCTTCTAAGGCAGCAAAATAGTATAAACTAGTCATTCTAAGTCTAGCTCGGGTGTTTGCTAAAGACATAAAACGTTCTTCTTCATTTTCTACCGTAGGCATTGCTGCTACTAAACTATCAAATACAGGAGTAAGATTAATTTCTAGTCTTTTTACGTTGCTAAAGTTTTCCTGTAGCCATGCTATATGGCGTGATGCTCTTCCTATTTGGTTTTCTTCTTGGTGAATAGGCATCTCTAAACAAAGAAGGTCTAGTCCTGTTTTAGCACATAAAGTAGAGGTTATAGCAGAATCTATTCCGCCAGATATTCCTATGACAAATCCTTTCATATGAGCATTTGTTGCATAATCTTTTAACCAATCTACGATGTGACTTATTACTTTTTCCGTTTGCATTGCGCTATTTTTTTAAGTTGAAATCAATTAACTTTGCTTCGTAAAAATAAAACCTAAGTACTAATAAATAAAACTTAATAGAAATTACTTTATATGAAGAAGTTAATTTTTGCTCTTTTGATAGTTTCATCATTCTTTTTTTACAATTGTGAGGAAGAAGATAAGGTACCTCAAGAGATTGATAAAATAACTGTTGATGTTCAAGTAGATCGTTTTGATCAAGAGTTTGCGCAAACCACAGCAGAAAACCTAAATGCTACTAAAGCTAAATATCCTTATTTGTTTCCACAACAATATGCGGATAGTGTTTGGCTTTTGAAATTAAAGGATACCATTCAGATAGAATTAAATACGGAGGTAGGGAAAGCCTTTCCGAATTTTGATGCGGAAACAGAAGATTTAAAACGATTGTTTCAACATATAAAATATTATTTCCCAAAATTTCCAATTCCAAGAGTGGTTACCTTAACTTCTGATGTTGAGTATACCAGTAGAGTAATCTTAGCAGACACCTTATTGTTAATTGGTTTGGATAATTATTTAGGAAAAAATCATAAATTCTATAAAGGATTTCAGAACTATATTTCAAGTGGTTTAGATAAGGAGTATATTGTTAGTGATGTTGCTTCAGAATTCTGTGCTACCGTAATGCCTTATCAGAAAGGAAGAACTTTTTTAGATCAATTGGTTTATTATGGTAAGGAATTGTACTTAAAAGATAAGTTATTGCCTTTTAAATCTGAAGCACAGCGCATTGGCTATTCGCAAGAACAACTAGAATGGGCAGAAGCTAACGAAAATCAGATTTGGCGTTATTTTGTAGAACGAGAACTCTTGTATAGTACAGAAAAGCAATTACAGCCAAGGTTTATAGATCCGGCGCCATTTTCAAAATTTCAATTGGAATTAGATAATGAGTCTCCTGGAAGGATTGGGCAATATGTGGGGTGGCAAATAGTGCGTGCCTTCATGGAAAATAATGAAGTTACTTTACAACAATTACTAACCATACCTACCGAAGAACTTTTTAATAAATCAAATTACAAACCTAAAAAATAATGGCAAAATTACATACCTCAGAAATAACATTACGTGTAGGTTTAGATGAAAACAGAGTACCTGAAGAGCTTAATTGGTCTGCAGATGACGGCGGTATAGATAATCAAGAAGTAAAGGCTATGTTATTATCTGTTTGGGATAGTAAAAATAACGAGTCACTTAAAATAGATTTATGGACGAAAGATATGCCTGTAGATGAAATGAAAATATTTTTTCATCAAACCTTAGTTTCCTTATCTGATACTTTTATGAAAGCAACACAAGACGAGAAAATGACAGCTACGATGAAAGATTTTTGTGATTATTTCGCTGAAAAATTAGAGCTAAAAAAATAATTTTAGCTAAAATAGATTAACAGTATAGGCTAGTAATTCTAAAGTACCATAATTTACGTAATTAGGAATTACTAGCTTTAGTTATATTTAATTTTTTGAATAGTTTAGCTTCATCTGTTTGTGTTGGCCTCTCCTATATATTATGATTTCGTTGTTTTTACATTTTTACCATATACCTAAAAATAGTACTTCATTATACATGTAGCTCGCCATATGTCAATTTTGAATTGTACAATTCCCTAACTTTAGCTTATTTTTTTCCTTCTATTAGATCAATAATTTTGTTGTTAGTATTAGAAGGTATATTTCTCTAAATATTAGTTTTGAGGTTGGAGGTATGTTTCTGTGCTTTTCTTAAACTATAAGTTATTTTTAACGTTTAAGAACTGTAAGAAGTAGTGTGCCTTTGAGACTTACTTGTTGTAATAGCTATTGTGAAAATTATAAGTAGTCCATTTTTTTCATAATAAAAACAAGTAGTCGGATTAAAAGTAAGAAGGTGTTGAGGTATGGAAAAGGTAAATGTAGAAAAGTTAATTTTTATTTATAATGCAAATTCAGGTGCGCATAATGCGGTATTAGATACTGCTCATAAAATATTTAGTCCAAGCACGTATGAGTGTAGCTTGTGTGACATCACCTTTGGTATTTTTACAGAAAACAAAGTTTGGAGAAAATTTAGAGCACAATCAACAACACCAATGGAGTTTCTTCATAAAGATGAATTTTTAAAAACCTACAGTTCTAAATTTGGGAAGAAATATACGTTTCCAATCGTTCTTGCAGAAACAAATGAGGATTTTGAAGTAGTGGTCACCACAGAGAAAATGAATTCTCTTGATAATGTAGAGAGTTTAATGAGGGAAGTGTTAGTTACTTTAAATTAATGGAGATTTAGATAAAATCTGCCCAATTATCTTTTTTAAAATTCTCATTCATAAGATCTATGTAATCTAGAACTTCATCTTGTCCAATATTTTTTGAGGCAGAAGTTATAAAGTAATTTGGCGCTTCTTGCCACATACTTTCGAGCAAGTGATCAATATACGTTTGTACATTTCTCTCAATTACGTTTGGTTTTAATTTATCGGCCTTAGTAAAGACAATGGAAAATGGAATCTGATTTTCACCCATCCATTCCAAAAATTCTAAATCGACTTTTTGTGGTTCATGACGAATGTCTACAAGAACAAAAGCAGAGACTAATTGCTTGCGTTCTCTAAAATAATCAGTAATATATCTCTGGAATGTTTTTTTATCTCTTTTAGATACTCTTGCGTACCCGTATCCAGGTAAATCTACTAAATACCAACTATCATTTATTTTAAAATGATTGATTAGCTGTGTTTTTCCTGGCCTACCTGAAGTTTTTGCTAAACTTTTTTTATCGGTAAGCATATTGATCAATGAAGATTTTCCTACATTAGACCTCCCTATAAAAGCGTATTCGGGAATAGCTTCTTTAGGGCAGTTGGTCACATTAGAGTTGCTCATTACAAACTCGGCTGACTTTACTTTCATGGAGTATTTTTTTTGTCTTAGAATTTTCGGGCTATGAACCAAGCTTCTAATATCGTATTAAATTCATCTGGATGTTCCATCATTGCTGCATGGCCACATTTGTCAATCCAAAATAAATCGGAATCTGGTAATAATTTATGAAAATCATCAGCAACATCTGGTGGTGTAACATGGTCGTTTTTACCCCAAATGATACACGTTGGCGTGGTCATTTTTGGTAGGTCCTTTGCCATGTTATGGCGTATGGCACTTTTTGCAATAGCTAATGTCTTTACAAGCTTTATTCTGTCATTAACAGTAGCGAAAACTTCATCTACTATTTCAGGTGTGGCAACAGCAGGATCATAAAAAACATCCTGTGCTTTCTTCTTTATAAATTCGTAATCACCTCTTCGGGGATAGCCATCTCCCATTGCACTTTCATACAATCCAGAACTTCCTGTTATTATTAAAGCTTTTACAAATTTTGGATATAACTTTGTGTGTAATAAACCAATATGTCCGCCCAAAGAGTTTCCTAAAAGTATAACCTCATTTAAGCCTTTGTGTTTTATAAAATCATTCACAAATTTAGCGAAGCTTTTAACTGTAGTTTTTAAAAGGGGCTTATCATATATAGGTAATTCAGGAACTAAAATTTTATACCCTTTATTAGGGAAATAATTCATAACACCTTCAAAATTACTTAAACCACCCATTAATCCATGTAAAACAATTACTGGAGTGCCTTCTCCTACTTCAATGTACTTGTATTTGCCTTCCGTTATTAACTCTTCTTTCATTGATGTAGGTTGTATTCTGTAAAGGCAAATATAGACATTTCCTAATAATACAACCCTACTTGTTTTAATGTGATTTGTGTAGATGGCTTTTAAGCATGAATTTGAAGTTTTTCTAAATTTTAACAGCCTAATTTGAGTTGTTTTTCGGGTTTTACAGGTGTCTCAGATATCAGAATTTATTAACAATGTGGTAAATAGTGGTAAATTGTGGTAATAAAATCAATATATTTGAGTTATAATTTGAAACAAGGACAATAAAGTGATCAATTTCATAGGAACATATGACTGTAAAGCGGACGCTAAAGGTAGGGTAATGCTGCCTGTTGCGCTTAAAAATCAGATGTCTCCCGTGTTAACAGAAGGTTTCGTAATTAAGCGTTCTGTCTTTCAACCTTGTCTAGAATTATATCCAATGAAAGAGTGGAATCTCTTAATGGAGAAAATGAATATGAAGAATCGCTTTGTCAAAAAGAATAATGATTTTATACGTCGTTTTTCTGCGGGTGTCAAGGTAGTAGAAATTGATGCAACAGGGAGGTTATTAATTCCTAAGAATTTAATTGATGTTGCAAATATAGCAAAAGAGGTGGTATTGAGTTCTGCTATAAATATTATTGAAATTTGGGATAAAGACAGCTATGAAAAAGTTTTAGAGGATACCACTCTTGACTTTGCAGCGCTGGCAGAAGAAGTAATGGGAGGAGACGAAGATGAGTTATCATAATCCAGTTTTATTAAAAGAGTCTATAGATGGACTAAATATTAAAAGTGACGGCATTTACGTTGATGTCACTTTTGGTGGTGGTGGGCATTCAACAGAAATTTTGAGCCGTTTGGGTGCTAAAGGAAAGTTATATGCTTTTGATCAAGATGAAGATGCCCTCAAGAATGCTATTGATGATGAGCGCTTTGTATTGATTCATGAGAATTTTAGGTTTATCAGTCAGTTTTTAAAATTCTATGGTATAAAGAAGGTAGACGGAATCTTAGGAGATTTTGGAGTATCGTCTCATCAATTTGATGTTGCGGAACGTGGATTTTCTACCCGTTTTGATGCTGATTTAGATATGCGTATGAGTAAGCGAAATGCTGTGTCTGCTTATGATGTGGTAAATACATATGCTTATGACGATTTACGCAGAGTCTTATTTCAATATGGAGACCTTAGAAATGCAAATGCCATAGCAACTGCTATTATAGCAAATAGGGAAGAAACGCCAATAAAAACTACAGACCAGTTAAAATCTGGTTTAAAACAGTTTTTGCCAGCACGTGTTGAACACAAGATATTAGCTCAAATTTATCAAGCGATTCGTATAGAAGTGAATCAGGAGATTGAGGTAATTAAAGAGTTTTTGTTGCAAGTTCCAGATTTGTTAAACGAAGAGGGTAGGTTAAGTGTTATTAGCTATCATTCTTTAGAAGATAGATTGGTGAAAAATTTTTTTAGATCAGGAAAATTTGAAGGCGAACCTGATAAGGACTTTTATGGGAATATGAGTCTTCCGCTTAAAAAAGTAGGGGGATTAACGGTTCCTTCAAAAAAAGAGATTGCGGGTAATAATAGAGCACGTAGTGCAAAATTAAGAATAGCAGAAAAAGCAAAAAGCAAAAAATAGTCATGCGAAAAGGCTTATTAGATATATTAAAAGGAAAGTTTTTAGTGAGCGGAGATGCTCCTAAGAATTGGATTTTTATCATTTTCACTTCTTTTTTAGCGGCAGTAATGATTGCAAGTTCTCATGGTGCAGATAGTAAAGTGCATCAGATAGCGGCTTTAAATGAAGAAGTAAAAGAATTACGAAGTGAGTTTATAGATGGGCAAACAGATGTTCAAAAATTAAAGCTTGAATCGGAAATATTAAAAACAGTACGTGAAGATGGTTTGTTGCCTTCGGAAACACCACCACATAAAATAAGAGTTAAATCGGCTGAATAATGGCGGTTACAGATAAAAAAATATTAACGAGACTATATATAGTAGCAGTATTTCTGCTACTGTTCGCTGTTGCGGTGGTTGTAAAGCTTTTTAGTATTCAGATGGTAGACGGGGATAAATACCGTCAATTAGCTGAAGATCGTACGGAGAGGGTTTTTACGATTACACCTAACCGTGGAAATCTATATTCTGCTGATGGTAGTTTATTGGCGACCTCAGTTTCTCGTTTTAATATTCGTTTTGATGCAGTTACCGTAAAGGATAAAGATTTTAAAGAAAATATTAAACCACTTTGCCAGTCTTTGTCAAAATTATTGGGAAAGCCGGTATCGCATTACGAACAAATTTTTCGTAAAGCCAAAGCAAATAAAAATAGGTATGCATTAATTGCTAGAAACCTCGATTATTCAGACTATATACAGGTTAAGAAATTTCCATTGTTTGAGAAAGGCCCTAACCGCGGTGGTATTGTTGTAGAGCAAAATACAGTTCGGGAACATCCCTTAGGTAAGATTGCGGAGCGTAGTGTAGGGTATGAGCGTTTTGATGAAAACGGGTATGCTACGCGTGTTGGTTTAGAAGGTGCTTTTACAGAGTATTTGAGTGGAATTAAAGGAAGCAGGTTAAAGCAGAAAATTTCTAAAAATCAATGGAAGCCTATAGGTATGGATAATATTGTAGAGCCTAAAGATGGCTATGATGTTTATTCTACTATTGATGTCAATATTCAAGATATTGCCCATCATGCTTTATTAGCTCAATTAGAAAAATATAAAGCAGACCATGGTTGTGTGATTGTTATGGAAACCAAAACAGGTGAGATAAAAGCAATTTCAAACTTAGGAAAAACAGAAGGAGATAAATATTACGAGCGTTTAAATTATGCTATAGGAGAATCTCATGAGCCAGGTTCTACATTTAAGCTAATGTCAATGGTAGTAGCACTTGAAGATAAAGTGATAGATACAAATACAGTTATTGATACCGAAAAGGGTTTGTTTAAAGTGTATAACAAAACAGTGAGAGATTCTAAATGGGGTGGCTACGGAAAAATTTCTGCAGCTAAAGCTTTTGAGGTTTCTTCAAATACAGCTTTCGCTAAGATTATTTATAATAATTATAAGGATAATCCAGAAAAGTATGTTAATCGCCTAATGAACATGGGGTTAAATAGAAAGCTTGATTTACCTATTAAAGGAGAAGGCGATCCTGTTATTCGGTATCCTGGAGATAAAGGTTGGTCAGGTATCTCATTAGCATGGATGTCTCACGGGTATGAGGTTTCGCTTACTCCTTTGCAAACGCTTACATTTTATAATGCGATTGCGAATGATGGCGAAATGGTAAAACCTCGCCTTTTAAAAGAAGTTAAGGAGTGGGATAAAACTATTTTTAAGTTTGATAAAAAAGTGATAAACCCATCTATTTGTTCACAGGAAACAATAGGCAAGGTAAAAGAGATGTTGAAGAATGTGGTAGAGAAAAAATATGGAACAGGCCACAGTTTGTATTCGCCAAATTTCTCTATGGCAGGTAAGACGGGAACAGCACAAAAAAATTATGTAGCTAAGGATCCTGATAAATTACAATACATATCTTCTTTTGCAGGTTATTTTCCTGCAGATAACCCCAAATATTCCTGTATCGTGGTTATTCATGAGCCAGATAGAAAAGTAGGTATTTATGGAGCAGATGTTGCTGGTCCTGTATTTAAATCAGTAGCTCAGAAAATATACGCCACTTCTCCTTTAGTTGACGAGGTAGATGGTTTGGAAATTAGTGACCCTAGTTTAGAGAAGAAGTATGAGCAGTATTATGCTGAAGCATCAAAAAAATACAGCAAAGTGCCTAATGTAGTAGGTATGAGTGGTATGGATGCTATTGCGATTCTAGAAAATTTAGGATTAAAAGTTAGAGTTACCGGATACGGTAGCGTAAAAAAACAGTCTGCTAAAGGCATAGATATAAGCGCAGCAGGAGTAATAGTATTAGAATTATCATGAGAGCACTTAAAGACATATTGTTTGGGGTAAGTATTACTGCGGTTAGCGGTTCTACCTCTGTTATGGTAAATTCTATTTGCTTTGATTCGCGTATTGTGACCATGGGTGATGTTTTTGTTGCTATAAAAGGAACCATTACAGATGGGCATGAATATATAGAAAAAGCTATAGCACTTGGAGCAAAGACCATAATTTGTGAGACAATGCCAGTAACAATTGTTGACGATGTTACTTATGTTGAAGTTGATAATGGAAACAAGGCTTTGGCGATTATGGCATCTAATTTTTATGACAATCCGTCTAAAAATTTAAAACTTGTTGGGGTTACAGGAACAAATGGTAAAACAACCATAAGTAGCTTGTTGTATCAGTTATTTAAGAAAGCAGGTTTTAAAGTGGGGCTTATTTCTACGATAAAAATCATGGTAGATGATACGGAATATAAAACAAGCCATACTACGCCAGATGCTTTAACTATAAATCATCATTTAAAATTGATGAATGATGTAGGGGTTGAGTTTTGTTTTATGGAAGTGAGTTCTCATGGAATCCATCAAAAAAGAACAGAAGGTTTGGCTTTTGAGGGGGCTATTTTCACGAATTTATCTCATGACCATTTAGATTATCATAAAACCTTTGCGGAGTATAGGGATACTAAAAAATTACTTTTTGATAACCTTCCTAAGAAGGCTTTTGTACTTACTAATGTTGATGATAAAAACGGCTTGGTAATGTTGCAGAATACAAAGGCAAGAAAATACACCTATGCGCTAAAAACGTATGCCGATTATAAAGCTCAAATATTAGAGAATCAATTTAATGGACAGTTATTAAAAATTGACGGTAGTGAGGTTTGGTCAAAATTAATAGGAGATTTTAATGCCTATAATATGTTAGCAATTTATGGTACTGCACAATTATTAGGTTTAGAGAAGTTAGAAATATTAAGACTATTAAGTGAGCTAGAAAATGTTGATGGTAGATTTCAATATTTTATATCTAAAGAAAGAATTACGGCAATTGTAGATTATGCGCATACGCCAGATGCACTTAAGAATGTGCTTGATACAATAAATAAATTACGAACGGGAAATGAAAACGTAATAACCGTTGTGGGTTGTGGCGGGGATAGAGATAGGTCTAAACGTCCGGTTATGGGGCATATTGCATCAGAAAT
Source organism: Cellulophaga algicola DSM 14237 (assembly GCF_000186265.1). Classification (NCBI taxonomy): domain Bacteria; kingdom Pseudomonadati; phylum Bacteroidota; class Flavobacteriia; order Flavobacteriales; family Flavobacteriaceae; genus Paracellulophaga; species Paracellulophaga algicola. The sequence continues at coordinate 2,526,527 of NC_014934.1, forward strand.
GAGTACTACGACAATCTTTACTTCAGATAATCCAAGAACCGAGAATCCAGATGAAATACTCAAAGAGATTGAAGCAGGTGTAGAGGTTCAAAATGTAAGAAAAACACTGACAATCGAGAGTAGGGAGCAAGCAATAAAAACAGCTTGCCAGTTAGCGAATTCTAATGATATTATTTTAATAGCAGGAAAAGGGCATGAAACCTATCAAGAAATAAATGGGGTAAGGGCACATTTTGACGACTATGAAATGGTTCAGAATCTATTGAAGGCATTAAATAAATAAAACAACTAAAATTGCTGTTATGGCGATTATAAACCAAAAGACACGAATTAAAGTATGTTATACTATTTGTTTGAATTTTTAGAAAATAATTATCAGATACCGGGTGCGGGACTTTTTCAGTTTATCACTTTTAGGGCAGCATTAGCGGTTTTAACATCGCTTTTGATTGCTACGGTGTATGGTAAAAAAATAATTCTTTTTCTTCAAAAAAAACAAATAGGAGAGACTGTTCGTGATTTAGGATTAGACGGTCAAAAACAAAAAGCTGGTACGCCTACTATGGGTGGTTTAATTATCATTTTAGCCACTTTAATTCCAGTATTGTTATTTGCTAAATTAGATAATATCTATGTTATTCTTTTAATCGTGACCACCATTTGGATGGGAATTATTGGTTTTATAGATGACTATATTAAAATATTTAAAAAAGATAAAGAGGGGTTACAAGGGAAGTTTAAAATTTTGGGACAAGTAGTTCTGGGGTTAATTGTTGGAACTACGTTGTACTTCCACCCAGAAGTGACTATGAAAGAGCGTAGTCAAAGTGTGATTACTACCGAGTATACTTTAGAAAAAGTAGCAGGAGCAGAGGTTAAATCTGTTAGAACTACAGTTCCTTTCTTTAAGAATAACGAACTTGACTATACCTCATTCATTGGTTGGATGGGAGATGGAGCTAAAGAATACGCGTGGTTAATATTTATTCCAGTAGTAATCATTATTGTAACGGCTGTATCTAACGGTGCTAATTTAACAGATGGTATAGATGGTTTAGCGGCTGGGTCCTCGGCAATAATTGTCCTCACCCTTGGTATTTTTACATGGATTTCAGGGAATATTATATTCTCTAATTATCTCGATATTATGTTTATTCCTAGGGCAGGAGAACTTGTGGTATTTGTTGCTGCATTCGTGGGTGCTTTAGTTGGGTTTTTGTGGTACAATGCATTCCCTGCTCAAGTATTTATGGGAGATACGGGTAGCCTTACAATAGGAGGGGTAATAGCAGTAATTGCAATTATCATCCGTAAAGAATTATTGATCCCTGTGTTATGTGGAATCTTCTTCGCAGAATCTATTTCTGTGATGTTGCAAGTAGGATATTTTAAATATACCAAGAAGAAGTATGGAGAAGGAAAACGTGTTTTTCTAATGGCTCCATTGCACCACCATTATCAAAAGAAAGGCTACCATGAAAGTAAAATCGTGACGCGCTTTTGGATTGTTGGAATTTTACTAGCAGTAATTACTGTTGTAACCTTAAAAGTGCGATAAGATGCAAAGGTTAGTAATTCTTGGAGGAGGAGAAAGTGGCGTAGGGACCGCTATTTTAGCAAAGAAAAAAGGCTATGAAGTTTTTGTTTCTGATAAAGGAATAATTAAAGATAAGTATAGAAAAGTTCTTGAGCATTTTGAAATTGAATGGGAAGACCAACAGCATACAGAAGAAAAAATTCTGAATGCAGATGTGGTGATGAAAAGTCCTGGTATTCCAGATAAAATAGCCTTGATTCAGAAATTGAAGGAAAAGAAAATTCCAGTAATCTCGGAAATAGAATTTGCATCAAAATATACCGATGCAAAAATCATAGGAATTACAGGAAGTAACGGGAAGACCACCACAACAATGTTAGTCAATCATATTTTAAAAAGTGAGGGCTTACATGTGGGAATGGCGGGTAACATTGGAGATAGCTATGCTAAAATGGTAGCAGAGAATGATTTTGAATATTACGTGTTGGAAATTAGCAGTTTTCAATTAGATGGTATTGTAGATTTCAAACCGCATATAGCAATCCTTACCAATATATCGCCAGATCATTTAGATCGGTATGACTATAAGTATGAAAACTATATCGCATCAAAATTTAGAATTGCAGAGAACCAGACAGAAGATGATTATTTCATTTACGATGCTGATGATAAAGACTTAACAGACTGGCTAAAAAAACATCCTGTTAAAGCAAAATTAATGCCCTATTCAATTGAGAGAACAATAGAAGAAGGCGCATTTAGTACAAACAAAGACATAACGATTACAACTAACAACGACACACTGAAAATGAAAACAGATTCTTTATCCTTAGAAGGAAAACACAATCTTAAAAACACAATGGCAGCTTCTACAGCGTCAAAACTTATTGGTATTAGAAAAGAAACTATTCGGAACAGTGTAGCTAATTTTCAAGGTGCTGAGCATCGTTTAGAAAAAGTATTGAAGATTCATCATGTAGAATACATAAATGATTCTAAAGCTACTAATGTAAATGCAACCTATTATGCTTTGGATAGTGTGAGAACTCCAACGGTTTGGATTGTTGGTGGTGTGGATAAGGGTAATGATTACAAATCATTGATGCCTTTGGTGCGTGAAAAAGTAAAAGCAATTATCTGTCTTGGAAAAGATAACACAAAAATAATTGAGGCTTTTGGTAATGTGGTAGATCTAATTGTAGAGGCTTATGACATGTCAGAAACCGTGAAAATTGCCTATAAAATGGCAGAAAGAGGAGATACTGTTTTGTTATCTCCTGCATGTGCAAGTTTTGATCTTTTTGATAATTACGAAGATCGCGGAAATCAGTTTAAAGCAGCAGTACAAAACTTATAATAAAAGATGGAATTTTTCAACAAAATAGGTGGAGATAAAGCAATTTGGGCTATAGTAGCCCTACTTGCCTTATTTTCTTTTTTACCAGTTTACAGCGCAAGCAGTAATCTGGTATACGTTGTTGGAAATGGTACAGGTACAACCTTAAGTTTTTTGTTTAAACATGGTCTTTTATTAGCATTAGGTTTCGGAATTATCTACGGGGTACATAAGATTCCGACACACTTTTTTAAAGGACTGTCATTGATAGCGATGCCTATTGTTTTATTGTTGTTGGTATATACCTTGGCGCAAGGAACTACAATTGGAGGGGCCAATGCAAGTAGGTGGATTCGCTTGCCTTTGGTTGGTTTTACGTTTCAGACCTCAAACCTAGCAGCCGTAGTTTTAATGGCATATGTGGCGCGTTATTTAACAAAAATAAAAGATAACGCAATTACTTTTAAAGAAAGTATTTTGCCCTTGTGGATACCTGTATTCTTGGTGTTAATTTTGATATTACCGGCTAACTTTTCAACCGCAGCAATTATCTTTTTTATGGTAATGGTGTTGTGTTTTTTAGGCGGCTATCCTATTAAGTATTTATTGGGGATTATAGGGAGTGGTATTTTAGTGTTGACCCTTTTTATTTTGGTCGCTAAAGCAGCTCCAGATTTATTTCCTAATCGTGTAAACACATGGCAGAATAGAATTGAGAATTTTGCGACTGAAGGAGATAGTGATGCAGATTACCAGATAGAGAAAGCAAAAATAGCAATCGCTACAGGTGGTATTATTGGTAAAGGTGCAGGTAAGAGTATACAAAAGAATTTTTTACCACAAAGTTCTTCAGATTTTATTTTTGCGATTATCGTAGAAGAATATGGTCTTGTTGGCGGATTGGTTTTAGTTTTCTTTTACCTCTTATTGTTATTTAGAATTGTAGTAGTAGCAAATGGGAATACAACCATTTTCGGGAAATTATTAGTAGTAGGTGTTGGTTTACCTATAGTTTTTCAGGCGTTTATTAATATGGCTGTTGCGGTAGAATTATTCCCTGTAACGGGGCAGACCTTGCCATTAATTAGTAGTGGAGGAACTTCTACTTGGATGACTTGTTTGGCAATTGGTATTATTTTAAGTGCCAGTAATAAGGAAACCAGTGAAGAGCCTAGTGGTGCAGAAATAGATGATACGAACCCTTTAGAAGTGTTGAGTGGGCAATTATAAATTTATACTATCAGGAGGAGGCACAGGCGGACATATTTATCCGGCAGTCGCAATCGCAAATGAATTGAAGCGCAGGCACCCTAGTGCTGAGTTTTTGTTTGTGGGTGCAAAAGATAGAATGGAAATGGAAAAAGTACCTAATGCAGGGTACAAAATAGAAGGATTGTGGATTTCTGGGTTGCAACGAAAATTGACCCTTAAAAATTTAATGTTTCCTTTTAAATTAATTAGTAGTTTGATAAAGGCAGGTGGTATCGTGAAAAGATTTAAGCCAGATGTTGTTATTGGTACAGGTGGTTTTGCTAGCGGTCCGCTTTTAAAACGCGCTTCTGGTATGGGAGTACCTTGTGTGTTACAAGAGCAAAATTCTTTTGCAGGAATAACAAATAAGTTATTGGCGGGAAAGTCTAAGAAAATATGTGTTGCTTATGATGGTATGGAGCATTTTTTTCCTTTAGATAAGATTGTAAAAACAGGAAACCCAGTTCGTGAAGATTTGGTTACAATGGCCGCGACTCAGGTAGAAGCTTTAAGCTTTTTTGAACTAGATACAATAAAACCAACCTTAGTTGTTTTAGGAGGGAGTTTGGGAGCAAGAAGAATCAATCAGCTTATTGAAAAGGAGTTGCGTTTCTTTAAAGAATTAGGAATACAATTGGTATGGCAATGCGGTAAGCTGTATTATGAAGAATATAAGAAGTACCAATCAAATGATGTAAAAGTATTTGATTTTCTAAATAGAATGGATTTTGCGTATGCGGCTGCAAACTTTGTAATTAGTAGAGCAGGGGCAGGTTCGGTGTCAGAATTGTGTATTGTTGGAAAACCAGTAATCTATATTCCATCGCCAAATGTAGCAGAAGATCATCAAACTAAAAATGCCATGGCTTTAGTAGAAAAAGAGGCGGCATTAATGGTAAAAGAAAGCGATTTAGCTTCGCAATTTGAAAGTGTTTTTTCAGCGCTTTTTAAAGACGAAGAGAAGCAAAAAGAATTGAGAGTTAATAGCAAGAAAATGGCGATGCCAAATGCTACAAGTGATATTGTAGATGAAATTGAGAAATTATTAAAAAAATAAAAAGAGCCTGAAGATAATTTAGGGTGATGATTATGAACATGAATCAGATACATAGCGTATATTTTTTAGGTATTGGCGGCATAGGAATGTCAGCCTTAGCTAGGTATTTTGTGTATTTAGGTAAGCATGTCGGGGGTTATGATAAAACAGCTTCACCGCTTACTTTAGAATTAGAAGAGGCGGGCATGGCTATTCATTATGAAGATGACTTGGCGCAAATAGATGCTAAATTTTTAGATAAGGAAACTTGTCTTGTAGTGTATACTCCTGCGGTTCCTCAGGATCATTCAGAATTAAATTATTTTTTTGATCATAAATTTGAGATTAAAAAACGTTCAGAAGTACTTGGTTTAGTTACTAATGAAACTTTTTGTTTGGCGGTTGCAGGAACGCATGGGAAGACCACAACATCTAGTATTTTAGCACATATTTTAAAAGAAGCACAACTGCCTATGACGGCGTTTTTAGGTGGCATCTCTGAAGATTTTGGAAGTAATTTTTATTTTCAAGGATCAGAATTTTCGGTGGTAGAGGCAGATGAATTTGATCGTTCGTTTTTACGGTTGTCTCCAGATATAGCTTGTATTACCTCTATGGATGCAGACCATTTAGATATTTATGGTACAGGAGAAGAGTTGCATAAATCATTTAGAGCGTTTGCCGCTCGGTTAAAAGTGGGTGGTAAATTGTTTGTTAGAAACGGATTGCCTATTGAGGGTATTACATATGGTATTGAGGATGACTCTGATTATTGTGCAAAAAATATTGAAATTATAAAAGGTGTTTATGTTTTTGAACTTCAAACACCTACAGTTTTATACAAAGGGATACGTTTTAAGAAGCCGGGAAGACACAATTTATTAAATGCGATTGTAGCTTTAGGGATGGCATTAGAAGCAAATGCAAAGCCAGAGAAGTTATTTTCAGCCTTAGAAAGTTTTAAAGGGGTACAACGTCGTTTTTCTTATAGAATTAAGAATGATGATTTTGTGTTTATTGATGATTATGCGCATCATCCAACAGAGATAAATGCTGTCTTTGAGGCAATTACAGAAATGCATCCAAATAAAAAAGTATTAGCGGTTTTTCAACCACATTTATTTTCAAGAACAAGGGATTTTGCTGAGGATTTTGCTGAAAGTTTGTCGAAATTTGCAAATGTTTTGTTGTTAGATATTTATCCGGCTAGAGAAAAACCAATGGAGGGTATTACATCGGAATGGTTGTTGCAAAAGATAAATAGTCAGAATAAAAAATTAGTACAGAAATCAGAATTAATTACAGAGATACAAAAACAAGCTCCAGAAGTATTAATAGTTATGGGTGCTGGTGATATAGGTTTAGAAGTTGTAAAAATTCAAAAAGCTATAGCAAATGAAAATTAATTGGAACATTGTAAAAGCAATAATTTTATTGCTTACGGTAACGGGGCTTTTTGCATTTTCTAATATTAGGAATAGTAAAAAACCAATTTCAGAGCTCGATGTAACCTTTACAGATGATAATAATTTATACATGACTACGGGTATGGTTAATAAATTGTTAATACAAAGTTTTCAAGGGTTTGATATTGTACCTAAAGAAAATTTAGTTTTGAATACTATGGAAAAGGCCATTGAGGCCAACGAAATGGTTAAAAAAGCTCAAGTCTACCTCACGGTAAATGGTAAGTTGACGACGAAAATCGCGCAACGTAACCCCATTGGTCGTGTGGAAAGTAGTACAATATATTATCTTGATGATGAAGGAAAGCATATGCCGCTGTCTAGAAATCATTCCGCAAGGGTTCCTGTTATAACAGGAAATATAACGGAGGATAGCTTGGGAGAAGTATATTATATATTGAACTATGTAAACGGAGAGGATTTTTTGCGTAAAAACGTAATTGGTGTACAGGTATTAAAAAACCAAAAATATCAGTTAAAATTTAGAACAGAAAGTTTTGTCGTAAACCTAGGAAAAGCAGAAGAGTTAAGTCAGAAGTTTAACAAGTTCAGAGCTTTTTATAAAAAAGGGCAAAAAGATAATTCGCTTGCGCAATATAGTTTAGTGAGCTTAGAGTATAATAATCAAGTAGTGTGCACCAAAATTTAAGATATGGAACAAGGTAAATATTCAGTTGGTTTAGATATTGGGACTACCAAAATAGTTGCCATAATCGGTAAGGAGAATGAGTATGGGAAGATTGAGATTTTAGGGATTGGAAAATCTAAAAGTCTTGGGGTGCATAGAGGTGTTGTGAATAACATCACACAAACCATACAATCAATTCAACAAGCTGTAGAACAAGCGGAATCTAATTCAGGATTAAAAATTGGTTCGGTAGTAGTAGGTATAGCAGGGCAGCACATCCGTAGTTTGCAACACAGTGATTACATTACAAGAGATGATTCTGAACAGGTAATCAATGAGGACGATGTAGATAAGTTATGTAATCAAGTATATAAATTAATTATGCTTCCTGGTGAGGAAATTATTCATGTTTTACCTCAAGAATATAAAATTGATGGTCAGGCAGAGATTAAGGAACCAATGGGAATGTACGGCGCTCGTTTAGAAGCTAATTTTCATGTAGTTGTAGGTCAAGTATCTTCTATTAAAAATGTAGGACGTTGTATTAAAAGTGCAGGCTTAGATTTAGGCAGTATTACGTTGGAACCATTGGCATCTGCAAATGCGGTATTAAGTCAAGAAGAAAAAGAAGCAGGTGTTGCTTTGATTGATATAGGTGGTGGTACTACAGATTTAGCAATTTTCAAGGATGGCATTATTCGCCATACAGCGGTAATTCCATTTGGTGGAAATGTAATTACGGAAGATATCAAAGAAGGTTGTTCTATCATTGAAAAGCAAGCAGAGTTGCTTAAGATTAAGTTTGGTTCTGCATGGCCAGGAGAGAATAAAGAAAACGAAATAGTATCTATTCCAGGATTACGAGGAAGAGAGCCTAAGGAAATAACGCTAAAGAATTTGTCTAAAATTATCCATGCAAGAGTTGTGGAAATTGTAGAACAAGTATATGTCGAGATCAAGAATTATGGTCATGACGAACAAAAGAAAAAATTAATTGCAGGGATTGTATTAACGGGTGGTGGCAGCCAGTTGAAACATTTAAAACAATTGGTAGAATATATTACAGGTATGGATACCCGAATTGGTTATCCAAACGAACATTTAGCAGGAGATTCTGATGAGGAAATTGCGAGTCCGTTATATGCAACAGCAGTAGGGCTTTTAATGAACGCATTGAAAACTAAAGCTAAGAGTGAGGCAATTGAGGCTGAGGAAGAAGAACTGCAGACTCAATTGCCAGAAAATGAAATGAATGATGAAGCTACTGAAGCAGAAACTACAGTAGTAAAACCGGAAGTCCAAAGAGAACGTAAATCTATATTTGACAAATGGTCAGATAAGTTGAAAGATTTTTTGGATAACGCAGAATAAAAAAAGCACGAGAACACAGTATAACCAGTAATACAGAACGTATGAGTAACGATAACGAATTTGGAAGTATTTCCTTTGATTTGCCCAAAAATCAAAGTAATGTAATAAAAGTCATCGGGGTAGGTGGTGGCGGAAGCAATGCAATTAACCACATGTATTTGGCGGGAATAAATGGCGTTGATTTCATTATCTGTAATACAGATTCCCAAGCGCTTGATAATAGTACAGTACCGAATAAAATTCAATTAGGGGTTTCCTTAACTGAAGGTCTTGGTGCTGGCGCAAACCCAGAAGTGGGAGAGCAGTCTGCTATTGAGAGTATGGAAGAAATAAAAAATATGTTGGGTACCAACACTAAAATGGTTTTCATTACTGCAGGAATGGGCGGTGGTACTGGAACAGGTGCGGCACCAATGATAGCAAAACAAGCTAGGGAACTGGATATCCTTACGGTTGGTATTGTTACAATTCCTTTTCAGTTTGAAGGTCAAATGAGAACCAAGCAAGCGCAAGCAGGGATTGAAAAATTACGTAATAATGTAGATTCTCTTATCGTTATAAATAATAATAAATTAAGAGAGGTTTACGGAAACTTAGGCTTCAAGGCAGGTTTCTCTAAAGCAGATGAAGTTTTAGCTACAGCTGCTAGAGGTATTGCAGAGGTTATAACACATCACTATACGCAAAATATTGATTTACGTGATGCTAAAACTGTACTTTCTAATAGTGGTACAGCAATCATGGGGTCTTCAACTTCATCAGGTTCAAATAGAGCAAATGAAGCTATAATGAGTGCCTTAGATTCACCATTGTTAAATGATAATAAAATCTCTGGAGCTAAGAATGTATTATTATTAATTGTTTCCGGTACTAAAGAAATCACTATTGACGAAATAGGAGAGATCAACGATCATATACAAAATGAAGCGGGTCATAGCGCAAACATCATTATGGGTGTTGGTGAAGACGAAACACTGGGGGAAGCAATTGCTGTAACCGTGATCGCTACGGGTTTTAATATAGACCAACAGGATACTATTGTAAATACAGAATCTAAAAAAATAATCCATACACTTGAAGATAGTCAAAAGGCAGAACAATTGTTAATGGGTTCAGAGAATGTAGTTTTTCAGTTGGTCGAAGAAGAAGAGGAAAAAGTAAAAGAAGAGCCTAAAGTAGTAAAGCATGTTTTAAAAGAAGATAAGCCAGAGATGGATTTGATTCCGACTTCAAGCTATATTAAGAATTTTAATGTATTCTATGATGAAGTAATTGCTGAAAATGTAGGTGATGATTTTATTATAGTAGATTCAAAAGCTAAGATTGATGATTTTGAGGTTATTGCTCCAATTACTGTTTCTTCAACAAAAATAGAAGATGATCAATTTCTATTTAGTTTTGATGGCTCTGAGGTAGAAAAAACTAAAGAAAAGAAGAGAGAGAACGTTGTTCTGTTTTCTTTGGATGATGAAGTTAAAGATATGGATGTAAAAGATCCTATTGAAGTCATTCCGGTAGTAGAATATAATAAAGAAGGTGAAAAACGCTATAGTCTTGATGATTATATGGAGCTAGAGGGGAAACTTAATGAAGCTAAGTCTAAAGCAGAAAAAGTAGCACCTAAGGTTATAGAAGAAGAAATGCGTTTTGAGCAAAAAACAGTTGAAAAGGAAACTAAGCATGTAGAAGAAGCTGCTCATGTAGATCCTATGGATATGCCTTTAGAAGAGCTTCTTAGAAGTAGGTCTGAAGAAAGAAAGCGTAAATTAAAAGACTTCAATTATAAATTTCAAAACAATAATGCTAAGCATATTGATGAAATAGAAAAGCACCCAGCGTACAAACGTCAGGGAGTTCATTTAAATGAAGTGAATAGAGAAAACAAAATATCTAGAACATCATTAAGTGAAGATAGTAATGATGATATTCAAATAAGAACAAACAATTCTTTTTTACATGATAATGTAGATTAACTTTTGTTTTTTAAGAATTGTATAAACCCAGAAATACACAGTATTTTTGGGTTTATTTTTTTTATCTTCGTGCCGCTAAAATAAAATGTTATGAGCTTACAGGATCAGGTAATGACCGAGATTAAAACAGCGATGAAAGCTAAAGATAAAGTAGCTTTAGAATCGTTAAGAGCAATTAAATCTGCGTTATTATTGATGCAAACAGAAATTGGTTCGGGAGAAGCTATTTCAGAAGATGCAGAAATTCAGTTAGTTCAGAAATTAGTAAAGCAACGTAGGGATAGTGCTGCTATTTTCAATGAACAAGGAAGAGAAGATTTGGCTGCCCCAGAATTGGCTCAAGTAGCTATTATAGAAAAGTTCTTACCAGAGCAGTTAACTGAAGAAGAGATAGAAAAAGTAGTATTACAGACTATTGAAGCTACTGGTGCAGAGGGTATGAAAGATATGGGTAAAGTTATGGGTATGGTTTCCAAAGCGCTTGCAGGTCAAGCAGACGGTAAAACTATTTCTATGATCGTAAAAAAGAAATTAGCATAGTAAGAAAATAATAACGGCTGCGTAGTTCAACTGGATACCTGCCTGCCGGCAGGCAGGGAATATCAAGTGTAGGTATGAAGTACTATGTTTATGTGTTAGAAAGTGAGAAAGATCAAAGATGGTATAAAGGACATACTGTAGATATAGATAAGCGAATTAAAGAACATAATTCAGGAAAAACTAAATCAACCAAAGGGTTTATTCCTTGGAGATTGGTTTGTTTTGAAGTATTTGAAACAAGGGAAGAGGCTATACTAAGAGAAAAATATTTCAAAACTGGAAGCGGTAGAGAATTTTTAAAGAAAATAATAACGGCTGCGTAGTTCAACTGGATACCCGCCTACCGGCAGGCAGGGAATACCAAGTATAGGTATGAAGTACTATGTATATGTTAAAAAGTGGTAAAGAATAAAATATTTCAAAACCGGAAATGGCAGAGAATTTTTAAAAAAAAATAATAACGGCTGCGTAGTTCAACTGGATACCTGCCTGCCGGCAGGCAGGGAATATCAAGTGTAGGTATGAAGTACTATGTTTATGTGTTAGAAAGTAAGAAAGATCAAAGATGGTATAAAGGACATACTGTAGATATAGATAAGCGAATTAAAGAACATAATTCAGGAAAAACTAAATCAACCAAAGGGTTTATTCCTTGGAGATTGGTTTATTTTGAAGTATTTGAAACAAGGGAAGAGGCTATACTAAGAGAAAAATATTTCAAAACTGGAAGCGGTAGAGAATTTTTAAAGAAAATAATAACGGCTGCGTAGTTCAACTGGATACCCGCCTACCGGCAGGCAGGGAATACCAAGTATAGGTATGAAGTACTATGTATATGTTAAAAAGTGGTAAAGAATAAAATATTTCAAAACCGGAAATGGCAGAGAATTTTTAAAAAAAAATAATAACGGCTGCGTAGTTCAACTGGATAGAATATCAGATTTCGGCTCTGAGGGTTGGGGGTTCGAATCCCTTCGCGGTCACGAATAAATAAAAAGTCTCACAAAATATACAAGCTTGCTTGCCTATATTTTGTGAGACTTTTTATTTTCAAAGCGGAGCTTTAAGGGATCAACGCAGTTCATCCCTTATTCGTGAAAATGTTGAATATAGTTTTAATGCTTGCTTGGGTATATTTTGTGAGACTTTTTATTTTCAAAGCGGAGCTTTAAGGGAGCAACGCAGTTCATCCCTAATTCGTTTTTCTTGAATTATCGATTTTTGTTTTGCGTATATATTTACGGAACTCGCTATTTTCAAAGCGGAGTTTAAGGGATTAACGGAGTTCAATCTTAAAAGACCTTTTTTGGGGTAAGATAAATATTAGTATCTTGAATTCTTTAAAATGAAAACACGAAATAAAATATATGATTAAACGAGCATATTTTTTCAAGGGTATTATAAAACGTTTTGTTATACTTTTAGTTTTCTTTTATTCTGGATTTGTTGCTTCTCAAGAAATAACTCATTTAGAGACGCTACTACATCAGCTAGATTTAGATTTGTCTGTATGTAAAACGGATCTAGTGGTAGCTAAAGTACAGCCTAATAATCCGGAAGAAACGATTGTTGTTATTCCAGAAATTGTCCAAGAAGAGGAAGGTTATTTTGAGCTTAATAGCCATATTCTAATTATAGAAACTAATACAGGGAAAATAAAATCCAGATATTTTGAAGGTTCATTAACGAACGAGTGGTATTCAGATGCCGTTAGATTGGCGGAAATAAAGATTGATACGGCTCCTTATGATATTTCAGATACCCGAAACGCTTTTGGTATTCGGGTTTATTATTACAATAACTCACATCCGAATCCGTATAGTCATGAAACAATTTCGTTATTTTTTGATGAAAATAATACCCTAAAACAGGTTTTGAAAAATTTTGAAATGATGAGCTATGGGGGCGAAGTGGACTCAGAATGCGAAGCAGACCTAAGTGGCGTTGAAAAAGTGTTAATCCTTAAGGAAACAAAAACAAATGGCTATTTTGATATTTTAGTAAAAAGCACTGTGAGAACAACAACTAGAAAAGAAGCTGCAAACGGTGATTGCGTTGAAGAAGAAAAGATTACAAATCAAGATCAAGTATTGACGTTTGAAAACGGTAAATACCAATAAATATAAATTATGCTTTTAAAAACTGAATCAAGTACGCAATCAAAATACTTATCATAAGCCCTATATTCACTTTTGCTAAATCTTTGATGATAAGAGTATAGGTTGTTTTTAGTTGTTTTTTCTCTAAAAGATATTTTATGGCAATCTCTCTACCTGCTAAAATACCTACGAATGTCCAAGTGGTGCTCATAGGAACATCATTTAAAATGGTAAATAGGTAAAGTAATACTCCGTAGCAAGCATCTATAATCGTTGCAGAGCGAATATGCTGTGTGTTAGATTTCTGATTTACAATCTTCTGTATGTTTCCTCCTTTTACATTAAAGATGTATCCCATGATGCTTAAAATAACAATAAGGGATACTCCTAATTCATAAATGCTTAATTGGCGTGGTAAAAAGACAAAAATATTGGCGAAGTCCTGAATTAACCATTGTGACCATAAAAAGCCTGTAGAAAACCACTGTGCAACTAGCCAATAGGGTTTCTGCTTCTTTTTATCCATTAAACGGATCGCGGCTTTGGATTCTAATTTCTTAGCAATAATCAGGTATAGTAGTAATGCTGCTACAAAGGCAAGAACATAGCCAAAGATAGATTTAAAAATCATTTTCTCAATTAATTGTCCAGAAGAGAATACACTCAAAATCATAAATGTGGTACTCACAGGAATGCCAAATTTAGTAATGATTAATAAACTTAATGGCGCAAGAAGATACCACCAAGGTAAAGGGTTCGGCAGAGGTATTAGAGATAAGCGGCCAAAAGAAACATCGCCATGGTTAGTATACCATCCAAAAAATAAGGTTAGTGTTAATATGGTGCCTGCAAAAGCCCATAGATACCACCATTTTGTTTTACTATTTGATGAAATAAAAGTTCCCAGTGTTTGTATAACATCATTTGCAATAACAGAATAGGCAGCAATAAAAAAACCCAAACAAATTATAAGTTCATTCATTTAATATAGGAATTAAAATAATATCTTTTCTAAAAAAATCGCGTAAATGTAGGAGAATAATTGTTTCGTTAAAGGAATTATAAAAAAGATTGTAGATTAAATATTAGTGTACCTTTGTATTTTTATAAGTACATTAAATTTATCTTTTTAGATGAGCAAGATGTTGTGGTTTAAGAGTTTATTATTTATACTGTTATGTAGCAGTTTTCAAGGGTCGTATGCGGCTGTTGAATTCCAAGCGAAGCATGACAATTTAGATGTAGCTATTATTCTTGACCAAACTGCACTACAAGATAGAGTTACGATCAATGTAGATGCACTTAATGTTCTTTGGGAAAATACGACTTCTTCCAATCCGGACATTACCGTAAATTTAGTTTTTGGATCTTCTTTAAATCCATTAGAAAATTTATGTATTTGCAAAAATCAAATCGCTTTATTATATATTTCTTCTAGCGGTTTTATAGATCTTAAATTTGATACACATCAGATTGCCTATCAATTTCATTCCTTTCCTTAGTTTTTAAATGATTTTTATGGACTAGCACCACAAGAGTTGTTGCTGGTATTTTATGGAGTGCATTAAATCAAGCTGTATTAAAAATTGGATACAAAGATTTAAGAGCTCTTTTCTATCATCATTTTAAAAACAAAATATAACATGGATACTTCAGTTATAACCATATGTCTAGTTTTAGTAGGCATAATTTTTATTCCCTTCTTTTTATTTAACATGTCAGGGAAGTCTACTTCTAAAAAAGTTGAAGAAGCAGCAAAAGCATTAAACACAAAAAATCAATTAACAATCTCTCAGAGTGAGCTTTGGGGAAATGCATACATCGGAATCGATGAAAATAAACAAAAATTAGTGTTCTTGAAATTCTCAGAAAAAGAAACCTATGAGCGCGTGGTAGCCATTTCTTCTGTAAAAGATTGCATGATTTTAGAGCAAAGAAAATTCTTCAAAGTAAAAAATAAAAAAGATTCACATTTAGAAAAACTGGATCTGAAAATAACCTTGAAGTCAGGTCAGTATTTTGAACTTAATTTTTATGATGAAACACTTAACTATTCAGAAGATTTTGAGGTTAAAAGAATCGAGAAGTGGAAAATGCTGATTAATCAGCTAATTACTTTAGAAAGTAATGTTAAGCAAGTGGCTTAATTTTAGTTTGTTATTCCTTAAAAACCATTGTTGAGAAACAATGGTTTTTTGTTTTAAATGCTATTGGTTAATCATTTTTTGTATATTCCGTACATATTTTAATGGTCGTAAGCAGATGAACAATAGTATTTTAGACTATTGGTATGCAGGTGATTAAAAAAAGTTATTTTTGCGCGCTCAATTTTTTTAGTGTAGCGACTAACAAAGCCTATGGAAAAAATTATAAACTTGAAAAACACAATAGTTACTAAAGCTAAAACAGTATTCAAGTTTCTCCGAAAACACCCTTTTAAAAGTTTCTTTTATTTAATAGGTATTGGCTTTTTGTTTTCTGCTTTTTTTTTAATTCTTATTTACTTTGGAGCTTTTGGTAAACTACCAACAAAAGAATATCTCTTGCAGTTAGAAAACCCAGTTACCTCTACTATTTATGCATCAAATAACGAACCGATAGGGTATTATTTTCTTCAAAATAGATCTAATGCAGATAGTACTCAAATTTCAAAATATTTAAAAGATGCTTTAGTAGCTACAGAGGATAGCCGTTTTTATACCCACGGAGGGATAGACTATAAAAGTTATGGTCGGGTGTTTATAAAATCTATTCTGTTAGGTCAAAACGCTGGTGGTGGTAGTACCGTAACACAACAAGTTGCAAAGAATATTTTTGGGAGACAGAAGCGATTTTTTCTTTCAACTCCTATAAATAAAATCAGGGAGTTATTTATTGCTAAACGTTTAGAAAGTATCTATAGTAAAGATGAGATACTGTTGTTGTATTTTAATACCGTTTCTTTCGGAGAAAATATTTATGGTATAGAAAAAGCAGCCTATCGTTTTTTTAACAAGCCCCCCGAAAAACTATCCTTAGAAGAGTGTGCCACTTTGGTAGGAGTATTAAAGGCGCCGTCTTACTACAATCCTAGAATAAATCCTGAAAGAGCAACCAATCGTAGAAATGTTGTATTAAGCCAAATGGCAAAATATGGCTATATAACAGAGGCCGAAAAAGAAGCGGCTAAAAAACCTTTGGTTTTAGACTATCAATTGCCTAAAAAGACCTCTTCTTTTTCTTCTTACTTTAAAGATTTAGTGGCAGAAGAATTTGCTGCGTGGGCCGCAGAAAATCCTGCAGAAGATGGTCATATTTATGATTTGGAGGCAGATGGTCTAAGTGTGTATACTACTTTAAATACATCAATTCAAGAATATGCAGAAAAAGCATTGAATCGTCAGATTGAAAATTTACAAAAATTGATGGATCAATATTGGGATGCAGCTACGACAGAAGGAGGTAAAGAAGCATTACTTAAGATATTAACAGATCAAACAAAAGAGGTTAAAAAGTTAAAAGCGGAAGGTAAAAGTGATGAGGAACTTGCTTTGTTTGTGAAAGAAAAGAAAAAAAGAAACTATTGGGAAGTTGGTAAAGGCTATGAGCTTAAGTTAATGTCTTTAGAAGATTCTATAGCAAAAAGTATCAATAGATTGCATGCAAGTTTATTCGTAATGAGCAGTACTTCTGGGAGAATAATGGGGTATGTTGGCGGAATTGATTATGGTTTTAGTCAAACAGATAATATACGTACACCACGTCAGGTAGGATCTACATTTAAGCCTATAACTTATTTAGCTGCTCTAGAAGCGGGGCAAGACGTGTGTAGTTATTATAATAATAATTTGGTTACTTATGCAGAATATGAAGATTGGCAGCCTAGGAATGCTGCTGGTGGGTATGGTGGTAGTTACAGTATGCATGGCGCACTAGCAAATTCAGTCAATACTGTTTCTGTAAACATACAGTTAAAAGTTGGGGTAGAACGTGTTTTAGCTCAGGCGAAAAAAATGGGTGTAGAAGCACAGCTTCCAGAGGTTCCTTCTATTGTTTTAGGGACGGCAGATATTAGTCTCTTAGAAATGGCGACAGCTTATGCTAGTATTTCTAACGGAGGTAATAAGATAAAGCCTTTTACGATAGAGCGAATAATAAACGAAGACGGTGCTGTTGTATTTGAAGCTAAACCAGAATACCAAGGGCGCGTTGCAGGGTACACTCATGTAAAACAACTCCAAAAAATGATGGAGGGTGTCGTTACAAATGGAACAGCACAACGATTAATGGGCTATGGGATTCCGTATAATTTAATTGGAAAAACAGGTACCACACAAAATAACGGAGATGGATGGTTTATTGGAGCATCGCCAGAACTGGTTGTTGGAGCTTGGGTAGGTACTTATGATAAACGAGTACAATTTTCAACCACAAGAATGGGGTCAGGTTCAAATACGGCTTTGCCTATGGTAGGCTCCGTGTTTCATGATTTAAGCACTTGGAAGAGACCTATTTTGACTAATTTTAAATACGACTTTGATCATTTTCCTTGTCCGCCATACTTAGAAATGAATGCTAAAGAAGCTTTTGAATTTGCGAAAACAGACACGCTCTATATCCAAAACTTAAGAATTCAAGATTCACTAAAAATATGGTCACAATTACCGGTGCCAATAGATTCGCTACAAGGGATTGTCCCGGCAACGATTAAAACAGATTCAACTGTTTTAGATAGTGTGCCTGCTATTTTAAGTGCTATTTTAAAGTAGTCTATATTAGTTTCTGTTGATGTCAAAAATTTTGCCACTACTATACATAGCTGTAATTTCTTTTTTTGAAAACCCATAGACTACATCAGGATAATTTTCTGGGGAGTCTATTTTGTAAATTCGGGATGCTTCACTAATTTCAAAATCATTTAGTGCAATAAAAAGGCTATCACTATCTACTTGGATTACTTTCATAGTAGAAAACTGCTTATTGGCAACTCTATATTCATATACGTCACCAGCCATTGGCTGATTCAAATATTCTTGTTCTAATTTTTTATTATTCTGACTTGTGAATCCCGCAAAGATTAAAAAGAAAAATGCGATGAATACACCAGAAAATTGCCAAATTGGACCTTTGGTTTCTTTTTTAATTATTTGATATTCTTTCTTTAAAGGTTCAGGCATTTCATTAGAACGTAATGCTTGTTTGCAATTTTTGCAATGCGATGCACCAGACTTTCCTAAAGGGAAAATTGGAACCCAGAAAATATGTGCATGTTTTCTATAAACACTAATCAATAAAGTTCCTTTTTCTTCGCAATTAGGGCAAACAGGGGTTGTTTTTTGTACTGAATGTAAATGTGCTGAGCGCGTACCGTAAATGATCATAACGACTAAAATTAAAGGTTAATTACTGGACTTGATTGCTAGCAATTTCTTTTTGCTTGAAATATTTTAGGTATTCGTTTGTTGTAAACAAAGTAGAAACAGTTTCTCTAATTTGCGCATCTTTTAAGGCAGAATTTGCAGTTCTATATTCTGGGTTTAATAATCGTGTAGTAGCTAGCGTGTCACAAAGTAATTCTTCTCCTTTATCATTGGTTACTTTTAAAGTAGCAGTACTTTGTAAAAGAGATTTTCCGTTTATTAGGATGGTTAGCGTATCTGTGTTGTTTTGACCAGAGAATGATTTTACAGCGCTATTCGTTAATAGTAAATCGGATTTAATAATAGCAGTTTGCTTAGATGTTTCTGAAGTTTTCTTGTCATTAGAGCAAGAAAAGAATAAGGTAGTAAGTGCTATTAAAATAAGTTTGTTCATCATCATTGTATTGTTGTTTGTTCAATACAAAGATCAAGCGATTGCTCTATTTTTTTTACACCTTAAAAAGTGAAATTGATACTCCCTGTTTTCAGGGATAGGTAATTAATAATAGAAAGATGTTTATTTCCTAATTCGATTTTATTCGTCTAGAAGTCCCATTTTTAAAGCATGCTTAGTTAAACCTGCTAGGTTTTTTACGTTTAGTTTTGAAATTAGATTTTTTCTATAACTTTCTATAGTATGCTTGCTTAAAAATAATTTATCAGCAATTTCTTGAGTCGTATTTTCTTCGGCAATCAGTTTTAAAACTTCTTTTTCTCTATCGGTTAAAGAAATTTCTTCCATTTTCTTATTCTCGAACATCGCATCCGTATAGGCTTTCTTTATTTCTGGAGAAAAATATTTCTCTCCTTTTATAATACTGCGTATAGCGGTTAGCAATTCTTCTTTTTCAGCATTTTTTGGTACATAACCGTCCACATTGTTTTTGATGAGTTTGTCAATCATCATTCCATCAATATGCATGCTAACCACAAGCGTTTTTAAAGAAGGATATTTGCTTTTTACAATTTTGTTTAATTCAATACCTCCCATTTCAGGCATCGTTAAATCCGTTATTAGTAAATGAATATTATCGGCACTATTGATGCTTAAATATTTTTCGACTTGAGCTCCGTTTTTAGCGGTAAGAATCACAGAAAATTCAGGAGCTTCATTTAGAATACTGATTAAACCATCAATAAACATTTTATGATCGTCAGCAATAATTAGATTATAGTTCATGTACTGTTTTTTTTAAATCGGGAATCTCTATGGCAATTACAGTTCCTCTATTTTCAGAAGAATCAATATGTAGGGTTCCTTTTAATTTTTTTATTCTACTGGTAATATTCTTTAGACCAATACCCGTTTCCTTTTCTAACGTATTAAATCCTTTTCCATTATCTTCAAAGAGTAAAGATAGTTCGTCACCGATAAGATTTAGATGAATATCTACATTTTTTGCTTTCGCATGCTTTTGTGTATTTGTCATTAATTCTTGAAGAATTTTAAAAAGCTCTACCTGAATTTTTTCATCAATTTTATTGATATTTTCTTTTGGATGTGGGTGAAAAGCTACTTGAATGGTATTGGTTCTTGAGATAGAATTTGCAAATTCTTGTACCAAATCAGTAAATGCATTTTGTTTGAACTTTTTAGGAATTAGCGTATGCGATATATCGCGAACCAATTGGTAAGTTTCGTCTATTTGAGTATTGATTGTTTTTAAAGCATCAGAATCTTTTGCCAAACTAGAGAGCTGCAGTTTTATACCTGCGAGGTTACCACCAATGCTATCATGTAGTTCTTGAGCAATACGTTTTCGTTCTTCATCTTGCCCCTCTACAGCTGCCTTGATTAAATTTAATTCTTGCTCTTGGATTAGAGATTTTACTTTTTGCGTATTTATTTCTTCCTGTTTTTTAGAAAGTTCGCTCTGGGTTTGTAATTTTTGGTAATACACGAAAAGTAAGGCGATAATCGGAATTAGAATAACTAAAAAGCCGATTAAAAAAGCATTTTTAATTGTTTTTTGACGACTTAATTCTGCTTCTTTTAGAAGCTTATCTTCTTCTAGTGTATTTATCTCTTTTTCTTTTTCTAAAGTTTCATATTGCACTTCCAATTCTTTGATAATGGCTTTTTGTTGCCTTTCGTTAATCTCACCGATAACTCTAAAAAGTTGTGTCATGGAAGCATAAGCATTTTCATAATCATTTTGTTCTTGAAAGCAGCGCGATTGTATAATTAAAGACTCTCTTTGGAACTGGAGATTATCGCTGTCTATAGCGTTAATATATGCCGTAGATAAACCCAATACTGCTATGTCATAAAAGCCTTGTTTGTAAAAAAGTCGCGCAATTAAAAGAGAGCCTTCAAAGTAAATAGCATCAAAACCCTTTTCTTTAGCTTCATTTCTCGTGGTTTCATATTCGGGAAATGCTCCTTTAAAATCATTTTGCGCTTCTTTTAGTTTGGCAATTTCTAAACGAATAGTAAGTAATGTTTCTTCATCATCAAGAGTATTAGATACTTTAGATGCTTTGTCGTAATAGTTCTGAGCTTGAATGTAGTCGTTATTAAACCTATAGGCTTTTCCTAGTAAAATGTAATTCTGCGTTTTTAAAGAAGGGAATTCGGGTGTAAATTCTGAAAGAGATTTTTCTAGTAAGCCAATTGCCTTATCTATATTGCCTTGCGAGATATAACTTTGCGCTAGTCCAAGCTTGTGCTTGTACTTAAACTCTGTATAATTAGTTTCCTCGGCTTCTTGTAATCCTTGTAGAAACCATTTCACAGCATTGTCATACAAGCCATTCATTATATTACCTTTTCCTAAATAATAATTGGCTTTAGAGGAAAATCTTTCTTTTATTTTTGGAGTCTGACTCCAGTTGTTAACCTCTTTTAAATATAAGTTAGCATAATGTACAACAGAATCTGTATTTGTTTTTCTAATATGAAAGTCTAATAGTTGATCTATAATTGAAAATCGTTGTACACCATATTCAGCCGTTTTTAATTCCTTATAATAGGGTTCAAGTGATTTTGGAGTTGTTCTCTGCGCCCATCCAAAATAGATCATTGGTGCTATATTGGAGGTGTCTTTCTCTTTCTCTTTTTCTATCTCTTTCCCCTGAGATAAACCTATCGCAGTATTTAAAAATAATAAACTAAAAAATAATAAAAGAGATTGGTTAGAGAAACTGCGATAATTTAAATGCATAATTTAGGATTACTATTAAAAATTGAAATCTATACATTCAATTTTTAAAGACTATAAAACTACTAACTTTCTTTAAGGATGTACTCCCTGAATTCCGTGATTTGTAATGAGTTACTAGTTTTTATTTTTTCAAAATAGAATCCATAATCATTTTGGCATGAACTCTAGAGTTTTCTATAAACCACTTGTGAGTCTCCATTCCGCCACAAATAACACCAGCTAAGTATAAGTTAGGAACGTTAGTTTCCATGGTCTCTTGATCGTAATTTGGTAATCTTTTGTTATCGTCGGATAAGGCAACACCAAGATTTTCAAGAAATTCAAAATTGGGTTTGTATCCCGTAAGTGCTAGAACAAAATCGTTTTCAATAGTCTTAACGCCTTCAGGGGTAGTAACTAATATTTTATCATGCTCAATTTCTTTTAATGTAGCATTATAAAATACGGAAATGCTACCTTCTTCAAGGCGATTGATGATATCTGGACGAACCCAATACTTTACACGTTGGCCAACTTCAGTACCTCTAATAATTAAAGTTACTTCAGCACCTTTTCTATAGCATTCTAAAGCAGCATCTATGGCAGAATTACTAGCGCCGATTACCGCAACTTTTTGTTGTGCGTAATAGTGCGGATTGTCATAATAATGCTTAACCTTTTCTAACTGCTCTCCAGGAATGTTTAAGGTATTTGGTAAGTCATAAAAACCTGTTGCAATCACAACGTTTGTAGCAGTATAACTTTTCTTATTTGTAGTGATTTCAAAAGAGGTATCAGTTTTTACTACATTTTTAACTTTTTCGAAAAGATGAATGTTAAGCATGTTGCTGGTTACAATTCTACGGTAATATTCTAGCGCTTCATCTCTTTTTGGCTTTGGCTCTTTGCTGATAAAAGGAATTTGATCTATCTCTAATTTTTCTGATGAAGAGAAAAATTGCATGTTACTAGGGTAGTGAAAAATGGAATTTACTATGGGTCCTTTTTCAATAATTAAATAACTAAGTCCTTTTTTTTTAGCTTCTAATCCACAAGCTATTCCTATGGGGCCTCCGCCAACAATAACAACATCAAAATTTTTCATTATCCTGCAATATCTTTTAATTCTTGAATTGTTTTTACGGGGTCTTTGCTGTTAAATATAAAACTACCAGCCACTAATACATCTGCTCCAGCATCTTTTAAAGCTTTTGCGTTTTTATCGGTTACGCCACCATCAATCTCAATAAGGGTTTTTGCTCCTTTGCGCTCTATTAGAGCTTTTAATGCTCTGATTTTATCATAGGTATTTTCAATAAAAGACTGTCCTCCAAAACCTGGGTTTACACTCATCATACAAACTACATCAATATCTTTAATAGTATCTTCAAGAAGCATGATGTTGGTATGTGGATTTAATGCTACGCCCGCTTTCATACCTTCTGCTTTTATCGCTTGTAAAGTGCGGTGCAAGTGTGTACATGCTTCATAATGTACAGATAGGTTCGTAGCACCGAGTTCCGCAAAGGTTTTAATGTACCGATCGGGATCTACAATCATCAAATGTACATCAAGCGGTTTTGTCGCATATTTTGCAATAGCTTTTACCACAGGAATTCCGTAAGAGATATTAGGAACAAAAACACCATCCATAATATCTATATGATGCCAATCTGCGTTGCTATTGTTGATCATTTCTACATCGCGCTGTAAGTTTCCAAAGTCTGCTGCCAAAAGTGACGGTGCAATCATTATATTTCCCATTTGAAATCTGTCCTTTTCTGTTTCTACAAAAATAGTGAATTTGATGGGGAACTATAAAATCAAACCTGTTTATAAACGATATGAGTTCATAGGTTTTATAATTGTAACAAGTTTACAGGCTAAGCTGTCTAAGTCCTTCATAAACAACAATGCTTACGGCATTTGCAAGGTTAAGACTTCTAACATGATCACTGTGCAAAGGTATTTTGTACAAACTGTTACTGTTCTGTGCTGTTATTTCTTCGGGTAACCCTTTAGATTCTTTCCCGAAAATTAGAAATAAATTGTCTTTAAAATCAATATCCCAATGAGTTTTATCTCCATGGCTAGAAAAGTATACGAATTCTTTATCCGAATTTTTTAGGTAGAAATCTTCAATACTATCATATATGGTTAAAGAGATATGTTGCCAGTAATCTAATCCAGCTCTTTTTACCCGTTTGTCACTTAGTTCAAATCCAAACGGTTTTACTAAATGCAGGTGACTACCAGAAGCTAAACTCAAGCGCCCAATATTTCCGGTATTATTAGGAATTTCAGGTTCGAATAATACAATATGTAAAGGCATTATTTTTTAATCGAATTTAAGTATAAATGTTCTACTTTTTCTCTAGCCCAAGGTGTTTTTCTTAAGAAATTTAAGCTAGACTTTATGGTCTGATTACTTTTAAAGCAATTGATATTTATTTGCAAAGACATTTCTTTCCAGCCATATTTTTCCACTAAAAACTCAAGGATGTCTTTAAGTTTTACGCCGTGTAGCGGATTGTTGGGTTGTTCTTGTTTGTTTTCAGTTTGCATTAAGAAATTGAATATCAGTTAAGTGAAAAAATCTTTAAAATTAAAAACTCCGGTAATCAGCCGGAGTTTATTCATCAATCAAAAAACGAACAGTCATGATAACTGTTGTTATAGTTCACAAATTACAATTTTTGTACCAAATTTCCAATTTAGAAAAGTTTTACAGTAATTTATGCTTGGAGGTATTAGCCAAGATATGTTTTTAATATTTTACTTCTAGACGTATGCTTTAATCTACGAATCGCTTTTTCTTTAATTTGACGTACACGTTCTCTTGTAAGGTCAAAAGTTTCGCCAATTTCTTCAAGTGTCATAGAATGTTGACCTGCAAGTCCAAAATACAACCGAATAACATCAGCTTCTCTTGGTGTTAAGGTCTCTAAAGCTCTTTCTATTTCAGTTCGTAAAGATTCATGCAATAACTCTCTGTCAGGATTAGGAGACTCACCACTACGTAATACATCATAAAGGTTAGAATCTTCTCCATCAATTAAAGGGGCATCCATGGAGACGTGACGACCAGAGTTTTTCAATGATTGTTTCACATCTTCAACAGTCATATCTAATTCTTTTGCAATTTCTTCTGGTGAAGGTTGGCGTTCATGCGCTTGCTCCAAGAAGGCAAAAGTTTTATTAATCTTGTTTATAGATCCAATTTTGTTTAATGGTAAACGAACAATACGAGACTGTTCTGCTAATGCTTGTAAGATAGATTGACGAATCCACCAAACAGCGTAAGAGATAAATTTAAAACCACGCGTTTCATCAAAACGTTGTGCGGCTTTAATAAGACCAAGGTTACCCTCATTAATTAAATCAGGAAGTGTAAGCCCTTGATTTTGGTATTGTTTTGCAACAGATACCACGAATCTTAAGTTCGCTTTGGTTAATTTTTCCAAAGCTGCTTGATCACCTTTTTTTATTCGTTGTGCCAATTCTACTTCTTCATCGGCGGTAATTAAATCTACCTTACCAATTTCTTGTAAATATTTGTCTAACGAAGCGGTCTCCCTGTTGGTTACCTGTTTTGTAATCTTTAGCTGTCTCATCTAAATATTCCTTTCTAATATTATATTGTTATGCATTAGCTGCATTAGATTATACGTTGAAAAATAAAAAATGTTACAAACATGATGGATTATTTTGATTTTTTTGGATAAAATACCTGTTTTGAGGTTGTATTATTCAAAATCCAAGAGTTGAGTGGCCTTTATTAAGTTTTTTAAAGCATCAATTTTTTCGTAAAGTTTATTAAAAAAAATGTTCCGTTCCTTTTCTCCTGTACTGTTTAATAGTTTTGACATTTGTAGCTGTCGCATCATAAATGCTTCTGCTTGATCACAAGTATGTCTGTCATTTGTCTTATAATAAGAGAGTAGTGTAAATGGTACGTAGAGTGATTTTAAGTTAGGAGCAGTTACTAAAATAGTGTTATTCATTAAATGAAGTTCATTGTAATAGAACATGAAATTAGTAGTCGTAGAATTAATTTTTTCTGCAATTTTTTGAATTAATTTTTTAAGTTGTTCGCATAAAATTAAGCCACTTTCTGTAGTTATAATACCCGCTTTGTGATAATAATGTATTTGTTTTAAAGTACTGTTTATGGTTGTAATGTCCCATATTTCTGTAATATTTAAGTCGTTGTACAAACTGCCTAATTTAGTGCCGGCTTGTATTAATGAAAGCGTTGGGCTAAATTCTTCAAATGCTTTATTGTTAAATGTTTTGTCTAAAAGCTTTAACCAAACAAATAGTTTGAAGTGGCTTAATTCATCATTAGAAAGGTTATAAAAAATAGGAATATCTTTCGCAGAATATAAGATTCTACAATCTTTTTTCTTTAACAGGGGGATTAAGGAAGTATAAGAATCTTCAAAGTACTGTTGTAATTCTTCTTCTTTATTAATTCCATTTGTTTTTTCTACGACTACAAAATTTGATGTACCACTACCAAATAATCTATCTAGCGACAGATTAAAGTATTTTGCTAAAATAATTGTTTCGTCTAAAGAAAATTTACTTTTTAAACTAGTGCGTCTGTGGGCGGCATCATAACTAATTTCTAATGCTGTCGCAATACTTTCTATTAAAGATTCATTCGGAGGTAAGATCTCCTGAACATGATTAAGTAGTTCTTTTTGAAACATAAAATTGTGATTATCGCAAATAATATATTGTACTTATGTGAATATACCTATTTAATTTGTGTTATATGCAATAATTTTGGATCGTAACTAACATTTAAAATTATGAAATATATTCTAATAGTTTTTGTTTTTTGGGTAAGTGGTCAAGTTCAAGCTCAAAATGAGCTGCAAAATAGAAAATTTAGAGCTCCATTATGGACAACGCATGATACTGATGTAGATATTGCAGGTGTTTCATTTGGGTTTGTGCCAAGAGATTTGACTAATGATACTTCTTTGGTGAGAACCTATGGAGTAAGGGTAGAGGCTTTTCCGTTGTCTTTCTTTTACTTTATGGCTCCTAAAAGCCCTTTGTCTACGTATAATGAAGAATATTATAAAACTTTATAGAGGTCAGTAGTTAATTACTTATTAATTCAGCTTGATTGATTTTATCATTATTGACCATTTTAACAATAAGATTATTGAATATTGTAGCTTTACTTTGAGATCTGTTTATTCTAAAACAAAATTCATTGAAATATCTATTTAAATTATTGTCACTAACCCAAGAATAAGTTGTTCTTATCCAAGATTTAACCTGATGTATCATTGTATGAAGCGCTTTAAAATTTAACCCTCCATTACTTTCTATTTGTGTGATGTCGTAAGCCTTTGCAATAGGACTATAGCCTCTCCATTTATCTGTAGTAATCTTTGCGTTTCGGCTGATATGGTTGACAAAAATATATTGTAAGGATTGTGCTGAAAAATCATCTATTTTCATAGCATACATTCTTTTTACCTTTCCATCTTCTGTAAGCTGAACAGCTGTAACCGCCTTCTTTTTCTTAGCATTGTAGCTTCTGCCAACTTTTGTTTCTTCTCTGCCCCCTAAAACAAATTCATCTACATGAACAACTCCGTCCATAGGATTATTCCCACTCGAAGACATAGCTTCTCTGACCTTAAGCATAAAAAGTCTAGCTGTTTTTTCTGTTACTCCGTAACGTACTCCCATATAACTTGCAGATAAGCTTTTCGTGCTTGTAGCCATCTCAAAACAAATAAAAAATGCTTTGCGAACACCAAACTTTACCTTGTGAAATAATGTATCTGCTGTTGCGGATTCTGTATGTCTACAAATATTACATTGCCTAGAGAAATCAGCACGTGTTTGACAGGCTATATGATTGCATCTAGAACATTTAAAAGGGGTTTTAGACTTAATATTTGCTAAATATTCTTTGCAATCATTGTCCGTTTTGAAGCAATCAGAGAACTCTAGAAGATTTTGACCCTTGAAAATATCCATAATTTAATATATTTACTGAGTATCAAGATACGAAGTTAGCTACTGACCTCTAAAACTTTAAAAGGGAATGCTTCTCAGCAGATTAACGGACTTAATATTGCAACTGGCTCTTTTGAGGAGATAGATGTTAATGGAATTTCTACGACACTTTTTTTACATTACAGTAGAAAGCATAATGGGGTAGCGGTTGCAGGAGTAACAAATACTATTGAGCGTGGCAATGGATTAATGATTGCTTACGGTGGTAATGATGTATATCACGGAAATGGAATTATGGTAGGAACTCTCTTCGGAAATTCTACCAACTCATTTAATGGCTTACAAATAAGTGCAGCTAATTTTATTTCTGAAAAAGGAACTGGATTACAGATTGGTATTTTTAATTCTGCTACTAATTTCAGAGGTCTTCAATTAGGTTTATGGAATAAGAATTCTAAACGGTCATTGCCGTTTATTAATTGGCAATTTAAAACCTAGTTAGTTTTTAAAACTAAAAAAGCCCAATAAACTTAATTATTGGGCTTTTATTATTTTGAGAAAGATTGAAAATTAATCTTCTTTTTTATCTCCTCTTGGTTTTCTATCGTCTTGACGGTTGTCACGTCCGCGATTATCTCTACCTCTATTGTCACGACCACGATCGTTGCTCTCTCTTGGTGGTCTTGCTACATAACCTTCAGGTTTTGGTAATAAAGCTTTACGAGATACTTTCTCTTTACGAGTTTTAGGATCTACACCGAAATACTTCACTTCAAATACATCTCCCATATTAACAACGTCAGAAACATTTTCTGTACGTTCCCAAGCTAGTTCAGATACATGTAATAAAACTTCATTTCCTGGAGCTTCTGCATATTCTACTACTGCACCAAAATCTAACATTTTTATTACTTTCACTTCGTAAGATTTACCAAGTTCAGGCTTGAATAAGATAGAATCTATTTTTGCTAAAACAGCATCAATACCTTCTTGTCCTACACCTAAAATTTCAACAATACCTTCTTCAGTTACTGGATCTTCGTTTATAACAATAGTAGTTCCAGTTTCTTTTTGCATTTCCTGAATAACTTTTCCACCTGGGCCAATTAAAGCACCAATGAATTCGTTAGGAATACGTCTCGTAACCATTTTTGGAGCATGTGGTTTCACATCTTCAGCTGGAGTAGAAATAGTATCTGTAATCTTGCCTAAAATATGTAAACGACCATCACGAGCTTGTTTTAATGCATTCACTAAAATTTCGTAGGATAAGCCTTTAATTTTAATATCCATTTGGCAAGCAGTAATCCCTTCAGAAGTACCAGTTACTTTAAAGTCCATATCTCCTAAGTGATCTTCATCTCCTAAAATATCAGACAATACGGCGTAACGATCACCATCAGAAATTAATCCCATTGCTATACCAGAAACAGGACGTTTCATTTTAACACCAGCATCCATTAAAGCCATTGTACCAGCACAAACCGTTGCCATAGAAGAAGAACCGTTAGATTCTAACACTTCAGAAACAACACGTACCGTATAAGGACAATCACTAGGAATCATTCCTTTTAAACCACGTTGCGCTAAGTTACCATGACCAACTTCTCTTCTAGAAGTTCCTCTTAGGGGTCTAGCTTCACCAGTACAAAAAGGAGGGAAGTTATAATGTAAATAGAAATTTTCTTCACCTTCAAAAGAGGGCATATCTATTTTGTTAGCATCTCTAGAAGTACCTAAAGTTACGGTTGCTAAAGCTTGAGTTTCCCCACGTGTAAATATAGCAGAACCGTGTGTAGACGGTAAGTAATCTATCTCACACCAGATTGGTCTAATTTCGTCAGTCTTACGACCGTCTAAACGTAAACCTTCACTTAAGGTTAATTCACGAACTGCTTCTTTTTCAGCTTTTCTATAGTAACCTCCTACAAGGTGACCAAATTCTGCCATTTCTTCTTCGGTAAAAGATGCTTTTACTTCTTCTTTTACTTCAGCGAATGCATTCGTACGCTCTGCTTTAGAAGTTCCCTTCTTAGCAATAGCATAACATTTATCGTAAGCTAAATCGTGTATTCTTTTTTCTAGTTCTTCGTTTACTTCTGCAGTAGCGTATTCGCGAGTTTCTTTTTTACCAAAAGCTTCAGCTAAACGTAATTGAGCAGCAATTTGAACTTTAATAGCTTCATGAGCAAACTTGATAGCATCTGCCATCACTTCCTCAGAAATCTCATCCATTTCACCTTCAACCATCATTACAGAATCAGCAGAAGCACCAATCATCATTTCTAAATCAGATTCTGCTAATTGAGCACGGGTTGGGTTAATTACAAATTCTCCATTTACACGAGCAACTCTAGCTTCAGAGATAGCACATTCAAAAGGGAAATCTGATAATTGGATTGCAGCAGAAGCAGCTAAACCAGCCATAGCTTCAGGCATAACATTTTCATCATGAGACATTAACTGAATCATCACTTGTGTCTCTGCGTGGTAATCTTTTGGGAATAAAGGACGTAAAACACGGTCTACTAAACGCATTGTTAATACCTCACCATCACTTGGTCTTGCTTCTCTTTTGAAGAAACCACCAGGGTAACGACCTGCAGCTGCAAATTTCTCTCTGTAGTCTACAGTAAGTGGAAGAAAGTCCACATCGCTTTGTTTGTAATTAGAAACTACAGTACATAATAACATACAGTTTCCAGATTGAACAACAACAGAACCATGTGCCTGTTTTGCTAATTTTCCAGTTTCGATAGAAATTTCTCTACCGTCCCCAAGGTCAATAACCTCTTTAAATACTTTTGGAATCATAAAATTGATTTGCAACTTGTCTTAACAAGTTAGTTAAACTTTGATCTTTTTTGTCTTTAATTAAGACGGACAGTTGTTGTGCTGTTGTAGTGGTGTGACCAATGAAAAACTATATGCAAGCTTTTTGTCTGCTGCCTTAAATTATTATTTAAGGACTTCTTGTAAAGATACATCAAAAACTAATTTAATGTATTAAAAAAGGGGGAAGCTAAGCTTTCCCCCTTCGAAAATTATTTTCTAATACCTAATTCTTTAATTATTTCACGATATCTTACAATATCTTTCTTAATTAAATAATCTAATAAGCTTCTTCTTTTACCTACTAACATTACTAGAGAACGTTCCGTGTTGTAATCTTTACGGTTAGTTCTTAAGTGTTGACTTAAGTGCTCAATACGGTGCGTAAACAATGCAATTTGCCCTTCAGCAGATCCAGTGTTTTTTTCTTCGCCACCGTGTTTTTTGAAAAGCTCAGCTTTTCCTTCTTTAGTTAAATACATTCCAATATTATGTTTAAATGATTTTTATGTATATGATTGAATTTTTCAACCAGTTTGCAAAGATATAATTATTTTATGATAATCTTATTCTATAAAAGAGAAATTTTAAATCTTCCTCTTTTTCTAAATTGATCAGTATCATGTAGCTAACCTATTTTTAAGCCGATTTCATTTCTTCTTTACGAACAGGAATATTTTGAATTAAATCAATATACAGATTAATCTTCTTTTTTAAGTTTTTTCTGTGTACGATAAAATCTAAGAAACCATGTTCCATTACAAATTCGGCAGTTTGAAAACCTTCAGGTAATTCTTTACCTGTAGCTTCCTTTACAACTCTTGGTCCTGCAAAACCTATTAATGCACCTGGCTCAGAAATATTAATATCGCCAAGCATTGCATACGAAGCAGTAGTTCCTCCAGTTGTTGGGTCTGTACATAGTGAAATATACGGTAAACCTGCGTCTGCTAACTGTGCTAGTTTTGCAGATGTTTTAGCTAATTGCATTAATGAAAGAGCAGCTTCCATCATACGTGCGCCACCAGACTTTGAAATCATTACAAATGGTAATTTCTTTTTGATTGCATAATCAATACCACGCGCAATTTTTTCTCCGACAACACTTCCCATAGAGCCTCCGATAAAAGCAAAATCCATACAGCAAACTACAATATCCTTACCGTAAGATTTGCCTATAGCAGTTCTTACAGCATCAGTTAGACCTGTTTTTGCTTGTGCAGCTTTTAAGCGGTCTGCGTATTTTTTAGTGTCTTCAAATTTTAAAGGATCTTTAGATGTTAGTTTAGCATCAATCTCTTTAAATTTATTGTCATCAAATAAAATTTCGAAATACTCTTTACTTCCGATACGAACATGGTAATCGTCTTCTGGACTTACATAAAAGTTTTTAGCTAATTCATCAGCTTCAACAATTTTACCTGTAGGCGATTTGTACCACAACCCTTTTGGGGTGTCTTTTTTTTCCTCCGTTGCAGTTTGTATTCCTTTTTCTTTTCTTTTAAACCAAGACGACATACATTGAATGTTTAGTTAAACGGCTATTTTATTGAGTTAGTTAGGCTGTAAATTACAGCGTATCTACGTTGTTTAAATCAGCAAAAGCTTTTTTCAAACGTGTAACAAATGTTTTTTCACCTTCACGTAGCCATACTCTTGGATCGTAAAATTTCTTGTTAGGCTCATCGGCACCATTTGGGTTTCCTATTTGACCTTGTAAGAACTCTTTTTTGTCTTGGATGTAGTTACGAATACCTTCTAAAAATGCATATTGTAAATCAGTATCAATATTCATTTTTATAACTCCGTAGCTAATTCCTTCTCTAATTTCTTCTACTGTAGAACCAGATCCGCCATGAAAAACAAAATCAATATGGTTGTGTTCTACGTTATATTTTTCAGTGATGTATTCCTGAGAATTTTTTAAAATTTTCGGAGTTAATTTAACATTACCTGGCTTGTAAACTCCATGAACATTACCAAATGCAGCGGCAATTGTAAATCTAGGACTTACTTTTGATAGTTCTTCATAAGCATAAGCCACCTCTTCTGGTTGTGTGTATAATTTAGAATCGTCAACATCAGAATTATCAACACCATCTTCTTCACCACCAGTAATACCTAATTCAATCTCTAAAGTCATCTCCATTTTTGCCATTCTAGTAAGGTACTCTTTACAGATTGCAATATTTTCTTCAAGAGGCTCTTCAGATAAATCAATCATATGAGAGCTGAAAAGAGATTTTCCAGTTTCTTTATAATGTTGTTCACTAGCATCTAAAAGTCCATCTATCCAAGGTAATAATTTCTTAGCACAGTGGTCTGTATGCAAGATTACACTAACACCATATGCTTCTGCTAATTGGTGAATGTGTTTAGCTCCTGCGATAGCACCTTGTATAGCTGCTTTCTGACCTTCATTAGATAAGCTTTTTCCTGCATTAAATTGAGCGCCACCGTTAGAAAACTGAATGATAACTGGTGCGTTTAATTCTGCTGCTGTTTCAAGAACTGCATTAATGGTGTCAGAACCAATAACATTTACTGCTGGTAAAGCAAATCCTTTTTCTTTTGCGTAGTTGAAAATTTCTTGTACTTGGTCTCCAGTTGCAACTCCTGGTTTAATATTATGAGCCATAATTTTTATTTCTTGAATTAGTAAATGAAAAAATGAATAACAAAAGTAATAAAATATTTAAGAGAGTGTCTTCTTTTTATCTGCAAACAGCGACCTGAGGCTCTTATTTTCTTGCGATAACGTTTTAGTTGTTATACCTGTATTTTAAAAAGGATAATTAATACCGATTTGTAACACAGAGTTTGCGAAATTATAATCTCTAAACCATCTTTTTGATATTTCTTCTGCTGGATTGTAGGTTTTAAAACCTAAATCTACTCTAAATACAAAGTAAGTAAAATCATATCGTACTCCAAAACCTGTTCCTAATGCAATGTCCTGTAAGGAGCTAAACCCATTAAATGTAGCGTCTGTATTTTCTACATTGTCAAATACATTCCAAATGTTACCAGCATCTGCAAAAAGCCCTCCTTTTATGTTTCCAGCAATTGGGAAACGGTATTCAAGGTTAAAGGCTAATTTAAGGTTTGCCTCGTTAAAATCATTTAAATTATCTGTTTTCCCGGGTCCTAACGTGTAAGGGCTCCAGGCACGGTTGTCATAGGATCCACCTGCAAAATAACTACGAGAAAACGGAATGCTATTAGAATTACCATAAGGAATGGCGATACCCATAAAGCTTCTAAAAGCTAAAACTTTAGATTCTGATAAATCCCAATGCTTAATATAATCAAATTCTGTTTTTAAATATTGCGAGTAAGGAACGCTAAACACCAATTTATTTCCGTCTTCATCTTCATTAAAAGGAACAGCGGTAGCCGCAAGAGATAGTAGATTGCCAGCGCCTTCTATTTTAAATTTAAATTGATGAAAACTATTGTCAGTTAAACTAGTTTGGTTATTTTTTGAAAAGGTATAGTTAGTAGCAAATATTAAGTTGTTTTGTGTAAGTCTTTGGCGTCTTTCTTCGATACTACGTACTTCCTCAAAATCATCGCTTGATGAGGTTACTTCGCTGTCTAAAATAGCTTTAGTGAAACCAGTAGTTCCCTGAGGAATGGTCAGTCTAAAATCTCCGCCCTCTCCTGCAGGTTCATAGTTTTGCGATAAATTGGCATCTGTTTCGTAAATATCTTGATCTGCAATAGCGTTTAACCTAGCGAATGAATTTTGATATACATAAAAGTACCGATCAATATTTACATTTTTTACATATTGAATGTTTAGTAATTCAATATTGTGTTTTAATTGCGTATTGGGAGCCCAGCTATATCCTAAGATGCTATTTAGGGTTTGTTTGTCTAAACCAATATTTTGCTGAAAACTAGTTCCTATAGAGATTCTGGTTTTTGGCAACATATAATAAGGTATAATTTTTTTGGTATTAAAAAAAGGAAACCAAATTCGGGGAAAATTTAAAGCAATATCACCACCAAAGTCTTGCACATTAAAAAACTGGCGATCCGTTACGTTAGCGTCACTTGAGGCTCCAATATTAGCAGTTGCAGATATACTTAAGTTTTCTGCTCCTCTAAAAATATTTCTAATGTTTAGTGCAGGTGTAAAGGATAGTCCAAAAAATTGAATGTTAGATCTACTAACATCAGTATCAAAACTTAGGGAGTATTTGTCACGAGCAGTTAAGTAGATGTTAGCTGCTAAAGAAGCCTGGCTGCTGTCTGCTATTATTTCAATATTAGGATACTTAAAATTATTTAAGTTATTTATTTGACGATAGGTGCGCAACCTGTTTATATCTCTATAGATACTATCTTTTTCCATAAAAATAGCATCCGTAAGTGCTTTGGGCTTGTAATTTAATTTGTCTTTGTAATATATGGTAAAACCTTTGAAATTTACAGAATCTAATTCTTTGGGATTATTGGCAAATAAGTGGTCTGCAAAAATATTTACTTTACTAAATTTATAAACCTTGTAGGCAGTTTTAGTAGAGTCTCCTCTTGTTTTTAAGTTGTCAATATTTAATTCAACAATCATTTCTTGATCGTCTTTGGCGGCTAGCGTGTCGGTAATAATGTTGTAACTAATAGAGCTTTCTTGAAAATTGTAGACTCCCTTGTTTCTAAATAATTCGGTTAAACGTTCTCTTTCTTGCGTAAAATTGGAAAGGTCAAATTGGGTTTTATTTTTTACTGCTGATGTTGTTTTATTCAATTGATAGATATAATCTAAAGCGGGTGATGCAATTACACTATAAGTAGAGTCAACCGTAAATGGTTTTCCTAAGTTTAAAGAATAGGTTATTCCTGCTTTTTGTTTTCTTTTGATGCTGTCTATAAGGTACTTTCCGGTGGCGTTAAAATAACCTCTATTGCCATAGTAAGCCTTTATTCTTTTTAGAGATTTGCTTGTTTTAGCAGTGTCTATGATGATAGGTACTTCTCCTATTTTTTTAAGCCATTCGCTATAGCCTTTAACCATGAAAGATTCTCCAAGGCTATCTAATTGTTTTTTCGAAATAAGTTTACGGAGCCTTTCTTCTCGTTTATCTTTCTTGTGTAGCCAAGCTTGATAGGAAGAATCGGGGTTTTGCTTTGCTAGATTATAGAGGTTTAAACGTAAGGGGTATCCTGCTAAAGAGCTATTAGGTTTTTGAATAACAAGACTTTTTATATTTTCGTCTTTTATTTTTTCACCGTCAGCTCGTATTGTGTTGTTAATCAGTAAAAGTTCGTCATCTTCTACTCTTTTCAGCGCATTACAAGACACGATGATTAAACCTAAAAATAATAAGACTATTTTTACACTGTTATTTTTCAAACTCAATTCAGATTCTAAGAAAATCAAAAATACGTTATTTGTATGGTTGGTAAAAGCCAAATAAAACTTATAAAAAGCCTTCAGCTTAAAAAAAATAGAAATCTGCATCAATTGTTTGTGGTAGAAGGTTTGAAAACAATACAGGAACTCTTAAAGTCTTCTTTTGAAGTCTATAGTGTATTTAGTACCGATGATCATTTTGTTGAGGAAAATAGTGCGTTTTCAGCGTTGATTTCTTCTGTAGATCTAAAGAAAATGAGTTCGCTTAATACACCTAACGGATATTTAGGGGTTTTTAAGATGTCTCAAAAGAAAGCGATACATGATAATGCATGGGTCGTTGCGGTAGATACGATTCAGGATCCTGGAAATTTAGGCACGATAATTCGTTTGTGCGATTGGTTTGGAATAAAAGATTTAGTGTGTAGTTCTGATACGGTAGATTGTTACAACCCAAAAGTAATACAAGCCACTATGGGTTCTATTACAAGAGTGAATGTGACGTACTTAAATTTGATAGATTTTTTAGAAGAGACGGGGTTGCCAATCTATGGTGCTTTTATGGATGGCGAAACGGTGTATACATCACAAATGCCTGTTAAAGGTATTCTTGTAATGGGAAATGAGGCCAATGGTGTTTCGGCTGAGGTTGAGAAGTTGGTTCAAAAAAGAATAGCAATACCGCAATTTGGAGCTCAAACTGCAGAAAGTTTAAATGTAGCGACTGCTACTGCTATTTTATTGAATGAAATAAGAAGAGGTTAGCTTATTTTTTATTCAAAAGTGAAATTCACAAAAACACCTCTTGTTCTAATTCCTGAAAGATTTCCTGTCCAAGGACTATCTGGGTCGTTGTCAGGTACCAGCTCATTATTTATGGCGAAAACGCCTCTGATAGAAGGAGAGAATTTAAAGTACTCAGTATAGAAATCTATCCCAAAACCAACTTCCCAATTGTAATTGTTTTTCGTCATTCTAAATGTTCCACTACTGTTGTCGTCTAAACTATCTTCATTACTTCCTAAATTTAAAGAGTACGAAAGACCGCCAACAATATAGGGTTTCCAGTTTCCTATTCTTTTTGTACTCGCTTTTAATAAAAGCGGAAAATTAATATAAGTAGACTTTACATCTCTTATCGCCTCATTTTCTGTGGTGAACCCTCTAAAGCCAATTGTTCTTTGGGTGTAAAATAAACCAGGTTCAAATCTAAGGTCAAAAAACTGATTCAGTCGTAATTCACTGATCAGACCTACATTAAATCCTGTACTTGTAGATACTAAATGATCTCCATCTCTAGGAACGTCAACGTAATCAAACTTAAAATCGAATGAATTGAACCCTAAAAAATAACCCCAATTTAATGGTGCTTCGTCTTCGTTTTGAAGATTGAGAATAGGTCTTTCATTAAACTGAGCTTGTGTGTTTAGGCATATAAATAGACCTAAAAACAGAAAAAAAATGTTTTTCATACCTTACTTTGTAGCTACATATATAGATGCGACCCCAAGTGTTTGGGGTTTGTCCTCTATATCTATAAACCCAATTTTCTGTAAAATATTGTTGAACTTCTTACCATAAGGGAAAACTGCTGCAGATTCTGATAAATATTCATAGGCAGAATTGTCTTTAGAGAACAATTTTCCAATCTTAGGCATAATCTGCTTTGTGTAAAATTTATACCCTTGTTTAAAGGGAGTTTTTGTGGGTACAGATGTTTCAAGAATAGCTAAAGTGCCTCCTTTTTTTAATACTCTATAGATTTCTGAAAGACCTAGTTCTAAGTTTTCAAAATTTCTTACCCCAAAAGCAACCGTTACAGCATCAAAAGTGTTTTCATCAAAAGGGAGGTTCTCACTATCGCCAACAATCATTTCAATAGTTTTGTCTAACTGTTTCTGTGTTACCTTTTTTTTACCAACAGCTAGCATTCCAGGAGAAATGTCTAAACCTACTATTTTACTAGCGCCGGTTTCAATAAGATTTATAGCTAAATCTCCTGTTCCTGTGGCAATATCTAATATGGAGGTTGGATTCTTCTTTTTAAGAATGGCAACAACTCTTTTTCGCCATTTTATGTCTATTCCAAAGGAGATTACTCTATTTAAACCATCGTAATTAGTGGAAATAGTGTCGAACATTTGGGTGACTTGTTCTTTTTTACCTAGATCAGAATCTTTGTAAGGAGTAACTTTTTTACTCATGGCTGCAATTTTATTGCAAATATACAATTTCGATTTTGCTTTATCATAGCTTAATTATACAATAAACTTGGTGTTATTCAGTTTTTTACTTACTAGATTTTAAGTGCGGCAAAATTAAATTATGTAATTTTGCAGCTCAAAATTTTGCAAACTTTTCAAAGCATGATCCGTAAGAGCAATAGTGCCTTTGCGGTATATTCCAATAGAAACAAACCTAGTCGCAGGTGTGATTTAGGTTGAATTAATGGAAAACAATTTTTTTAATTCATGAAAATTATTATTGCAGGGGCTGGTGAAGTAGGATTTCATTTGGCAAAATTATTATCTTATGAATCTCAAGATATCACCCTAATAGATTCTGTAAAAGAGAGTTTGTCTTATGCGGATACGCATTTAGATATTCGTGTTCTGAAAGGCGATGCTACTTCTATTTCTGTATTACAGGATGCGCAAGTAGGTAAATCAGACCTAGTTATTGGGGTAACGTCATCAGAAACTACAAATATTACCCTATGTTTAATGGCTAAGCAAATGGGTTGTAAACGTACTATTGCTAGAATTTCAAATACAGAGTTTAAAAAATTTAAAGACGTTGTCGATTTTAAGAAACTAGGAATAGATGAATTAATCTCTCCAGAAGAACTTGCAGCACAAGAGATACAGTTATTACTGAATAAATCTGCTTTTAACGATACATACGAGTTTGAGAATGGAGCCTTAATTATGGTGGGTGTTTCGTTGCCAAAAGCAGCTCCTTTTGTAGGTAAATCTGTAAAAGATGCGGCTCAGATATTTCCAGAACTTCATTTTATGCCTATAGCATTACAGCGAACAGGCACGCAATACACCCTTATACCAAGGGGAGACACAGTTTTTAAGGAAGGCGATCAAGTATATTTTATAACCTGTAAAGATGGTGTGGATGAGCTTTATAAGCTTACGGGTATGGTAAAACGCGACATTAAAAATGTAATGATTCTTGGTGGGAGTAAGGTTGGGTATAAAACAGCTAGAGATCTCTGTGGTAAAAAATTCAATGTAAAACTTATTGAAAAAAATAAAGAGAAAGCTTTTGATCTTGCGGATGAATTACCAGATGCATTAATAATTAATGGCGATGGCCGTAATGTAGAGTTGCTAGAGGAAGAAAGTCTAGAATCTATGGATGCTTTCATTGCGGTAACAGGAAATTCTGAGACTAATATTATGTCTTGCTTGGTGGCAAAATCAAAAAATATAAAAAAGACGATTGCTTTGGTTGAGAATATGGATTATTTTCAATTGTCACACTCTATTGGAATAGATACCCTTATTAATAAAAAATTACTAGCAGCAAATAATATATTTAGACATATTAGAAAAGGTGAAGTTGTTGCTTTAACACGTTTGAATAATTTAAATGCAGAAATATTAGAGTTTATTGTTAAGCCGGGATCTGCCGTTAACGGAAAAATCATTAAAGAATTAGACTTTCCTAGAGAGGCTACCATTGGTGGCGTTATTAAAAATGGCGAAGGTATTATTGCTTTAGGAGATTTTAAAATTAAACAGGGGGATAGGGTTGTTGTATGTTGTCTGCCAAGTTCTATTCCAAAAATTGAAAAAATGTTTCTTTAATGAGTCTTAACTACAGAATTATTTTTCATCTAATGGGGCTTCTATTGCTATGTAATGGAGGTTTTATGATTATAGCTGCGATTTTTAGCGGTATTTATAATGATGGAGCTACTTTAGATATTACATTGGCGGCTATTGTTACTATGATTATAGGAACCTTATCTATGTTCTTAACTCGAGGTCATAAAAAAGAAGTTAAAAAGAAAGAAGGGTATATTATTGTAACAGGAGGTTGGTTGGTTATGTCACTTTCTGGGGTATTACCTTATTTGTTTTCTGGTGCTATACCAGATTTTACAAACGCTTTTTTTGAAACTATTTCTGGGTATACGACTACGGGAGCTTCTATTCTTGATGATATTGAAGCTTTGCCAGAGGGAATTCTTTTTTGGAGGAGTTTAACGCATTGGATTGGTGGTATGGGGATAATAGTTTTAGCTATTGCTATCCTGCCTCTCTTAGGGATAGGGGGAATGCAATTGTTTGCTGCAGAAGCCCCAGGACCTAGTAGTGATAAGTTGCACCCTCGAATAACAGACACGGCTAAAAGACTGTGGTTAATCTATTTTGGATATACGGTAGCAGAAACAATTCTATTAAAATTAGCAGGAATGTCTTTTTTTGATGCTATAAATCATTCTTTGGCAACCTTATCTACAGGTGGCTTTTCTACTAAAAATCTGAGCACAGCGTACTGGAATGATCAACCGTTAATTCAATACATCATTATATTATTTATGTTCCTTGCAGGGAGTAATTTCGTATTAAGTTATTATGCCTTCAAAGGAAAAGTGCAAAAAATTCTATTTGATGAAGAATTTAAATTCTATACCATATTTGTAGTTGGGTTTACTATTGTTTCTGCACTGGTGGTTTATTTTAAAGCTAATGTAGCTGTTTCAGAATACCATCCAATGATTTGGGGAGAAGCAGAAAGTGCTTTTAGGCATTCGTTGTTTCAGGTATTATCTGTTATTACAACTACTGGATTTGTTACTGCAGATTTTACAAATTGGACGCACTTTTTAACTATCTTTTATTTTGGATTATTCTTTCTTGGTGGGTGTGCGGGCTCTACGTCTGGTGGTATAAAAGTAATGCGTCATTTATTGATTATAAAAAATGGATTGCTAGAGTTTAAACGAACATTACATAGTAATGCAGTGATTCCTGTGCGCTATAATAATAAGACTGTACGGGAGCATATTGTATATAATATTATTGCATTTTTTGTGCTTTATATGCTCATGTTTATCATAGGATCATTAGTATTAGGTGCCTTGGGATTAGATTTTGAATCAGCAATTGGTGGTGCGGCTTCTTCCTTGGGCAATGTAGGTCCAGGTTTAGGTAGTTTAAATCCATTAAGCAATTTTAATGGCTTGCCTGCTCTAGGAAAATGGTGGTGCGGGTTTTTAATGCTTTTAGGAAGATTAGAGCTTTTTACTGTTTTAATCCTGTTTACTCCATATTTCTGGAAGAAAATATAATACTTAAAGAGTTTTTTTTAACGTTATAGTGCCAACAAGGCTTATTCTTGAATAGTTTTGTAGATGTAGTTTGGGTAAGTACTTTTGGTATGAGATAGTTGTAGTGTCATCTTTAATAAAAGAACATAAAAAAAGCGCCTCAATAATATATTGAGGCGCTTTAGTTTTAAATAAAGGGTATTATTAAGAAACAGCTTTTTTAATTCTAGCCATTGCTTCTGTAATTTGTGCTTCACTTGCAGCGTATGAAATACGAATGCAATTATTGTTTCCGAAGGAGTCTCCTGCAACAGTTGCTACATTTGCAGTTTCTAATAAATACATAGATAGGTCAGACGAATTGTTAATTTTTATTCCATTTAATGTTTTTCCAAAATAAGCAGATACATCAGGAAAAACATAAAAAGCACCTTCTGGCTCGTTACTTTTAAATCCAGGAATATCTTGTAATAAACCTAAAATTAATTTCCTGCGTTCTTTAAACTTATCTACCATGTATTGAATGCGGCTAACAGGTTCTAATAATGCTGTAATAACAGCGCGCTGTGCAATACAATTAGCGCCACTAGTTACTTGACCTTGAAGTTTATTGCATGCTCTAGCTATATATGCTGGAGCTCCAATGTATCCTATTCTCCATCCTGTCATAGCAAATGCTTTTGCTACACCGTTTACAGTTACTGTACGGTCAAACATGTCTGGGAACTCTGCCATAGAAGCATGTGCAGTTACGCCATAGTTTATGTGTTCGTAAATTTCATCACTAACAACTACTATTTGAGGGTGTTTTTGTAAAACATCTGCTAGTGCTCTTAGTTCTGCTTTGCTGTATATAGATCCTGTTGGATTACACGGAGAACTGTACCATAACATTTTAGTTTTTGGTGTAATCGCTGCCTCTAATTGCTCAGGAGTCATTTTAAAATTAGTGTCCATTGAAGTTTCCACTTCCACAGGAACACCTTCTGCTAATTTTACGATGTCACTATAGCTTACCCAGTAAGGACAAGGTAAAATAACTTCATCACCTTTGTTTAAACAAGCCTGTGCTACGTTGTATAGCGATTGTTTTGCACCTGTAGAAACTACAATTTGTGGTAAGGTGTAAGTAAGCTTGTTATCTCTTTTAAACTTTGTTATAATAGCCTCTTTCAGGTCTACATATCCATCTACTGGAGAGTATGAGTTGTAATTGTCGTTTACAGCCTGTATCGCAGCTTCTTTAATGTAATCAGGGGTGTTAAAGTCTGGTTCGCCTAAACTAAGGCCAATAATGTCTTTCCCTGCGGCTTTAAGTTCTCTTGCTTTTGCAGCCATTTCTAAAGTGGCTGATATCGCTAAATTGTTAACTCTTTCAGATAATTGGTTGCTCATTATATTATATAGTTTTCTAATACTGTACAGCAGGCTTTTTGCCTAGTTCTTTTAAATGACTAAAATGCGAAATTATAGCTTTTCTTGTTGTCTTGTATTCGTTGTATGGTAAATTAAACTCTTTTGCGGTCTCTTTCACAATTTTAGCAATTTTTGTGTAATGAACATGGCTGATGTTAGGAAAAATATGATGTTCTACTTGGTGGTTTAATCCTCCAGTGAACCAATTTACTATCTTGTTTTTAGTACCAAAATTTACTGTGGTAAACAACTGGTGTATAGCCCATGTATTTTTCATATTACCATTTTCGTCTGGCAAAGGTGTTTCTGCTTGATCCACAACATGCGCTAATTGAAAAGTAACACTTAAGATTACTCCTGCTACATAATGCATGATAAAGAAACCTATTAGAATTTTCCACCAAGCAATGCTCAAAATAAGCATTGGTAAAACAATCCAAATAGTAAGATAAATAATTTTTGTAATCACTAATTTACTCCAGTTTACAAACGGATTTGGTAATTCGCCATAAGATAACTTACGTTTTGTATAGCGATACATTTGTTGAAAATCTGTAGTTATTGCCCAATTAAATGTTAGTAAGCCATATAGAAATACAGAATAGAAATGTTGAAATTTATGGTGTTTTCTCCATTCCGCATGCTTTGAGAATCTAAGAATTCTCCCAGCTTCTAAATCTTCATCATGTTCATGAATATTGGTGTAGGTGTGGTGTAATACATTATGTTGTACTTGCCAGTTAAAAACGTTTCCAGCAAGAATATAGATACTGCCGCCCATTATTTTATTCACCCATTTTTTGTTGGAATAAGAGCCGTGATTACCATCATGCATTACATTCATGCCAACTCCTGCCATTCCTATGCCAATAAGTATAGTGAGTAGCAAATTAGCCCAGTTAGGTAAATTTAAGGTTAGTATAAGGAAGTATGGTGCTAAAAATAAAGCAAACATTACAGCTGTTTTTAAGTGTAATCTCCAGTCCCCTGTTTTTTTTATTTTATTCTCTTTAAAGTAATCGTTTACCCTTTTGTTTAAAGTTTTAAAGAATTGGGTAGAATCCTTTCTGGAAAATCGAACGGTTTCTGTATTCATGATATTGTTTTTAACAAAGATAAGTTAATTCGTTTTTAGTAATTCAAAATACCTATTTAAAAAGGAAATATTTATGATTTTTAAAGTGTTATTTTTGCATTAAAATTACTTTGTTTATGGATGTTAGTATGTTGTTTCTTCATTTTCCTGATTTAACTGAGGAGCAAAAAAGACAGTTTACACTTTTGGCCGATTTGTATAAGGATTGGAATATGAAGATTAATGTGGTGTCTAGGAAAGATATTGATGAATTGTATTTAAGACATGTATTACATTCTTTAGCAATTGCTAAAGTGCATCAATTTTTACCAGGGTCATCTGTAATTGATGTGGGTACTGGAGGTGGGTTTCCTGGAGTGCCTTTGGCTATATTGTTTCCTGAAACACATTTTACTTTAGTAGATGCTATTGGTAAAAAAATAAAAGTTGTAGATGGAGTTGTAGCTGGTTTAGGTTTAAAAAATGTTACGACTATAAATGATCGCGTAGAGACTGTTAAAGGTAAGTTTGATTTTATTGTGAGTAGAGCAGTTGCCGCTATGCCAACCTTTGTACATTGGACTAAGGGGATCATAAAGAAAGAGTCTCTTCATGAACGAAAAAACGGAATCTTATATCTAAAAGGGGGGGATTTATCAGAAGAGCTTCAAGGCTATAGAACCGTAGAACTTTTTAATGTGTCAGATTATTTTGATTACGAATTCTTTGAAACTAAAAAAATAGTATATCTGCCCTTAAAATATAGAGGTTAACTAAAAAAGGTCGATTCATGAATCGACCTTTTTTAGCTAAAATTGAAATTTCAATTTTAAATACTCAATAAACTTAAATAAGATTGTCTGCAAGTTTTAGCATAATTTTTGACATATGATGTCATACTTTGAATGCTAAATGTTTGTGTTTTTTCCTGAGTTTTTGAAGTTCTTTCTTTCATGATCCGCCGTTTTAA
The DNA here is from genome assembly GCF_000186265.1 of Cellulophaga algicola DSM 14237. Lineage (NCBI taxonomy): Bacteria > Pseudomonadati > Bacteroidota > Flavobacteriia > Flavobacteriales > Flavobacteriaceae > Paracellulophaga > Paracellulophaga algicola. The sequence goes on from NC_014934.1 coordinate 2,571,236, forward strand.
TAAAGGCAAAGTTACTTCTTATGCCTTTTGTTTACAATTAATTAACGTTAAATTTACATTAATAGTATGTTTGAGTGTTATTTTTTTGGCTGATTTTTAATTTTTTATACTTGTTGGAGTGTTATTTAATTAAAAAGCTTAAGTTTTGGTATAAAAAAAGTCGCTAACGTTTTAGAGTAGCGACTAATTATATAAAGAGATAAAACGCTTAATTTAAGCTCCAAGGCGGAGTTACGTTGTTAGATCTAGCATAAGCAATTAACTGACCTTTGTGCTCACCATTATGTTCCATTATAGCGAGAAGTCCTGCTAGCGTACTCATTTTAGCGAACTCAAAATCCACTTCTTCAGTAAGCTTATCATCTTCTACCAACAATATAGATTTCAAGACAAACTCATTAGAAGCTTTTAATGCGGTAATGATATTTTCTTTTCCTGTAATTTTAGATAAGCCCATAACATCTACGTTTTCAGGTGGAGCAAAGCCCATTTTTGATGCTAAAAAATAGTTTCCGCCAGCTACATGCAATAAAGCTTCACGAACAGAATTTACTCCGTCTATAGGTCTCCAGTCATATTGATCCTCAGAAAAAGCTTCCGCTAATTGAATAATTTGTTTTTGATTGCCAATTAAAACATCATGAATTGTTATTTGTGCTAAATTTTCATTTGGGTTATCTGTTTTTTGGACTTTTAAAACTTCCTGAGCATGAGAGAATGTCATTAAGAAAAAAATACTGATGAGAGATGCTAATTTTAGTTTCATATTTTTAGTGTTTAAAGTGTTGGTATTTAGAATATTAATTGTAAAAATAATGTTTTTTTTATTTAAAGTTGACTCCGTGTTTTAGTCGCTCTGTCTTGTGGAGCTAACGATATTAAATCCTTTTTCTTTTGGCTTTAATTTGGAGAGATTCTACTAGCGAGGATTTTTTACAAAAAAAATCCCGAAAAGTATTTATTTTCGGGATTGTATTATTTGTTATGGAACGTTATTATCCTAAAAAAGGATATCTATAATCTACTGGAGTTACAAAAGTTTCCTTAATTAATCTAGGAGATACCCAGCGTAATAAGTTTTGTGCTGATCCAGCTTTGTCGTTAGTCCCAGAAGCTCTTGCTCCACCAAATGGCTGTTGTCCAACAACTGCGCCTGTTGGTTTGTCGTTGATATAGAAGTTACCTGCGCAATTTTGTAATGCTTTAGTTGCTTCTTCAATTACATAACGGTCTCTAGCTAAAACGGCTCCAGTTAATGCGTATTCAGAAGTGCTATCTACTAGTTTTAAAGTTTCAGCCCAGTTTTCGTCTTCATATACATAAATAGTAACCACAGGTCCGAATAATTCCGTTTCCATAGTGGTGTATTTTGGATCAGTAGTTAGGATAACTGTAGGTTCTATGAAATAACCTTTAGATTTGTCGTAATTACCACCCGCAATAACTTCGGCATTATCATCTTTCTTAGCTTGGTCAATATACTTCGCTAATTTATCAAAAGAAGCTTCATGAATAACAGCGGTAACATAGTTAGACATGTCTTCTGGAGAACCTGGTTTGTTGATTGTTTTTAAATCAGCTTTTACGTTTTCTAATACTTCACTAGCGATAGATTTTGGTAAATACACTCTAGAAGCGGCACTACATTTCTGTCCTTGAAACTCAAAAGATCCTCTTACAATTGCAGTAGAAACTTGACTAGGATTTGCTGTTTTGTGAGCTAAGATAAAATCTTTACCTCCTGTTTCTCCAACAATTTTTGGATATGTTTTGTAGGTGTGAATATTAGTTCCAATCTGCTTCCATAACTCTTTGAATACATGTGTAGAACCTGTAAAGTGAATTCCTGCGAAATCTGGACTCGCTAAAACTGTTTCAGTAATCATTACTGGATCACCATAAATAACGTTAATTACGCCATCAGGTAAGCCTGCTTCTTTGAAAACATCTACAATAACTTTAGCAGAGAATATTTGGCTATCACTTGGTTTCCATACAACAACATTACCCATCATTGCGGCACTTGCTGGTAAATTCCCAGCAATGGCTGTAAAGTTAAATGGAGTAATCGCATATATGAACCCTTCTAATGGTCTAAATTCTACACGGTTCCAAATGCCTGGAGCAGATGCTGGTTGCTCTTGGTAAATTTCAGTCATGTATTGTACATTGAAACGTAAAAAATCAATGAACTCACAAGCTGCATCAATTTCAGCTTGATGTATAGTCTTAGATTGTGCAATCATTGTGGCTGCGTTAATCTTAGCTCTATAAGGTCCTGCAAGTAATTCTGCCGCTTTTAAAAATATAGCTGCTCGTTGTTCCCAAGGAAGATTAGCCCAAGCAGTTCTAGACGCTAAAGTATTATCTATGGCTTGTGTAACGTGTTTTTTTTCTGCTAAATGGTAAGTTCCTACGACATGTTTATGGTCGTGCGGAGGAGACATCGTTCTTGTGTTACCTGTTTTTATTTCTTCGCTACCAATATATAGTGGAACGTCAACGGTACCGTTAAAATAAGTTTTATATTGTTTCAGTACTTCTTCACGCTCAGGAGATCCTGGTACGTATTCTTTGATAGGTTCGTTTATAGCTGTCGGAACTTTAAAAAATCCTTTACCCATTTTATTTTATTTTAAATTAAAAAGTCTTGGTAAAGGTACTAAAAGTAAATAGCTATAAAAAGTAAAAAAGATTAGTTCAATGTAAACGGAGTACTGAATTTAAAAGTGGGAATGTATACTCTAAACTTTTCATTGGTTGTGAAATTGACCATATTATAATGACCTTTCATTGCACCAATGGTAGAGGTTAGTAGACATCCAGAACTATAGGTGTGAGATTCTCCTGGAAGGATAACAGGTTTCTTTCCTATTACGCCTTCACCATCTAATACCTCTAATTCATTGAGGGAGTCGTATATTTTCCAATGACGGGAGGTAAGTTGTACAGAGTCCTTGCTTTGGTTTTCTATAGTAATAGTATATCCAAAGGCGTAGTGCGTTTTATAATTTTTAAAAAACGTACCTTCAAAACTGGTGCTTACAGAAATTTTTATCCCTTTTGTTATCTGAGTTGTCATTGCTTTCAAATGCTAAATTTTACGAATAGGATTACTGGTTTACTTAGTCTTAAAATAAGAAATAACTAACATGTAAATTCAATTTTAACGAATTGTTCGTATAAGTAAAACGACAAAATTCACTCAAAATTACATATTAGCTCTTAATATTGAGCAATATATTAAAGTTTTTGCTCACTTACTTGTGTTGCTTACGAAGTTCGTTGTAATAAGCTTTTTAAGGGTGTAATAGGGAGTGTTAGTTACTAACGTTAATAGAATTTGCAGAACCTATGCCGATTATGCTGTCGTATAAATCTCCAAAATTTCGGTAATAAACTAATACTAAATAGTGATTTTCAGTGTTGTGAAAATTTCCAGATATTTTATTTAATTCAATTTCTTCTCCGTGTTTGGTAACGTATTTATAGTTGTAAAACCCTTGTTTTATTAATATGTTAGCTTCAAGAAGTCCATTTTCAGAATTATAAGTCATCTTATTTTCTTCAGTTATCGCATAATTATTAAACTTTCCAAATACATAAACATCATCTAAACCAAGTTCTTCTTTATAAGGAAGGCTAAAGTGTACGTCGGTGTATTCTGCTTCTCGGGAAGAATCGTCTCCTTGTAAAGTACGAACTACAAAGTCGCCATCAATATCAGGAAAATAGGTGTAGGGTCTGTTATTCCTATATATGTCAGTGAATAAATAGTGGTTGTAAATGTCTGTTAGTTCTATATGGGAAATTGCTGCGGTTGCAGATCTCAAATCCTTGGTGTCAAAATTTAAGAATTCATTGCCTGCGTAAAAGCTAGTTTCGCTATCGTATTTGTAAACCAATTCGCTGCCTAAGGTAAATTGTGGTTTAACACTGTAAATTGCGGTAGGCCAATAGTAATTTTGGATTATAGCTATTTTCACCTCCTTTTTGGGGTTGACAACGTTGAAGTTGCTATAATTAATGTTGATTTGGGTTATTTGCTTTTCATTAATAAATTCAAAATCTCGTGTTCTTTTAGGGGTGATACCGGCGGTAACTAAATTCTGATATACTACAAAACGTCTTGAAAATACCAACTCGTAGTTGCTATCATAGACTTCTAGCATGTAATTGCCACTTATTTTTAGCTTAACATTATCGTTAGGTATGGTGAGTTTGTAATTGGAGTAGGGTTGCAATGTGTTATAACTGTTGCTGTAGTCTGTGATTCTTTGGTCGTCAATTCCGTTTAGGTATTGTGATTTCAGTAAATCAGACGGAGTCCAATCATAATTACAATGTGTTAACTTGTAATAATAGTCATATTCCCCTGCAGTGATATCGTCAAAAACTAAATAGATAGGGTCTCCTAGTTGTACAATAGGGAATTGATCTTCTGTTTCGCCTTTAAAAACGATAGTTTTAATGTTATTGGGAGGGTTTATTTCTTCTTGAACTTGAGCGGTAGTGTTTAAAAAACTAACGAGTAATAGGGGTAAAAAAAGGTATTTTTTCATTATAAGCGGTTGTTTGGCAAAGATACACAAAAGTTGTGCCTAAAAAACTAATGAGCGTTTTAGCTTGACTATTATTTAGAATAAATATAAATAATATATTCTTGCTTATTTTAGTAGCGAAATGTACTCTTAAAATTTTAAATTTGCATCAAATTTTGTTAACCTAAGGTCTACATTAATATGTCTAAAGACATCAGAATTAAAAAGGGCTTAAATATTAATTTGGTAGGTAAGGCTGATACAACAACAGTTAAGGCTCCAAATAGTAATGTTTATGTTATAAACTTACAGGATTTTCATGGGATTTCCCCGAAAATGATTGTAAAAGAAGGCGCGAAAGTAAAAGCAGGTGAAGCGCTCTTCTACAACAAAAATCATGAATCAATGCTTTTTGTTTCTCCTGTGAGTGGTGAATTAGTTGAAATTAAAAGAGGAGAGAGAAGAAAAATTCTTTCACTTAAGATTTCGGCTGATAAAACTCAAGAATCCATAGAACATCAAGTTCCAAATCTAAGTGGGGCATCAGCTTCAGATATTAAAGCATTATTGCTTAAGTCTGGTAGCTGGCCGTTTATTAAGCAACGCCCATATGATGTAATAGCAAATCCGGAAAACACGCCAAAAGCAATTTTTGTGTCAGGGTATGTTACTGCGCCGTTAGCGGCAGATTTGAACTATACGTTGAAAGGTAAAGAAAATGAATTGCAAGCGGCTGTTTCTGCAATTTCAAAATTGACGCCTGGCAAAGTACATGTTTCTTATGGAGACTCAAGTTCCCCGTTAGCAGGACTGAAAGATGCAGAAATGCATCAGGTTTCTGGTCCGCATCCAGCTGGACTTGTAGGTACGCAAATCAATAAACTTGATCCTATTAATAAGGGAGAAGTAGTTTGGGTTGTTACTCCTCAAGATTTAGTGATCATTGGAGAATTATTACTTACAGGCAAATTCAATCCTGAACGTATCCTTGCTTTAGCAGGTTCTTCCGTTAAGAAACCTCAATATTATACCACTAAAATTGGATCTGAAATTGCAACATTCCTTTATGCGAGTGGTGTGAATGGAGAAAAGTTTAGAGTGATAAATGGTGATGTTTTGACGGGTGTGAAATCAAGTCAAGATGGGTATTTAGGCTTTTATAATAATACGGTAACGGCTATTCCTGAGGGAGATGATTATGAATTGTTTGGTTGGAATAAACCAGTTTTTAATAAGATTTCTACCACAAGAGCGTTAACGTTTTCTTGGTTAAGTCCTAAGAAAAAATATGACCTTACTACAAATACGAATGGCGAGCATAGAGCATTCGTAGTTACGGGTCAATATGAAGAAGTTTTTCCTTTAGATATTTTTCCAATGCAGTTGTTAAAAGCTTGTATGGTAAAAGATTTAGATGAAATGGAACAATTAGGGATGTATGAAGTTGCTCCAGAAGATTTTTCATTAACAGAATTTATCTGTATTTCTAAGCAGCCTCATCAGCAAATTATTCGTGAAGGATTAGATTTATTACAAAAAGAAATAGGATAACTATGAGCCTAAAAAATAAATTACACAATTTAAAAGAGCAGTATAAAGGCAAAAAAATGGCACCAGCCTTTAATGCTTTGCATACTTTTCTTTATGCTCCAAATGAAACTACACATTCTGGTAGTCATATAAGAGGAGCAGATGATTTAAAGCGTACCATGAATACGGTAATAATGGCGCTTATTCCAGTTTTGTTATTCTCGATGTTTAATGCAGGGTATCAGCATTTTGCTGCAATTGATGCTGCAAACGGTGTGATTCGTGAAGTTTCTGTAATGGGTAACTTTTTGACTTGGGAAAATTTCTGGATCGGAATTATTAAAGTATTGCCGCTAGTTATTGTTTCTTACGGAGTAGGACTTTTAGTAGAATTTATCTTTGCAGTTATAAAAGGACACGAGGTAGAAGAAGGTTATTTGGTAACAGGGATGTTAGTGCCCCTTATTGTACCTATTGATACGCCGCTTTGGATGTTATCTATCGCTGTGGTTTTTGGTGTAGTTATCGGTAAAGAAGTATTTGGTGGTACAGGGATGAATATCTTGAATCCAGCTTTAACAATTAGAGCATTCTTATTTTTTGCATATCCTACATGGATGAGTGGTGATAAGGTTTGGGTATACGATGCCGTAAAGTTAGCGGGTACTCCAGATGCTATTTCAGGAGAAACAATTTTAGGGTTTTTAGCACAGAATAAAGGTGCAGAAATGACCTATTCAATTTCAGATATGTTCTTTGGGTTTATTCCAGGATCTGTTGGAGAAACTTCAACTTTTTTAATTCTTCTAGGAGGATTATTTTTGATTTTCAGTAAAATAGCGAGCTGGAGAATTATGTTAAGTGCCGTTCTTGGTGCTTTGGTAATGGGCTTAATGTTTAATGGTGTAGTAAGTGCCGGCTGGATAACAGATACAAGTAAGTTTTACGGATTGATGAGCTTTACATTCTGGCAGCATTTAATTGTTGGGGGACTAGCATTTGGTATTGTCTATATGGCTACGGATCCTGTAACAGGTTCACAAACAAATAAAGGTAAATGGTTCTATGGTTTTTTTATTGGATTTATTTCAGTAATGATTCGTGTATTTAACCCAGCATATCCAGAAGGAGTTTTCTTAGCTATATTATTAATGAATGTATTTGCACCTACTATAGATCATTATGTGATTCGTGGTAACATTAATAAACGTTTGAAAAGATTAAAGAACGCTACAGTTTTAACAAGCGACAGCGGTAATAAATCAGAAAAATTAAAAGCCGAAACAGTTTAATTATGGCAGTTGACACAGATAAAAACCTATATACCGTAGTTTTTGCGGCTATAATGGTAGTAGTAGTAGGTTCCGTTTTAGCCCTTACAGCTTCTGGCTTAAGTGATAAGATTAAGGAAAACGAACGATTTGAGAAGCAGCAGAATATTCTTTACGCTATGGGCGTAAATGAAAATGTTGATGAGGGAAGCGTTAATTTTATTCCTGCAGACAAAGTAGAAGCAGAATTTACGAAGTATATTAAAGAGCAATTAGTTATTGAAGACGGTAAAGTGTCAGATGACAAAAATGCGTATTTAATTGATGTGAAAAAACAAATTGCTTTAGCTAAAAAAGGAGAGAAAGCAAAACTTCCATTATTCGTAGGTGAGAAAGATGGCAAAAAGTTTTACATTATTCCTATGTATGGTAAAGGACTTTGGGATGCTATCTGGGGGTTTATTGCTTTAGATGATAAAATGGTTGTGCAAGGAGTGTATTTTGATCACAAAGGAGAAACTCCTGGATTAGGTGCAAACATTAAACAACGTTATTTTATGGATGATTTTACTGGAGAAAGCATTATGTCAGGGACTAGATATTCTGGTGTAAATGTGGCAAAAGGAAATAATGATCCTATCAATGCAAGAAAAGATGACAATAAGGTAGATGCTCTTGCAGGTGCAACAATTACAGGTAACGGTGTTTCCGCTATGATTGCAGAGACAATGAAGCTTTATGAAGATTATTTAAAAACGATTAGAGTTAATTAAATTATGGGATTACTTTCAAAAAAAGATAGTGGACTGATTTTAGATCCTCTAGCAGATAATAACCCAATTACAATTCAGGTACTTGGTATCTGTTCTGCATTGGCAATTACAGCAGAATTAAAGGCGTCTATTGTAATGGCGGTTTCAGTAATGTTTGTATTAGGAATGGGTAACGTAGTTATTTCATTGATGCGTAACATTATCCCTTCTAAAATTAGAATTATTGTACAACTAGTGGTTGTAGCAGCTTTGGTAATTATAGTGGATCAAGTGTTAAAAGCATTTGCTTATGAATTGAGTAAGACGCTTTCGGTATTCGTGGGGCTTATTATTACAAACTGTATTATCATGGGGCGTTTTGAAGCTTTTGCTTTAGCAAACGGGCCATGGAGATCATTTTTAGATGGTATAGGTAACTCTTTAGGCTATGGTTTAATTTTGATTATAATAGGTTTCTTTAGAGAGTTGTTAGGGTCAGGAACTTTATTAGGCTTTAAAGTTTTAGGGGATCCAATAACTAAAACGGGTTTATATGCTTTCGGATATGAAAACAATGGTTTTATGTTGCTTTCACCAATGGCGTTAATCGTTGTGGGTATCATTATTTGGGTGCAACGTTCAAGAAACCCAGCTTTAGTAGAAGAAAATTAAGTAGTCATTCCAAGAAATTAGTATTATGTTAGAACATGTAGAGTTATTCTTTAAATCCATATTTATTGATAATATGGTATTTGCCACATTCTTGGGGATGTGTTCTTATCTAGCGGTGTCAAAAAAGGTTGCCACTGCGGTAGGATTAGGTGCTGCTGTAATTTTTGTATTAGCTGTTACTGTTCCGTTAAACTGGTTATTGGATCAGTATATATTAAGAGACGGTGCTTTAGCTTGGTTAGGTCCAGAATATGCAGATTATAACTTAAGCTTTTTATCCTTCATCTTATTCATTGCAACCATTGCAACGATGGTACAATTAGTAGAAATTGTCGTGGAGAAATTCTCTCCATCATTATATAACTCGCTAGGTATATTTTTACCACTAATTGCAGTAAACTGTGCAATTTTAGGGGGTTCTTTATTTATGCAATCTAGAGATATTCAAACTTTAGGACTAGCCTTTAATTATGGGTTGTCTTCTGGAATTGGATGGTTCTTAGCAATTTTAGCAATTGCTGCTATTAGAGAGAAAATTAGATATTCAAATGTTCCAGCACCTTTGAGAGGTTTAGGAATTACTTTTATTATCACGGGTTTAATGGCAATTGGTTTTATGAGTTTTGGTGGTATGCTAACGGGTGGTGATGATGCTGCTCCTGAAGTAACTACGGAAACAGCCGTTAAAGAGGAAAAGAAAATAAATAAGGAAATTTCAGAAAAAGAAGTTTCTTATAACGAAGTTTTAAATAAATAAGAATGATTTTAGCTACAAGTACAGGTGGAACAATTGCAATTACGGTGATTGCCTTTATGATTCTTTTATTAGTATTAGTTGCATTACTTTTATTTACGAAAGAAAAATTATCACCTTCAGGTCCTGTTACCATAACAATTAATGGAGAAAAGAAGATTGAGGTTAACTCTGGTGGGTCTTTGTTATCTACTTTAGGGAATCAAAAAATATTCTTACCATCTGCATGTGGTGGTGGTGGTACATGCATTCAATGTGAGTGTCATGTATTATCTGGTGGAGGAGAAGCTTTGCCAACAGAAACCCCTCATTTTTCGAGAAAAGAATTGCTACATGGAGCACGTTTATCTTGTCAGGTAAAAGTGAAACAAGACATGGAAATTACAATTCCTGAAGAAGTTTTCGGAATAAAAAAATGGCCAGGTAAAGTGGTTCGTAATTATAACGTAGCATCTTTTATTAAGGAATTTGTTGTGGAGATTCCAGAAGATATGAATTACAAAGCAGGAGGGTATATTCAAATTGAAATCCCTGAATGTGAAGTAAAATATGCTGATATTGATATTACGGCTCACCCAGAAGAGCATGAAACTCCAGATAAGTTTCAAGCAGAATGGGATAAGTTTAACTTATGGCCTTTAGTGATGAAAAATCCTGAAACAGTAGAAAGAGCTTATTCAATGGCTTCTTACCCTGCAGAAGGAAGAGAGATTATGTTGAACGTACGTATTGCTACCCCACCATGGGATAGAGCTAAAAATGGTTGGATGGATGTAAATCCAGGTGTAGCTTCTTCTTATATCTTTAATTTAAAACCAGGTGATGACGTTGTAATTTCAGGCCCTTATGGTGAATTCTTCATCAACGAGTCAGATTCTGAAATGCTTTATGTTGGTGGTGGTGCAGGTATGGCTCCAATGAGGTCTCATTTATACCATCTTTTCAGAACCTTAAAGACGGGTAGAAAAGTTTCGTATTGGTATGGTGGTCGTTCTAAGAGAGAATTATTCTATCTAGATCATTTCTATAAATTAGAGAAAGACTTTCCTAACTTCAAATTCTATTTAGCACTTTCTGAGCCAGCACCAGAAGATAACTGGAAGGTTAAAGAGAATATTGATGCTCCAGGCGATGGTTTCGTTGGTTTTATTCATAACTGTGTTATTGATAATTACTTAAGCTTACATGAGTCTCCCGAGGATATAGAGTTGTACTTCTGTGGTCCTCCATTGATGAACAAAGCTGTTCAGAAAATGGGTGAAGACTTTGGTATCCCAGATGAGCATATTAGATTCGATGATTTCGGAGGATAATAGCGCATAAAAATAAAAATAACATTTTACGTATAAGAAAAACCGATATATTTATATCGGTTTTTCTATTTTATAACTTTCGTATGACAGCACTTTCTGAACAAGAATTACATAACTTAGCTATGAATATTGTAGGTAAACATTTAGAGGCAGATGGTTTCGAATTTTTGTCAGTAAACAGTACGCTTAAAAAGAATCCCCAGTTTGTGTGTATCAAGGAAAAAGTACTTCATTTTGTGGTGGTCAAATGTATAAGTTACCCCAATGATCCAAAAGATTTAGATCATGCTAAATTATTAAAAATGAAAGATCATGCAGAAAAGTTTGAGGCGCTAACGTATTATGCAGGTGTTGGTCTAGTCAATGCAAAAGAATATAGTTTACCTGTTTATTTAAATGAAGATTACATAGTTGATTATGATGGACTTATTAAAATTTAGAGTATTTAAGTTAATAGTAATAATAGTATTAGGAGGCCTATTTAATTCTTGCGAAGAGGTTTTTGTTGAAAATAGACAAACGGGGTCTGCATTGGGAACAACTTATTCTATTCTATTTTATGATACACAAGCTAGAAATTTTGAAACAGAAATAGATTCTGTTTTTACGGCTATTAATCACTCCATGTCTACCTATATTCCCGATTCAGATATTTCTAAAATAAATGCAGGTGATAGTTCGGTAGTTGTCGACGTTATGTTCCAAGAGGTTTTTAATTTATCGAAAGATATCAATGCACGTACAGAAGGTTATTTTGATCCCACGGTTGGGGTTTTAGTGAACTCTTGGGGTTTTGGTCCTGGAAAGCAAATAGAACTAGACAGTACGCGTGTAGATAGTTTGTTGCATTTTGTTGGTTTTGGTAAAGTAAGGTTGAATGAGGATGCTACGATATCAAAAATGAATCCTAATATAGTATTCGATTTTAATGCTATAGCAAAAGGTTACGCGGTAGATCGTTTAGGAGCTTTGTTAAAAGCAAAAGGAATATCAAATTATTTGGTAGAAGTAGGAGGAGAGTTGGTTGCTAAAGGAAAAAACTTGGTAAAAAATAAAGATTTTGTGGTGGGTATAGATGATCCACAGGCCAATGACAGGTCAACGCCAATTGCAAAAATAAACTTACGAAACAAAGGGCTTGCTTCTTCGGGAAATTACAGACATTTTAGAGCGGATCCAATTTCTGGAGTTAAATATGTACACACTGTAGACCCTATAACGGGGTATACGAAAAATTCAAATGTTTTGGGAGTAACCATCTTGGGGAGTACCTGTGCAGAGGCAGATGCGTACGCTACTGCTTTTATGGCTATGGACTTAGAGAAATCTACGAGTCTAATTTTAGATAAGAAAGATTTAGAAGCTTTAATTGTTTACATCGATGGTAATGGAGCTGTTAAACAATTTAGAACTAAGGGTTTTGATAACGTAATGGTTAAATAAACTTACGAACAAGTGGCAGTATTTCTCCAGTAGCTAAACGATACTTGTCAATTTCTGTTGGAGTTAATGTAGCGGTATAGTCTACTTCATCTACGTGGAATCCTATTTCCCTAAGTTTAGTAAAGTAGTCTCTTCCGTAAATTCTAACATGATCGTATTGTCCAAATATCTTTGCACGCTCTTTACGGTCCGTTATGGTATCATCCTCAAAAGTAACTGCTCTCTTTAAGTCTTGAGGTATTTGTAAAATAGCCCATCCATTAGGTTTTAAAATACGATAGAGTTCTTGCATGGCTTTAGTGTCATCTGGAATGTGCTCTAATACGTGATTGCAAAATATAATATCGAAACTATTATCTGCAAAAGGAAGATCGCATATATCAGCTTTTATATCCGCAAGTGGTGAATCTAAATCTGTTGTTGTATAATTTAAATTTTCTAGCGCTTTAAAACGTTTGAAAAATGCCTGTTCAGGGGCAAAATGTAAAAGCTTAGACTTCTTAGTAAAGAAATCCGTTTCCTCTTTTAAATACAGCCATAGAAGTCTGTGACGTTCTAAGGATAGGGTAGAGGGAGATAATACATTCTCTCTAGGGCTTTCGTATCCATAAGGCAAAAATCGTTTAAAACTTTTGCCGTCAATAGGATCTGTATACGTGTCACCCTGCATGGAGAAAGCCAATACAGGTCGCGCCAAATAACTTAATTTAATAAGTATTGGTCTAGGTATGGTATTTAAAATATACTTGAAAATTTTTGACACTAATTTATGGGGTTTTCGCTAGTGAAAATGTAGGTGACGCTGCTATTTTTTAATGCGTTTAGATTTTTAATTGTCTAAACTCATCTTCTTCGTTGCTTTCAATACCTAAAGCCTCGTAAATATATTTGAAGGTAGATAAAAGTTCAGGCTTTCCGTTTACTAAGGCAATATCATGCTCAAAATGGGCACTTGGTTTTCCATCAGCCGTTAAAATAGTCCAACCATCTTTAAGTTGTTTTATTCTATGCGTTCCTAGATTTGTCATTGGTTCTATAGCAACCACCATGCCTTCAATAAATTTCTTTCCTCGTCCTCTTTTGCCGTAATTGGGCATTTCAGGATCTTCATGCATTTTACGACCTAAGCCGTGCCCTACCAATTCACGTACCACACCATAGCCGTGATCTTCCGTAAATTTTTGAATCGCATAGCCAACATCGCCAACACGATTGCCAGATTTAAATTCTCGGATGCCAACATACAGTGATGCTTTGGTAACGTCTAATAATTTTTTGGTTTCTGGAGCTACTTCACCTACTTCAAAGGTGTACGCATGGTCTCCGTGAAAATCATTTTTAAAAGCTCCACAGTCAATGGATATAATGTCTCCTTCTACTAGTGGGGTATTGTTAGGAATTCCGTGTACTATTTGAGCATTAGGACTCATGCAAAGTGAGTTTGGGAAATCATACAAGCCTAAAAAGCCAGGAACAGCTCCGTGGTCACGAATAAAAGCTTCTGCCAAAGCATCTAATTGTAAGGTAGTAACGCCTGGTTTTACTTCGCTAGCAAGCATTCCTAAAGTCTTTGAAACGATTAATGCGCTTTCGCGCATTAATTCTATTTCTTCTGTAGTTTTTACTATAATCATAGAGTGCAAATATACGTTTTTTGGTACATTTTATACCAATGGTTTCTGGGTCATTAATGCAGGTTGTGCAACGCCCATAAGTTTTAAAATTGTAGGAGCAATATCTCCTAAAACACCATCATTGATTTTAAGGTGATCTTCATCTACTAAAATTAATGGTACAGGATTAGTGGTGTGTGCTGTATTTGGACTGCCATCAGGATTAATCATTGTTTCACAATTTCCATGATCTGCAATAACGATACTAGAATACCCATTTTTTAAACCGGCAGTAACTACTGCCTCTGCGCAACTATCTACAACTTCGCAAGCCTTAATAGCTGCTGCCATAACTCCAGTATGACCTACCATATCAGGATTGGCAAAATTTAAACAAATAAAATCAGCATCTCCCTTTTCCAATTCAGGAATAATAGCATCTCTAATCTCATAAGCACTCATTTCTGGCTGAAGATCATAAGTGGCTACCTTAGGAGAGGGGCAAAGTAATCTTTCTTCGCCATCAAAAGGTGCTTCACGACCTCCATTAAAGAAAAAAGTTACATGAGGATACTTTTCTGTTTCGGCAATTCTAATTTGCTTTTTACCAGCTTCAGATAAAACCTGTCCTAAAGTTTTATCAATATTATCTTTATCATAAACTACATGGATGTTTTTATAAGCATCATTGTAATTCGTCATTGTTACATAATATAAATCTAGTTTATGCATGTTTTCTTCATGCATATCTACTTGACTTAATACTTCTGTAAGTTCACGACCACGGTCCGTTCTAAAGTTGAAGAAAATTAAAACATCGCCATTTTCAATTTTTGCGATAGGGGTGTTGTCTGGGTTAGTTGCTACGATTGGTTTAATAAACTCATCCGTAATATCAGCGTCATAGTTTTTTTGTAATTCTGCCGCTATATCATTGGTTTTAGTTCCTAAATTATTTACTAAAAGATCGTAGGCTAGTTTAATACGTTCCCAACGCTTATCTCTATCCATTGCATAATAACGACCAATGACAGTTGCTATTTTTGCTTTTTTATCTGCACAAAAATTGTTAATATCGGTAATATACCCTTTTCCACTTTTCGGGTCTACATCTCTACCATCTGTAAAACCATGAATAAAAACCTTATCAAGATTATAAGATTCACTAGCTTTTATCAATCCTTTTAAATGGGAGGTATGGCTATGAACACCACCATCACTTAATAAGCCCACAAAGTGAACAGGTTTGTTATGTTCTTTTGCGTATAAAAAAGCTTCTTTTAATACTTTTTCATCTTTTAGCGTATCTTCTTTTACTGCTTTATTTATTTTGGCTAAATCTTGGTATACAATTCTACCTGCGCCTAAATTCATATGACCAACTTCACTATTGCCCATTTGTCCTTCAGGAAGACCAACATTCATACCGTCAGTTAGTAAATTCGCATTGGAATATTCTTTCTGAATTCGGTCTATAAAAGGAGTGTTTGCATTATCTACAGCTGAGACTTTTGGGTTAGGAGATTTACCCCAACCATCCAAAATCATCAATATTACTTTTTTATTCATCGGACTAATTATTTGTTACCTCAAAAATAAGATGAAAAGCCAGTATATGCTAGAAAATAAAGCTTCTTTTTACAATGTTAAAATTGTCTAAAAGGAGGAGGTTTAAAAATGACTAAATGTTAAAAAAATGTTATTTAGGCTTTTAAGGTGAAACAATTTCTCCTCAACGTCGTCTCTACAGTATAATCAAAATATATATTCATCAACATCAAAAAATCAACATCATGAAAAAATCATTCGTAATTGCAGTTCTAGGTCTTACATTAATTAGTACAAGTGTAAAAGCAGAAACTAGTTTTAATTCTTCTCCCGAGACAACTATCAACATTAAAAAAATCACAGGATTAAGTTCCTTTTGTAATGCTATTTTAAAGGGAGATATTCAAACCGTAAAAAGCATGATCTCTTTAGGGGAAGATGTAAACGAAAAATCATTAGGGATGACACCCGCTATTTTTGCGGCTCGTTATAATCGTGCTGATATATTAGAACTACTTATTGAGAATGGAGCAGATATTAAAGCTAAATGTGATAAAGGAAGAGGGATTAAAAGACATGCTGAACTATCTGGTGCAGTTGATGCATTAGCCGTAATTGAAGCACATTGGAAGAAAAAATAATTTTAGACTAAATGTCTAGAAATTAAAAAGCCATCTAAATTTTAGATGGCTTTTTTTAAGTTTACTTCTTCTAGTGTTCAAGTAAAAGAGCTGCTTTGTTAAAATCTAAATCCGTTTATAGCTCTAAATGCAAATGCATAAATTGCCATAGAAATCATTAGTACAGAGAATAATGAATAGATTTTAAGTAGTACTACAATAAATGCAGGTCTACAATTTTCAAAAGCTTCTAAGTAAACATTTCTGAAATGTGTGAGTGTACCCATCTAGTTTCATTTAAATGTTTATAAATCAAAGCTATAAGGATTAAGTGCTGTGTAAAAATTCGGGGTTGTACAAAGCTAATAATTTATTGTACAAAATCGATGTTATAATAATATATTAGTTGAAATGCACTATTCTTCTTTTAGGTGTTTTTCAATAGTGGCTTTTATCTTCTCAATTCTGTTTACAAGATCTAGATGTGTATTCTGAAAATTCAGGTAAACGATTAGAACCATCCGCAGCTTTTAGAATTTCCAATACTTTTATCATTCCATAGGGATTATATCCTGATTTAATCATAAAAAGAGCACCAAGATCATCACTTTCTAATTCGTTATTGCGCTCGTTTTGGGTACTATATTTTGATCCATACTATTAACGATCCTTTCCAAGTCTCCTGCACCAACGGTTGTTGTTTGTTAAGTAGGTGAATCTGCTATACGTTCTGCAGAATATCTTCTAATTGTGTGGTCAATTTCATGATCCATTACGCCTGTGAGCAGTACTTTATTGGTCTCAAAAATAGTTAAAACTATGCACTTTAGTGCATTTCGCTTTAGCTTCTAAAAAGACCTACCTTTGATTTATGGCTGAACAAAGGACTAATGGACATAGCGTTTCGAGGTTGACTGCTCACTTAGTTTGGAGTACAAAATATCGTTATTCTGTTTTGGAAGGCGATATTCAGATTCGTTGTCGAACAATCTTATTACAAATATGTGATTCTGAAGATGTTCAGATATTGAAGGGAGTTGTTTCAAAAGACCACGTTCACATGCATATTGAATATCGACCATCAATGAGTCTAAGCTATTTGATGAAGAAGTTAAAGGGTAGAAGTTCTCGAAAGCTTCAACAAGAATTTCCTGCATTAAAGTCAAAATATTGGGGTCGTCACTTTTGGGGAATAGGTTATGGTTGTTGGAGTACAGGTAATATAACTGATCAAATGGTTAATGAGTATTTGGAGCATCATAGAAAGCCAGATGATGGAGAAAACACAAATTTCATATTGGAACGATGACTTTTGGGTGACTTTAAGTCACCAGCCAGAAACTATGGACTTTAAGTCCATAGTGGTTCATTTAATTGTGAAAATAGTGTATAGGTAATAAAACAGTGTCCGCCTAGTAATGTAAAGGCTTTAATACTTTGGTCATCTGCGCACCAATGGTAATTTCTTAATCAACTGTTATGGTACTATGCTACTCGCGATCTGTATACAGATTTTCTGCTGTAATGCTGTATTTTTTAATAAATGCAAAAGCGATAATAGCTAGGCCTATACATATTCTAATTTTCCAATTACCTCTTTTCATGGTTAGTGTTTTAGGAGTATTTGTTACAAGAAAAAAATTAAAGAAGTTTAGGGTTAATATCTAAAATATTATCAGTGATGTAGGTTCTTAAGAATCCAGAAGTAAAATGCTCGCTTCCAATAAAATCTTCATCTTTATAAATCTGTAATAGGTTTTTACCGCGTAAGGTTTCTAACATGGGTATAGAAATAGGAGCATAGCTGTAGTGCCATGGCTCATATTTAAAACCTCTTCTTTTTTTATCATCAGTATAAACTAAATAAAAACCAAATTTCTCAGCGTTTTCATCCATCCACTTTTTGAAATCTGCAAAAGGTTGACCTTCACCATACTTTGAAGGGACAAGTACATCTCCACTTACTTTTTGGTAGCCATCAATTACATCAATGTCTGTACCCCAATGGTGTCTGCTTGTTCCTGGAATTGTTGAATATTCTATGATTTTTGAGATTGCGGCAAGCGGCGCCATCCCTGCATCCGTATATTTTATAAACTTATTTTCGAAAATTACTTGCTGGCGATCAAAACTACGGTAGCTAGAAACAATTTTTAAATCGATACCGCCAGTATATGCAGCTCTTTTCATTTCTATAAATGCATCGTGTGCTTCTTTTCTTAAGTTTATCCCTTTTCCAAACAACTCAATTCTGGTTTTTCCCATCAATTCTAAAATAGAATATTCTACATCTTTATCTTGAGCAAGCGTTATGGAAGGTACTAATGCTAAAGCGATTCCTGATACTGTTGTTTTTTTTATAAATGATCTTCTCTGCATTTCTATATTTTTTTAAACATGACGTAATGTTCCCCTACTAAGGGTATTTCAAATATCGGACCAACTTTATGATATCCTAAGTTAGTGTAAAATCCAACGGCCGAAACCCTCGCATTCATCCAAAGGGTAATTTTTTCTTTTTTCTTTACTAATTCTTCTCCAGATAGGACTAACTGCTTGCCAAAACCATGACCGTGGTATTCGTCTAAAACCGCCATTCCTCTTAGTTGAGCTGCCTTAATAAAATTGTGATCTGCGTGGTTTGCATTGTAAAATGATGCAACAGCTACCAGCTTATCTTTTAAAAATCCGCCTACATGAAAGGTATCTGGCAACTCATCACCAGCAAACCTACACGTCGTAATAGGCCTCCCTTTTCTTAAAACAGGATGGCGTACCGGATAGGTTTCTTCTGCTGATATCAATTTAGATACTAAAGTAGTAACGGTATTTTTGTCCATTATTGTCTTTTAGGAATGCTAAATTAAAGATACATGTTCTTATTTCAATACGCTAGAATTAATTATTTAAGTAAAGATATCCTTGGTGGGTCACTTCAATATCAAATAATTTTACAACATAGAAGTAAATACCATCAGGGAGTCCTTTGTCTTTACTGATTGTAAATTTGTTATTAGCAGTACCGTCAAATAAGTTTTTGTAATTTTCTACGGTATATACAATACGCCCCCATCGGTTATAAATTTCTATTTTGTTATTTGGTGAAAGAGCAACGGCATCAATCACCAAGTAGTCATTTATACCATCATTATTAGGCGTAAGAATATAGTTGTCTAAGGTGATGCTTGCTGTACTTAAACTTTCTCCAAACGTGATAATTTCATAAGCGTTCGGTAAAAATGTAGTAGAGGTAATGCTCCCTGAGGTAAAATCTCCTGAAAAGTTAGTATTCCCTAAATCTACCCAAATACCCTCCGTTTTGTCCCAGCCAACAACACGCAAGTCTTCAATGCGGTCTACGATATTGGCAATGTTACTATCTGCATCCCAGGTTAGTATAACGGTTGAAAGTATATCTCCATCTAAGTCCCAATATTCATAGGTGCTAATACGTAATAAAATATCACTTTTTTGGTCGGTACTAAAATTTGTAGGGAAGGTAGACGGTACATTTGGGTCCTCATAGAAATAGGCAGCTTTTGCTAACGCATTTACGCTACTAGATCTTAATTCTATGGGGCGTAATTTGTCTATAATTCCTGTGGGAAATAGAAAACTTTGCTTATTTGTTAATGCTGCATAACCATCTACTTTAGTCCTATTGGTTTCCCCAGTGTAAAAAGCATCATTAATATAATCTAAGGTAATGGCTAATTGATTTCTGGGCGTCACAACGTTACCAATAATAAAATTGCTATTGTTGGTGATACCGACACCTACCTCTAGGTTTAAGTGATTCGTAACTATAATTTCGGCATCTTGAAAAATAGGTCTAAAAGCTCCAGAAATTGTAAGATCATCTGTGTTGTAAAAACCGACCAGACCCGTATTTTCATCAAAAGACCCGTTGTTAATTAGGTTGTCGTGAAATCCTAAACGACCCCCTTCATGTATTTTTAAGGCACCAAAATTTTGTGCTTGTTCTTGAGCGCTACTAGGTGTTATGCATAATAACAATCCACCTAAAAAAACGACTATGTTTTGTGTACTATTCATGGTGTTGTTATTAGAGGTCTAAAATGGTAAACATAAACTCAGAATCAAATCTTGCTCTATCTGTTCCACCATTATCATTATCACCCATAATAACTTCAAAAGTAGTTGTAGTTTGATTGGTGTAGGCAATTCCTGGATCATCATTGCCGACTCCTCCGCGTCCTGGTTGCGATATTTGTATGATGTAATTAGAGTCTGAAGTTGTTCCGGCAGGAAGATTTACTTGGTAATGTCCTACTCCGGTAAGTTTTGTTATGGTAATCCCTGCGGTTGCTTTTAAAATAGCACCATTAGCTGCTATTTTACCAAAAGCTTTAATAGGACTTTCATAAAATAGGCCAGAATCTGTCCCTAAAGACACACTGTTATTGGCATCGGTACTTACTGTTGCAGCAGGAGCAGGGTCTATCCAATCTGTTCCTGTTGTTGTAGTACTTAATACTTGACCTGCAGTTCCTGCATCGCCATCTTTATCTTCAAAAGACCCATTTAAACGCATGTTATTCCCAATATGTAAACTTTCGTCTGGAGTTGCTATTCCGATACCTACATTTTGAGAAGCATCAATTTTAATAGCTTCTGTTCCTCCGGTAGAAAAGCCTAACTGATCTGCAGCTACTCTATACATTCCTGTATTACCGTCATCATTAAAGCGGTATGATGGGGAATTAGCAGTTCCGTTAGCATTGGCAAATGAAGTAGCTCTTACTTGTCCGCTTACCTGTAATTTATGTGTGGGAGAACTTGTTCCAATCCCTAACCTATTGTTGGTGGTATCCCAAAAAAGTTGGCCATTGTCTTCTGTTGGTGCGCCAGATGCTCCAGCGAAGAATATAGATCCTGCGGTTCCTGTATGGTTTAATTCATCCGTATCTACCCAAGAAACGGAACCTGTATTATCGGTAATAAGGGATTGGTTATTGCTCCCCGGGGCAATTTTTGTTGTGGTAACATTGGCATCACTAATTTTAATCGTAGTAACAGCATTTGTTGCTAAATCATCTGTGGTTACTTCCCCATTTGCAATTTTTGCTGTAGTAATCGCATTGTCTGCAATAGCTAGGCTTACATTGGTAAAGGTAGCATTTGTACCACCAGTTATATCTATATCTGTAGACGTAATAGAACCACTAGATAAACCATCTACATAATTCTTGGTTGCAGCATCTTGAGCATTTGTAGGATCATTTAAATTGGTGATATTAAAATTACCCATCGCTAAGGGGCCTACCATAGCATCGCCGTTGGCATTTACATAACGTGCATCGTTGGTAGATAAATCGGTAGAAACTTCTTGCCAGCCTGTCATATCATCAAAAATAAAAGCGACACCATTCCGGTCTGCATTAGGAGCTACTTCACCTGAAACAATGTAGATGTCAGAATCTACGGCTGTAACAGGGATGTCTGCTTCTAAGCCTGTACTCGTGCTTGATAAAATAACGGCTACATTTCCGTTAGATGCAGGTGCAACGCCATTCACGGTTCTTACTATACTGGCGATATCATTAAATCCTCCAGTTTCGTTGGTAAAACGTAGAATACTATCGTCTCCAGGAGCAACACTTAATGAAGTTACGGTTTCATCAATTTCAACACTAGTACCATTGGTCTCTGTAATTGTAGCAATTCTATTTCCTGCAATTACATTGGTCACAGTTAAAGCATCAACTTCTAAAGCTCCAGTAGTTGCGTTTTGGGATAATCCCGTTCCTGCTACATCTGCATTTATTTTTGCTGCGGTAATTGCATCGTCTTCAATCGTTAAAATACCTGTGTTACTAAGGGTAGCATCACCACTTACAAGTACGGCTTGGGCTGTGTTTGACCCATCGCCCATAAAAATGTTGCCATTGTTTAACGTATTTGCTGTAGTAATTTGATTGTCTACATACGTTTTTACGGCAAGTTCTGTTGGGAATAATACATTAGTAGCATCAGCCAAGGTAATATCGGTTGATTTGTTTACTGTATTTTCTTTGTCATTTTGTAAGTCTGTAATAGCAGTTGTATTTGCAGTTTCCGCTGCGGTAGCTCTTGTTTCTTCTGCGGTTATGGCATCTTCATTTGTAGTTTCTGCTGCAGTAGCTCGTGTTTCTTCGTTAGTAATTGCAGTAGTATTTGCTGTAATAGCTGCGGATTCTTCTAAAGCGGCTAAATTAACAGTAACGGCAGAAGTTCCTTCAAAGATGGTTAATTGACTGGAACTATTCAGTACAGCAGAGGTAATATCATCATCTTGTCTAATTAAATTGAATTGATCGTCTACATAGGTTTTTACGGCCAGTTCTGTTGGGAACAATACGTTAGTAGCATCAGCTAAAGTGATGTCGGTAGATTTGTTAGCCGTGTCCTCTTTATCGTTTTGTAAATCTGTAATATCATCTGCATTAGCCGTTTCTGCTAAGATCGCTCTTGCTTCTTCATCGCTAATGGCTGTTGCATTTGCAGTTTCTGCATTCGTTGCTCTAGTAACTTCGTTAGTTATGAGTGTTGTGTTTGCGGTAATGTCTGCCGATTCTTCTAAACTTGAAAGGTTGACATCTATAGAAGTTGCTGTACCTTCTTCAATAGTTAAGATATTTGTTGCAGCATCTAAAGTGGCAGCGGTGATATCATCATCTTGATTGACGCTTCCTATTTGATTGTCTACATAAGTTTTTACGGCCAATTCTGTTGGGAACAATACGTTAGTAGCATCAGCTAAGGTGATGTCAGTAGATTTGTTAGCCGTGTCTTCCTTGTCGTTTTGTAAATCTGTAATATCATCTGCATTAGCTGTTTCTGCTAAGATTGCTCTTGCTTCTTCATCGCTAATGGCTGTTGCATTAGCTGTTTCTGCATTTGTTGCTCTAGTAACTTCGTTAGTTATGAGTGTCGTGTTTGCGGTAATGTCTGCCGATTCTTCTAAACTTGATAGGTTGACATCTATTGAAGTTGCTGTGCCTTCTTCAATAGTTAAGATGTTTGTTGCAGCATCTAAAGTAGCGGCGGTTATATCATCATCTTGATTGACGCTTCCTATTTGATTATCAACATACGTCTTTACAGCTAGTTCTGTTGGGAACAATACGTTGGTAGCATCAGCTAAAGTTATGTCTGTAGATTTATTAGCTGTGTCCTCTTTATCGTTTTGTAAATCTGTAATATCATCTGCATTAGCCGTTTCTGCTAAGATTGCTCTTGCTTCTTCATCATTAATCGCTGTTGCGTTTGCTGTTTCTGCATTCGTTGCTCTAGTAACTTCGTTAGTTATGAGTGTCGTGTTTGCAGTGATGTCTGCTGATTCTTCTAAACTTGAAAGATCTACATCAACACTTGTTGTTCCTTCATTTATAGTTAATAGGTTTGAAGTTGTATTTAGTGTTGCCGCAGTAATATCATCATCTTGATTGACGCTTCCTATTTGATTATCAACATACGTCTTTACAGCTAGTTCTGTTGGGAACAATACGTTGGTCGCATCAGCTAAAGTGATGTCTGTAGATTTGTTGGCCGTGTTCTCTTTATCGTTTTGTAAATCTGTAATGTCGTCTGCGTTTGCAGTTTCTGCAGCAGTCGCTCTAGTCTCTTCATCGCTAATCGCTGTTGCATTTGCAGTTTCTGCATTTGTTGCTCTAGTAACTTCGTTAGTTATGAGTGTCGTGTTTGCGGTAATGTCTGCCGATTCTTCTAAACTTGAAAGGTTGACATCTATAGACGTTGCTGTACCTTCTTCAATAGTTAAGATGTTTGTTGCAGCATCTAAAGTAGCGGCAGTAATATCATCATCTTGATTTACGCTTCCTATTTGATTGTCTACATACGTCTTTACAGCTAGTTCTGTTGGGAACAATACGTTAGTAGCATCAGCTAAGGTGATGTCAGTAGATTTATTAGCCGTATCCTCTTTATCGTTTTGTAAATCTGTAATATCATCTGCATTAGCTGTTTCTGCTAAGATTGCTCTTGCTTCTTCATCGCTAATCGCTGTTGCGTTTGCAGTTTCGGCATTCGTTGCTCTGGTAACTTCGTTAGTTATGAGTGTCGTGTTTGCAGTGATGTCTGCTGATTCTTCTAAACTTGAAAGGTTGACATCTATAGACGTTGCTGTACCTTCTTCAATAGTTAAGATGTTTGTTCCAGCATCTAAAGTAGCGGCGGTGATGTCATCATCTTGATTGACGCTTCCTATTTGGTTGTCTACATACGTCTTTACAGCCAGTTCTGTTGGGAACAATACGTTGGTAGCATCAGCTAGAGTGATGTCAGTAGATTTGTTAGCCGTGTCCTCTTTA
Source organism: Cellulophaga algicola DSM 14237 (assembly GCF_000186265.1). Lineage (NCBI taxonomy): Bacteria > Pseudomonadati > Bacteroidota > Flavobacteriia > Flavobacteriales > Flavobacteriaceae > Paracellulophaga > Paracellulophaga algicola. Next base: position 2,595,626 of record NC_014934.1, read on the forward strand.
TCGTTTTGTAAATCTGTAATATCATCTGCATTAGCTGTTTCTGCTAAGATTGCTCTCGCTTCTTCATCGCTAATGGCTGTTGCGTTTGCAGTTTCTGCATTCGTTGCTCTAGTAACTTCATTAGTTATGAGTGTCGTGTTTGCGGTAATGTCTGCTGATTCTTCTAAACTTGATAGGTTGACATCTATAGACGTTGCTGTACCTTCTTCAATAGTTAAGATGTTTGTTGCGGCATCTAAAGTAGCGGCAGTAATATCATCATCTTGATTGACGCTACCTACTTGATTGTCTACATAAGTTTTTACGGCCAATTCTGTAGGGAACAATACGTTGGTAGCATCAGCTAAAGTGATGTCTGTAGATTTGTTGGCGGTATCCTCTTTATCGTTTTGTAAATCTGTAATATCATCTGCATTAGCCGTTTCTGCTAAGATTGCTCTTGCTTCTTCATCGCTAATGGCTGTTGCGTTTGCAGTTTCTGCATTCGTTGCTCTAGTAACTTCGTTAGTTATGAGTGTCGTGTTTGCAGTGATGTCTGCTGATTCTTCTAAACTTGAAAGGTTGACATCTATTGACGTTGCTGTACCTTCTTCAATAGTTAAGATGTTTGTAGCAGCATCTAAAGTAGCGGCAGTGATATCATCATCTTGTTCAATAGCTAATAGTTCTGTATCTACATAATTTTTTGTTGCTGCATCTTGCGCATTTGCTGGATCGCTTAGATTGGTAATGTTGTAGTTACCCATTGCTAAGGGCCCTACCATAGCATCTCCATTAGCATTTACATAACGGGCATCACTGGTAGATAAATCAGTAGTAACCTCTTGCCAGCCATTTACATCATCATAAATAAATGCGACGCCATTCCGGTCTGCATTTGGTGCCACTTCTCCCGATACAATATAGATATCAGAATCTACTGCGGTTGCAGGTCTGTCTAATTCTATACCTGTAGAAGTACTTGAAAGAATTACGGCTACATTACCGTTAGAAGCAGGGCTTACCCCATTAACGCTACGAACAATATTAGGGATGTCATTAAAACCACCAGCTTCATTGGTAAAACGTAAGGTAGATTCGGCTCCTGCCTGAACAGAGAGTGACGTTATGCTTTCATCGATTTCTACAGAGGTACCATTTGTTTCTGTAATCGTTGCAATTCTATTTCCTGCAATAACATCAGTTACTTCTAAAGCATCTACTTCAAGAGCTCCGGTTGTCGCATTTTGAGAAAGACCAGTTCCTGCAACATCAGGATTTAAATTAGCTGCGTTTACTACGTCATCAGAAATAGTAAGGATTCCTGTATTGGCAATAGTAGCATCACCACTTATAATTACCTCTTGTGCTGTGTTGGTCCCATCGCCTAGGTAAATAGCGCCATCTGCTAATGTATTAACTGCCGCTACTTGAGTGTCTACGTATGTTTTTACTGCTAGTTCTGTTGGGAATTCAACATTGGTAGGATCAGATAAGGTTATATCTGTAGATTTGTTAGCCGTGTTTTCTTTGTCAGTTTGTAAATCTGTAATGTCATCTGCGTTTGCTGTTTCTGCCAAGATTGCTCTTGCTTCTTCATCGCTAATCGCTGTTGCATTAGCTGTTTCTGCATTCGTTGCTCTAGTAACTTCGTTAGTTATGAGTGTTGTATTTGCAGTGATGTCTGCTGATTCTTCTAAACTTGATAGGTTGACATCTATTGAAGTTGCTGTACCTTCTTCAATGGTTAAGATATTTGTTGCAGCATCTAAAGTAGCAGCAGTAATATCATCATCTTGACTTACACTACCTACTTGCGCATCTACATAGGTCTTTACGGCTTGTTCCGTTGGGAAGTCTACATCAGAATTATCGGCTAGGGTGCCGTCTGTAGATTTGTTAGCCGTGTCTTCTTTATCATCTAATAAGGTAGTAAAGTTTGTGGTGTTTGCGTTAATATCATTTTGTAATGCAGTAAAAGCGGTATCCGTATCCGCTTTAATAAAATCTATAGCATCCTGTACATTGGTTGCGGTGATTCCTGAAATACTATTGTTGTAACTGTTGCTGTCTGCAGCAGTATCTATTAAAAGTGTGGTAGTGCTATTACTAAAGGTGTAGGTGCCATCACTATTATCTGTTAAGTTCGCCTTTTCTACGACCACATCAATACCAGCTTCATTGGTATAGGTGAATGTACCATTGTTATTATCGGTAATAGTGGTGATGGTTTGACCGCCAGTTACATCAACACATAAGCTAGTCCATGTGTTATTTCTGTATTGATACAGGCAATCTTCATCGGTGTTGTAAGCCAACGCTCCGTTGATAGGGGTTATAGCATTCATCTGCGCGTTTGTGATACGAGTGACTACTAATACTTTAGAATTGCTTTCTAATTCAAGGATAGAATTGGAGTCTATACTATTAATATTATCTCCTACTTTTACTTGGCCGTAAGACATGCCAATGGTGAGTAGCAATACAGCTAGGGGGAATGTGATTTTCATAACAATAATGGTGTGTGTTTCCGTAAAGTTAGAAACCACAGCGCATTAAGTCAAACAAATTGTTGTGAAACTTAGAAAATACACGGTATAGGCGTGAGAATAAAGATTACTTATGTTGTAAGAATAAACTTATATAAATATAGTATTCTCTTTGTTGGAGTGCATTCCGAAGCCTTAAGTGTTCTTTAAAATCAGTAAGAATTTATATGTTAAATTTTCGCAATTAACGGTTTATTCCTTCCAAAATCCTAATAAGTGGGTTGTGCTAAGTATAAAAAGCCTTGAAACTCATATCCTAAATCATACATATTTACAATATAAAAGTAGATGCCTGAAGGTAAACCGGCGTCTCTCTGAATAACATTATTATCTATATTAGAAATTCCGGCAAATTCATTCGTGTAATTTTCTTGTCTAAAGACTAAGAGCCCATTACGATCGTACAATTTTAATTCATTCTGACTAGATAATGCTAACTCTTCAATGACTAATACATCATTAATACCATCACCGTTAGGGGATAAATAAAAATTATCAATGGTCAAACGGTCTTGTGGTACCAGTAAACTACCGATGGTAATAATCTCATAGTCGTCCGGGAGAAATTCTTCAGAAGTAATAATCCCATTTTCAGCATCGCCACTTACGGCACTATTTCCTAAAATATGCCATTTCTGTTCTGCTTTACTCCAGCCCACTACCAATAAATTCTCTGTAACTTCTGTCAAGGCATCAATAGCACTTCTGTTATTCCAAGAAATAGTTACGGTAGAAAGTACACTACCTTCCAAGCGCCAAAATTCGTGGGTATTGATTAAACTTAATTGTCGGTCTTTATCTTCGGTATCAAAAGTTTGAGTGAACGATAAAGGAGCATTTGGGTTTTCAAAGAAATAAGCACATTTAGCCGTTAAGTTTACGCTATTGCTATTTAAAATTAAAGGACGCAATTGAAACTCGTCTCCAATAGGAAACTGATACGTTTGCTGATTGGTCATTAAAGCATACCCATTTACTTTAGACATATTACTTTCGCCATTGTGCATGGCATTGTCTAAAAGTCCAAAATAGATGTCTTCTAATGATTTTTGAGTCATGATATCACCAGCAACAAAATTTACGTTATTGGTGGCGTTTGCTGCAATATTTAAGGTAACGCCACTGCTTGCAAATATTTCAAAATCATAAAAGATAGGAGAGACTGTTCCTTGAATGTTTAAAAAACGGGAACCGTAAAAACCTACCAAACCTAAGTTTTGATCAAAGGGCGCATTATTGATAAAGTTGGTATGAAAACCGACTTCGGCACCGTCATGCAATTGCATGCCACCGGTATGGTTCAATGCCGTTTGTGCATTACTTGCCAGACCAAATAATATAAATAGGATGTAGTGTAGGTACTTCATATTAAAAGTCTGTTACGGTATAGTACCATGATGAATCTACTCTTGCTCCAGCACTGTTCAATGTTTCTACTTCAAATTGTGTTGTTGTAGGTGCAGTTGCTAAACTTGCAGCGTATACTCTAATTGTAGAAGCTGTGCCTGTGGAACCTAATAATGTTAATTGAATGGTATAAAGACGATCTGCTCTTGTGTTTCCAGTAATAAAAGTTACTCTATAATAGCCAGTACTTATTTTAGAAGTTACCGCGCCATTCTCCTTCGTAGGTGAGCTAGCTAAAGGAGGAGTTGTTGAGCCATTAGCAGCTTGGTTCACCATTCCCATAGCAACAACAGCAGGAGCTTTCCACTCTGTTCCTGTAGCGGTAGAGGTTAGTACCTGTCCTGCAGTGCCTACAGATGAATTTGCGTCTTCAAGAGTGCCTTCTAGTTTTAATTTTTCACGAACAATAACACTTGTGTTTCCAGATGTTTCATCAATGTTTAAAGCTTCTATACCACCAACACTAAAACCTATTTCGTCTGCAGCGGGTCTACTCATACCAGTATTGGTGTCATCGCCAAAGCGATAAGAAGGTTCAGTTGTTGATCCATTAGAATTCAAAAAACCTTGAGATCTAATAGCTCCAGTTACTTGAAATTTATTAGTTGGGGCATTAGTTCCAATACCAAATCTATTGTTTGTACTGTCCCAAAAAAGCTCTGTATTATTTTCTACTAATCCACTAGCCCCATCAGAGAAAAAGATAGAACCTGCAGTACCCATAGGTATACTGGTCGCAGGATCTTGCCAAGTAGCAGCGCCTGCGCCATCTGTTGTTAAGATCTGGCCAACTGTACCGTCTACATTGGTAATTGTATTTGCACCAATAGTTGCTGTACCTGTTGTGGATAATGTTCCTGTAGTAGAAACATTATCGGTAAATACTGGGTTAATTTTTGAACCGTCTATTGCAGCTCCTGCATTTACATCAGCATCAACAATAGAATTGTCTTCAATTTTACTAGTTCCAATACTGTTATCGATTACCTGTAATCCATTTGTAGCATCAATTTCAATAGTTGTATTGTCAACTAAAACATTCAAAGCATTTGTCGTAGCATCATTCTCTAGACCAGCTCCAGCAACATCTGCATTTAAATTAGTAGCGGTGATCACGTTGTCTTCAATTTCAAGAAAACCAGTGTTTGTTAATGTAGCATCACCAGTAATGGTATTTGGTTGTGCAATACCTGAGCCATCACCAATAAAAATAGTTGCATCTGCTAAAGCATTAGAACCTGTAATTTGAGTATCTACATATATTTTAGTTGCCGCATCTTGATCTAAAGTTGGGTCAGCAACATCAGTAAGTTTAAAAGTTCCTACAGAAAGGTCAGCCGTTGGAACAGCAAAACCTGTTAAAGATATTCCTGCTTTATTTAGTTTTTCATCTGTTACATTCGCGTCTAGAATTTTAACTGTCGTGATTGCATCATCTTCAATTTCAAGAAAACCAGTGTTTGTTAATGTAGCATCACCAGTAATGGTATTTGGTTGTGCAATACCTGAGCCATCACCAATAAAAATATTGGCATCTGTTAAAGCATTAGAACCTGTAATTTGAGTATCTACATAAATTTTAGTAGCAGCATCTTGGTCTAAGGTTGGGTCAGCTACATCAGTAAGTTTAAAAGATCCTATAGAAAGGTCAGCCGTTGGAACAGCAAAACCTGTTAAAGATATTCCTGCTTTATTTAGTTTTTCATCTGTTACATTCGCGTCTAGAATTTTAACTGTCGTGATTGCATCATCTTCAATTTCAAGAAAACCAGTGTTTGTTAATGTAGCATCACCAGTAATGGTATTTGCTTGTGCAGTACCTGTTGCGTCTCCAATAAAAATAGTAGCATCTGCTAAAGCATTAGAACCTGTAATTTGAGTATCTACATATATTTTAGTTGCCGCATCTTGATCTAAAGTTGGGTCAGCAACATCAGTAAGTTTAAAAGTTCCTACAGAAAGGTCTGCTGTTGGAACAGCAAAACCTGTTAAAGATATTCCTGCTTTATCCAGTTTATCATCTGTTACGTTAGCGTCTAGAATTTTATCTGTGGAAACTGCATTGTCCGCTAATTCATTTTCTGTAATGCCATCGGCAGAGACAGCTAAGGTTAAAGGGTCTACATTGCTTCCTGCGCCACTAAGTGTTAGTGTAGGGTTTGTAACACCAGTAACTTCATTTCCTATAATACCATCTACTTCAGTAATTGCTAGAGTAGATTGGTCTGCAAGTACCCAATCCGTTCCATCATATCTTAATATTTCACCAGCTGTTGTGCCATCGGCTAACTTAGAAGGCGTAATCGTTCTATCTAAAAGATCTGCATCTGCAATAGTGCCATCTAAAATATCTTCAGATTGTACCGTTTCATTTAAAATTTTTGCACTGTTAATTCCATCATCAGCCACTTGTACTCCGTTTACAGCATCAACTTGAAGTGTCGTGCCATCAACATTGACCTCTAAATCCATAGCGACTAAAGCAGCATCAAGAGCAGTACCAGTAATAGATCCGTTTGTAGAAGTAACATCTTCTCCTAAGTTGGCGGCTATAGTAGCAGCATCTTGCCATTCAGGATCTCCAGTAGCACTAGTTCCTAAAATTTTATTTTCATCACCTGCAGTAGTTCCTATCTTTTCTGTAGTTACAGCATCATCTACTATTTCTGCAGTGTTTACGGCGTCATCTGCAAGTTTTGCATTCGTAATAGCATCATCTGCTACGTCTACTTCAGCAATAGTACCATCTAAAATATCTTCTGAAAGTATCGTTTCATTTAAAATTTTATCGGTAGTTACAGCATCCGGACCAAGCTTAACATTGGTTATCCCTGCGTCTGCAACTCTTATCTGTGTATCTTTTAAGGTAGCGCCATCGCCATTGGTCACAATTATAGAGTTATCAGTACCTGTGCCTGCCACTAATTCATTGGAAAGTAATTTTCCGCTAACATTATCCACATTTAAAGGTGCCCACTCAACGAAAGAACTTGCGTTAGTTTGTAAGATGGTATTGGGTAAGCCAGCCGCCATTTTTCCAGGTTGTATGGCTCCATTCTGAATTTTAGCATTGCTTACGGCATTGTCTGCTAATTTATTTTGGGTAACCGCTCCGTCTACTAATTTTGTAGTACCCATAGTTCCATCTTGAATGTTGGAAGCATTTAATAAACCTACTTCAAAATTATAATTGGTATCTGTAGTTTTGGTGATGCTAATAGATTCAAAATTACCAGGGTTCTCTAAGGCTTCACTCGTAAAGCTAAGGTTCTCCCCAAAAGCTTCACAAATATTAATCCATTGGAGTCCGTCATAATAATGCAAACATTGCTCTTCGGTATTATAGACCATAGCACCTTCTAACGGAAGAATGGCATTCATTTGAGCCGTATTTACACGGTTAATTACAAAAGCTTTGTCAATGCTTTCTAATTCTAATAATGATGCTGGATTTATGGTTTGTGGGTTGTTTCCTATTTTAACTTGGGCATTAAGAAATCCTGCTCCAAGTAATAGAAATGCTATAATTACAACTGCTTTGAAATTAAATTTGTGCATAAGTGTAAGAACTTATTAGGGGTTATTTTTGATAAAATTACAATTATATAAAGATTTCACCCCTTTTTTAGGATGAAATGCAATTGCTCTAGTTTAACTGATTGAAAGTTAAGGTTTAGCTCTGTAAATTAACACTATTTTTACTTTCTTATTGTGGCTAGAAGTGTAGGTTTATTCCCTCATACGGGACTTTATTTTGCTCGAAAATTCTTGCTTCAAATGCCCCTTTTAACGTACTAATATCATTTTCAATATATATAAAACTACCTTCTCGTAAGCCTACTACTGGCGTTGTATTAAAACAATGAAATTCTTTAATTCTGGTTTCCCTTGTTTCTCCATTATGGTTACTTTTTGGGTCTGGATCTAGGTAATGTGCATTGATATTAAAATTAACCAAACCTAGAGTATTAAAACTAGGAGGGTAAACAATGGGCATGTCATTGGTAGTTTGCATATTTATGCCCGCAATATTACTTCCTGCACTCGTTCCAAAATAGGGAGTGCCTTTCGTAACTTTATCTTTTAAAGGGATCATTGCCGCAAGTTCATGTAGCTGTTTTACCAATAAAAAAGTGTTGCCGCCACCTGTGAAAAAAGCTTCCGCATTTTGGATTCCTGTTCTGGCATCTTCAAAAGTGTGTAAGCCGATAACCTCTTTGCCTATTTTCGCAAATGCCTTAGCGACAAGAGCAGTATACGCGTCATGAGAAATTCCGCTTGGTCTAGCATAAGGAATAAAAGTGATGGTTTTTACGTCTTTAAAAAAGACTTCCAGTGTTTCTAATAGATAGGCTAAATATGCTTCTCCGTGTAATGTAGAGGTGCTGGCAAGTAGTAATTTTTTCAATTTGTAGTAATTTTTGAGCTGCTAAATTAACAAAAGTTTAATGGTGCATTATTTTTTTTTGAGAGTAACTTGCATTTTCTTTATGCTTAACTTTAACTTGTGATAATACAGTACCTTATAATAGGTATACACAAGTGTAGGTATGAACACTACTTGTTTCTTAGATAAAACTAACCTTATGAAAAAAATTATACTATTGGTACTTTTAGGTACATTCTCAATTGCGCAAAGTTTTGCTCAAGATGAAGAACGTACCTACTTACGCGGTAAAGTTATGTACCGCAATAGCAATGTTCAGAATGAAAATGTAATTAATGTAAATACGGAATTAGGAGTCATAACCAATACCAGTGGGGAGTTTGCCATTAATGTTAAGGTTGGCGATGAATTGGTTTTTACGGCATTAAATTATCAAATGAAACGCGTTATTATTACGCCAGAAATTTTAGCGAATAACAGACTTGTTGTTGAAGTTAATGAAAAAGTTACAGAATTAGATGAGGTAGTGGTAGGGCCAGAAAACCAAGAAGCTTTTTTGATTGTAAAAAATGAAGAGTTTAAAAAATACGAATATGGTATTGATGAAACTTCTAGAGTAGAAAATATAGCCATGTCTGACCAAGAACGTGGTATGCAAAACGGAATCAATTTTGTAAACATTTTTAAAGCCATTAAAAAAGGAATTAAAAATGAAGATGGCACAGCAGCAGAACCGGCACCTAGATTAAAAGTTAGTGATGTGCTTCGTCAAGTTTACGATGATCAATTTTTTGTCTCAGATTTACAATTGCCACAAGATAAAATTACTCAGTTTTTATACTATTGCGATACACGTTTACCAGAACAATCGCTCCTAAAAAAAACCAATGAGTTTGAATTGATTGATTTTCTAGTGAATGCAAGTAAAGATTTTCGTGCGCAATTAGATGATAAAAACTAGTCTTTATATAACGTGTTTTTTTATATGTGCTGCCAACGTGCAGGCACAAAAAACGGTTTATAAAGAACTAGAAGGTAGGGTATCTAGTGCAGATGGGGATGTTGCTGCTACGCATGTCTTAAATATTAGTGCTCAAAAAGCAGCGATTACAGATATTGATGGTTTTTTTACCATTACGGCAGGTTTAAATGATACGTTAGTGTTTTCTGCGGTACAGTTTCAACGAAAAGAAATTGTAGTGACCAAAGAGATTCTAGCTAGCAAATTGCTATATATAACCTTAGATCCTGCGCTAAATGCTTTGAATGAAGTGGTGGTAATGCCCTTTAATTTAAGTGGCGAATTGGGTAGGGATATGAATAGGATGGAAATTGACCCGCCCTTGACGGCTGCAAGTTTAGGATTACCCAATGCTTTTGTGAAGAAAATGTCACAGGCAGAACGTAAAGCTTTTTCTGCGGGAGCAGGCGGACCGTTACTATCCGCATTAAATGCCATAACGGGCGAAACAAAAAGACTGCGTTTAATTCAAGAACGAGAAGCAAAATATACACGAACTGAGTTTATACGTAAAGCATATCATGATTCTCTCTATGTGAAGGAATTGAAAATACCAGTAGACAGAATTAATGACTTTATGTATCTCTGTGAAATAGATTCCTCTTTTACTGCACTTGATAAGAAAGATAACTTACGTATTTGGGAGTTTATGCTACAGAAGAGTGTTGCTTACCGAAAAAATTACGAATTAGAATTGCCATAGTTTTTAAAATCAATTAATATTAATATTTTATTCCTTGCTTTTGATTAGACCTTTAAAACATTTTTTTGTTTTTTTACTGCTCGCTGTTAGCTTTTCTAGCCAAGCGCAAAGTCATTTTTCTAAAGAAATAGAAGGGAAAGTTTCTAGTGCAGATGGCGATGTGGCAGCCACGCATGTACTGAATGTTTCTACAAAGAAAGCGGCCATTACAGATATTGATGGTTTTTTTAGAATCTTGGCAAGTTTGCAGGATACTTTGGTTTTTTCTGCTATTCAATACCAACGAAAAGAGATTGTAGTAACCGCAGAGATTCTTACGAGTAAGACCATTTACATTACCTTAAACCCTGCTTTGAACGAATTAAAAGAGGTGGTGGTGATGCCTTATAATTTAACAGGCAATCTAACTACAGATATGAAAAGTGAGCCTGTAGTCGTAGCGGCTACTTTAGGCTTGCCTAATGCGTATGTTGTAAAGAAAACCCAAAGCGAACGTAAACTAAATGAAGCCACTACGGGTGGTGGTTTGGTACCTATAAACCCCATAATTAATGCGATAACGGGCAGAACCAAAATGCTTAAAGATCGTGTGAAGCGTGATGAGAAATACGCTAGAACAGAACGGGTGAGAGCTTTTTATATGGATACCTTGTATGTAACAGAATTAAAAATTCCTGCGTTAAAGATTGATGATTTTTTATACTTCTGTGAAGTAGATGATTCTTTTTCGAGTGTCGTGGATACCCACGATAAAATTAGAATATGGGAATTTCTTAGGAAGAAAAGTAAAGTGTACCGGGAAAATAATAATATCGAAGCCCCGTAATTTAATCGTATTTAGCTGTGATGAAATTTGCTAATGAACATCTTGTTGTAGTGCTGTTGTTTCTAGCAATAGGAGTAGGAGCACAAGAACATCAAGTGGCTTTAGAGGGGAATGTACAGGTGGTAAATTCAGAATTAGCAGGGATTCATGTGCAAAATGTTTCTACCCAAAAAGCAACCATTACAGATGGGTATGGGTTTTTTTCCATTGTAGTGAGTTTAAAGGATACTTTGCTATTTTCATCCGTGCAATTAAAAAAGAAAGAGCTTGTAATTACTAAAGAAATTTTAGAAAGCAAAAAAATTATAATCCCCTTAGAGGAAGCGGAAAATAAATTAGAAGAAGTGGTAGTCATGCCATTTCATCTAACAGGAGATTTATCTAAAGATGCAGGCAATTTAAAACAAGCAGCAGTATCTTCTACTTCCTTAGGTTTGCCAAATACGCATGTGGTGAAAATGACCTATAATGAACGTAAATTATTGGAGGCAGATCGGGGAACTATGCTAAGAGTTCTTCCGTTAGGTTTTGCTATTAATACACATAAGATATTAAATAGAATTTCGGGTCGTACGAAGATGCTTAAAGAGCGCATTGTCAGAGAGGAAAAGAATAATTCAGTAGAGCAATTATTGGCCTACTATCCAGAGGCTATTATTACTGAAAATCTAAAAATTCCGGACCTGCAACTTCATGAGTTTATATATTTCTGCGAAGTAGATAAGAATTTTAACTTCTTATTAAAATCAGAAAATCAATTAATACTTTGGGAGTTTTTAGAGCGTAAAAGCAAAGTGTTTCTAAAACAGAATAAGCCAGATTAGTTTTACCTTTGGCATAAGCTTTGCTTAATTAATATTGAAAATAAGCACTAAATTTTATGAAATCACTAAAGAAGAGTTTTTTAATTTTATTAGTACCCTTGTTTGCTTTTACTGCCGTGCATAAGTTCTATGTCACGGTAACTAATATCGCCTATTCAGAGAAAGAAGATGCCATACAAATTACCTCGCGTATTTTTATAGATGATTTGGAAAAGGCTTTTAAAGAGCGTTATGCTATTAGATCAAAAATGGCAACCGAGAATGAATTGAAAGATGTAGATGCATATATTGAAAAGTATATTAGGTCAAAGTTCATCGTTACCATTAATCAAAAGCAGCGAGAATACACCTATATCGGTAAAAAATACGATAATGATGTGGTGGTAGTTTATTTAGAGATTCCGAAGGTGAATTACCCTGAAATAAAATCTATTTCTGTTACAAATGAAATTTTGACAGACATGTTTGAAGAGCAACAGAATGTGGTTCATTTTAAACTTTCAGGAAAAAAGAAGAGTTTTGTACTTACGCGAGAAAATAATAAAGGAATGTTAAACTTAGATTAATACGTTAACAATTTCTTAAAAAGCTTTAATTTTCTAGCGACTAAATTAATTAATTCAAGAAATGAGCAAAATCAAGTACTACATTACAGCACTTTTGTTTGTGTTTGCGAGTATTCTAAGCGCACAAGACACAGAAGTTAAAGAGAAAGCAGCGCCTCATGGCAATGTGAACAAATTTAAGCAGATGTATGAAGAGTTCGCAACTCCAAATACATATAGATCTGCATCTGGAGCTCCAGGTCCTAATTACTATCAGCAACAAGCTGATTATAAGATGGATATTACACTAGATGATAAAAATGCAAAGATCTTTGGCGAAGAAACAATTACGTATACCAACAATTCTCCAGACAATTTAGAGTTTTTATGGTTGCAGTTAGATCAAAACGTTCGTACAAAAAATACGAAGTCGGATTTAAGAAATGAATCAGCGGCGCCTTTTGCAAGTACGGTAGAGAATTTCTCAGGTACATTTATGACAGCATCTTTTGATGGTGGTTTTAATATTGAGTACGTTAAAGATGCTAATGGTAAAGCATTGCCATACACGATTAACCAAACTATGATGCGTGTAGATTTACCTACACCTTTGAAAAGTAAAGATCAAATTTCTTTAAAAATTAAATGGAATTATAACATTCCAGATCATACCGTAAGTAGAGCGCGTTCTGGCTATGAGTATTTTCCAGAGGATGGAAACCGTGCCTATGTTATTGCGCAGTTTTTCCCAAGAATGGCGGTTTATAGCGATGTAGAAGGATGGCAAAACCATCAGTTCTGGGGGAATGGCGAGTTTGCACTTCCTTTTGGTGATTACGAAGTGAATATTACAGTTCCTGCAGATCATATTCTAGATGGTACAGGAGAGCTTCAAAATACAAAAGACGTTTTTTCTAAAGAAATGATGAAGCGTTATGAATTGGCTAAAAAGTCATATGATAAGCCTGTAATTATTGTTACGCAAGCAGAAGCAGAAGCGGCCGAAAAAGGTTTTTCTGATAAAACAAAAACTTGGAAGCTGAAAGCTAAAAATGTGCGTGATTTTGGTTTTGCAACTTCAAGAAAGTTTATTTGGGACATGCAAGCAGTGCAATTAGGTGGCAGAACTGTTATGGCAGTTTCAATGTACCCAAAAGAAGGTAATCCTTTATGGGAAGAATATTCTACAAAAGCAGTAGCACATACCTTAAGATCATACTCTTCTCACACGTTTGATTATCCTTATCCTAAAGCAATTTCTGTTCATGCTAAAAATCAAGGAATGGAATATCCAATGATTTGTTGGAATTACGGAAGGCCAGAAAAAGATGGTACTTATTCTGACCGCGTGAAGTACGGAATGATTAGTGTTATTATTCATGAAGTAGGTCATAACTTCTTCCCGATGATTGTAAACTCTGACGAACGTCAGTGGGGTTGGATGGATGAAGGTTTAGATACGTTCATGCAATATATGGCAGAACAAGAGTTTGGTGAAGCATATCCTGCAGCAATTGCACCAAATGATAAATACCCGTCTAGAAGAGGGGAGCCTTCTAAGATTGTACCTTACATGAGTGGTGATCAAGATTATATTTCACCAATTATGTCTAATCCTGAAAATGTTTTTCAATTAGGAAATAATGCGTACGGTAAACCAGCTACAGCCCTTAATATTTTAAGAGAAACGGTAATGGGCAGAGAATTGTTTGACCATGCGTTTAAAACATATTCTCACAGATGGATGTTTAAGCACCCAACTCCAGAAGATTTTTTCCGTACGATGGAAGATGCTTCTGCAGTAGATTTAGATTGGTACTGGAGAGGTTGGTTCTACACAACTAACTTTGTTGATATAGGTGTTGGCAGTGTAAAAAAATATATAGTTACAGATAAGCCAACAGCTAAAATGAAAGAATATGCAGCGGCTAGAAATCAAGATATAAAAGATCTTCCGCCATTAGTATATTTAGCAGAAGAAGGTTCAGAAGATTATGATGAGTCTTTAAAAGGAAAAGTAGCATCAGAAATTTCTAAGCCATTAAAAGAATTTATGATGGATACTATGACACCTGCAGAAAGAGCAGCTGTTAAAGAACCTAAATTCTTCTATGAAGTTACTTTTACTAAACCAGGAGGTATTCCAATGCCATTAATTGTTGAATATACGTATGCAGACGGTACTACAGAGAATGTTACCTATCCTCCAGAAATTTGGAGAAAGAATGACAAGGAAGTAACCCGCATGCTTTCTTTACAAAAAGAATTGACTAGTGTTGTTGTAGATCCAAAAGCAGAAACAGCAGATATTGATACAACAAATAACTCATGGCCTAAGAAAGAAGAGCAATCAGATTTTGATAAGTTTAAAAACGATCAAGAAGATTAATCTTTAATCAAAACAAAGGTTTATTGTAGTAATAAAGCCAAGAATGAAAACACTATGTTTTTGTTCTTGGCTTTATTCATTTTATAACTTTACCTACAGGTGGTTTGCAATATGTTAAATGTTTGAAAAGGAGAATTATGTTTTATTCTTTTTTTTATGCGACTGACAAACTTCTCATTATATTTGTAGTATGTTAATGACACATTTTTTATTTATAAGTGGTGGGGAGATATTCTTCATACTTTTTATAGTGGTGATGGTATTTGGAGCTGATAAAATTCCAGATATTGCCCGTGGTTTAGGAAAAGGGATGCGTCAATTAAAAGATGCTACTGAAGATATTAAACAAGAAATTCAGAAAAGTGCAGATAAGCAAGGTATTAATACCGACTTCACAAAAGACATTAAAAACCAAATAGATAAAGTTAAGGAGAACATTAACGACGTTACGGGCACCATTAAGAGAAAGTAATTATGTTCGATAAATTGTTAACCTGGGATAGGGAAACTTTTATTTATTTAAACAGTCTAGGAATTGAAGAGTACGACCAGTTTTGGAGTATTGCTACAAATATCTCTACTTGGATTCCTCTTTATGTGCTATTCCTCTTTTTAGTGATGTATAAGAAGAGCAAAAAAGAAAAAATTCAAAAAATACTTACGGCTGTTTTAATGTTGCTTTTTGTGTTGCTTCTTACAGGAGTAACAAAAGAATTAGTTGGGAGAATACGCCCAAGTGCAGACGCTGAAATAAACACGTTAATTCGTATTATAAAAGGTTCTGATGGCTTTAGTTTCTTTTCTGGTCATTCTGCTTATTCCTTTGCATTAACCACCATTGTGGTACTCTTTATAAAAGACACCTTTAAATGGAGCTGGGCATTTTATATTTGGCCTATATTCTTAGCATTCAGTCGTATTTATGTGGGAGTGCATTATCCTGTAGATTTAATAACTGGTGCTATTGTAGGTATATTATCTGGTAATTTATTTTACGGAATTTATTTAAAAATTATAGCACCCTACTCAAGGTTAAGCCGTCCCGAATAGGTAATAATACGGTTTCAACTCTTGGGTCTTCTTTTAATTTTTTGTTATACTCTAGTAATATTTTAGTCACTTTATCTTTGGGATTTAGGGGTTCTACCACTTTTCCAGACCATAAGACATTATCAGATAATATGACACTTCCAGATTTTGTTTTCTTAAGGACGGCCTCAAAATAATGGTCATAGCTCGCTTTTTCGGCATCAATAAAAATTAAATCAAATGTTTCGTTTAATTCTGGAATAATTTTAAGCGCATCTCCAGTGTGTTGCCTAATCTGATTACCGAATCCACTTTTATCAAAATATTTACGCTGCATGTCTACCAGCTCTTCATTGACATCAATGGTATGTAGTGTGCCATTTTTTTGTAATCCTTCAGCCAAACAAATCGCAGAGTAGCCCGTGTATGTGCCAATTTCTAAAATAGTTTTAGGATTAATAATTTTAGATAACAAGCTTAATGCTCTTCCTTGAAAATGACCCGTAATCATTCTGGGTTGTATTACTCTTAAATGGGTATCTTTCGTAAGCTCTTGTAAAACCTCGGGTTCTAGTTGCGAGTTGTCAGCAATATAATTTTCAAGTAAAGGAGATAGAAAATGCATGTAAAAAAATTTTCACAAAAGTAGATATTAATAGTATCTTGAAAAAAACTATTTTAAGATGAATACGATTACTATCCGTGATGCAGTAGCGAAAGATTTACCTATTCTGTTAGCGTTTGAACAAGGGATTGTTAAAGCAGAAAGGCCCTTTGATCCAACCTTGGCGGAAGATCCTATTAGCTATTATGATATTGAAAAATTTATTAAAGATGGTAGGAGCAAAGTAGTTGTGGCTTGTATTGGAGGAAAAATAGCAGGCAGCGGTTTTGCAACGATATTAACGGCAAAAAACTATCTAGTGCATGAAGAGTACGTTAACCTACATTTTATGTATACAGCTCCAGATTATAGAGGACAAGGGGTAAATGCATTAATCATGAATACGTTAAAAGAATGGGCACATAGTAAAAATATTAAAGAAGTTAGATTAACGGTGTATCAAGATAATCTACCTGCGATTAAGGCTTACGAAAAAGTAGGGTTTAAAAAACATATCATAGAAATGAGATTAGTGTAAGTGCTACAAATTTTATAGGGGATAATAAATACAATTGGAAGTCGTAATTTTGAAAAAAAAGCTATTTATGAAATTTGAAAATTCTTTGGAGTTCGCTCAAAAATTAGACCAAATAGATCCGTTAAAAAAATATAGAGATGAATTTCATTTTCCTGAAATTAATGGTAAACCTGTAATTTATTTTACAGGGAATTCTTTGGGTTTACAACCAAAAAGAACTAAAGCTATTGTAGATGAGGTTATGTCAGATTGGGCTCAGCTTGCTGTAGAGGGGCATTTTTATGCAGAAAAGCCATGGTGGGACTACCACGAACGCTTGGCGGCGCCATTGGCTAAAGTAGTAGGGGCAAAGACAGCAGAAGTTTCTGTGATGAATACGCTTACGGTAAATCTACATTTGTTAATGGTTTCGTTTTATAGACCAACACAAAAAAGGTTTAAAATTATTTGTGAGGAGAAAGCTTTTCCTTCAGATCAATATATGTTAGCTAGTCAAGTAAAATTTCATGGATTTGATCCTAAGGATGCTATTGTTGAGGTTAAAAAACGCGATGGAGAACATCATTGGCGAACCGAAGATGTTATTGCTAAAATTAATGAAGTAGGAGACGAGCTGGCACTAGTATTAATTGGCGGTGTAAATTATTATAATGGTCAGGTTTTTGACATGGAAAATATTACCAAAGCAGGTAAAGCTACGGGTGCTTTTGTGGGTTGGGATTTGGCGCACGGAGTGGGTAATATTGAGTTAAAATTAAATGAATGGAATGCTGATTTTGCAGCATGGTGTAGTTACAAATACATGAATAGTGGTCCCGGAAACGCTTCTGGAGTTTACATTAATGAAAAACATTTAAACAATCCAGATATTCCACGTTTTGAGGGTTGGTGGGGAACCAAAAAAGAAACACGCTTTTTAATGAAGCCGGAATTTGAGCCTATGGAAAATGCAGATGCATGGCAGATAAGTAATGCGTCAATTTTAGCTGTAGCTCCTTATTTGGCATCATTAACTATGTTTGAAGAAGTAGGGATGCCTGCTTTAATTGAAAAAAGAGATAAAATTGTAGCGTACTTAGAATTTATATTACATGAGATTGATGCTGAGGTGGATAGTAGTTTTGAAATAATTACCCCTAAAGATAGAGGTTGTCAATTATCCGTTCTTCTCCATGGTCAAGGAAAATCATTATTTGATTACTTAATGAAAAATGGCGTAATTACAGACTGGAGAGAACCTAACGTTATTCGTTTAGCACCAGCACCATTTTACTGTTCCTACGAAGACATGTATCGTTTTGGTCAGTTATTGAAAAAAGGAATTTTATCTAAATAAAGGGGGGAATAGTATTCTAAGTGGTTATCTATTAAGTAAAAAAAAGAATTTAGAGTTAAATTTTTTAGAAGATATTTAAGCTTTCTTATTCTTTAAATTAAGACTACTTTTAATGCAATGAAATCACTTAGATTAATTTTATCTAACCCGCGATACTTTGCTCCAGCATGGTCTTTTGCAACACTAAATATTTTGTTTGGTACATGGGCAACCTATATTCCAGTTATCAAAGAAGCTATTGGTTTAGATAAAGCTACTTTGGGTTTTGCTATCTTTTTTTTATCACTTGGTAGTTTTACTATATTTCCATTAGCTTCTAAATTAATTAATAAAATTGGCGTTGGTAGATCTGTTTGGTATGGTTTGGTATTAATTTGCCTAGCATCAGTTTTGCCTTTTCTAGCCGTAAATTACTATACTCTAATAGCAGGTCTCTTTTTTTACGGTGCAGCAAATGGTTTTCTTGATATAGCGATGAATACCCTGGTTACAGAAATGGAAAAAGAAGACCATCAGAATTTTATGTCTGCAGCTCATGGTTTTTTTAGTTTGGGTGGCGTTATAGCAGGGATTGGTAGTTTTTTAATACTGGTACTCGATAATAGAATTTTACACATTTGTAGTACGGCGGTAGTGCTTTTAATTATAAGTTTTGTTTTACGTAAAAATTACATCCATATCATATCGCCCCCAATTGAAAAAGAGTCTTTTAACATAAAGAATTTTAAACCCTTATTCATACTTGGTGTTATCTCCTTTGTGATTATGGGGAGCGAAGGTGCTATTATAGATTGGAGTGGTATTTATTTGCAAGAAGTGAATTTAGCTCCAGAAAAATTAATAGGTTTAGGTTTTTTGGCTTTTTCTGCAATGATGACTTTAGGCAGGTTTTTTGCAGATGGTTTAAGTGCAAAGATTGGCTCCGTTAAAATTGTTATTTTAGGAACATTGCTTGCTATTGTTGGGTATTCTCTAGTGCTTTTTGGAATGTTATATGTAACTATTCTTGGTTTTGCACTAATAGGCCTGGGCTTCTCGGCTATAATACCAGAACTCTTTAGAATAGGAGGTAAGGTAAAAGGAGTAGCATCTTCTCAAGGTATTGCTTTTATTGCAGGAACAGGAGTATCAGGGTTTTTGCTAGGCCCTGTGGTTTTGGGCTTCTTAGCAGAATCCTATTCATTACGGATAAGCTTTATGCTCTTGCTGGTTTGTTCTATAATGGTTTTAGCAGCCTCTTTTATCTTAAAAAGAAAAAGAGGCGTATAAGTAAGGAGCACTACTATGTTTTTTTTCTGCAAGGCACTGGTAGTTTCAAAATTCAAAAGAAAACTTTCGCTATAAATTTAATTTTAGTGAAAATTATCTAATTGTAAATAATCCAAAATATTCATAGAACAAGTGTTTTTAATGTCCTTGTTATCAATTATTTATAGGATATTTTCTTTTTTGTTTGAGCGGTTTTTAGTCTTGATTTTATTTTTAAAACGTGTAGTTCATCGAAAATATGAGCTGTTCGTCGCTGTTTTTCTCGTTCTGCTCGTACATAGTCTTGAGTTTTAACCCCAAAACTTATAATGAACATGAAAACTAAAAGTGAAAAAATGAAACAAACAAAAAGAATGTACCAAGCAGTTATGGCAAGTTTGGTATTTGCATTATGCTTGACTTCTTGTCAAAAAGAAACAGCAACGACAGGAGAAGATCAAGAAGCAGTGATCAATCAAGAAGCAGATTTTACAACGAAGTATTTTTTAGGTACTGAAGTAAAAGTAAGATTAGAAGATGATGGTACCTATAGTTTAGCGGGTAGTGATTTGCGCTTGTTCGAAAATCAACTTTCGGATTCGTCTACTGATTTTAATGAAAACCCAAATCCAGAAGAGGGTCTTACTAATTTAGGTTTAGCGGGTGGCGTTAGAAAATGGACAGGTAGTACCGTTGTGTATACCATCCAAGGTTTAAGTGCATCAGTACAATCTGAATTACAGAAATCTTTTGATGAATGGACGAGTAAGACAAATGTTCGTTTTAAACAACGTACCAATGAATCTAATTATGTGACCATTTCCTCTTCGGGATCTAATAGTAATTCTGGTGTAGCAACATTAGGTATGAACGGTTCTAATGGATTCATTCGTTTAGGAACACGTGCTACTGCAGTAGTGATCATCCATGAGATTGGTCATACGCTAGGTTATATTCACGAGCAGAATAGAAGTGATAGAGATAATTACATCATTATTAATGAGCAAAATATCCAGAATGATGCTATAGATCAGTTTTACAAAAGCAATTCTGCAACTTTGGTTACAAGTCAGTTTGATATTAATTCTACTATGATGTATGGTAGCTATACTTTCTCTAAAAACGGACAACCTACCATTACAGATCTTAACGGTAATGTATTGTCTCAACGTCAAGCAAAAGTTTCTGACCTTGATATTTCAGGAACCAATTCTATTTATCCAGCTGTTGATGGTGGCGATCCTGATGTACCTGCAGTAGATTCATGCGATGGTGTTTCGGCTTGGTCTAGTGCTGGGCGATATGCTGTTGGAGACCGCGTGACGTATGCGGGAGATTTGTATGAAAGAGATTTTACAAGATGGACTTTTATCAAAACTTGTAACTAATTTAAAATGGGGTTAAAGTTTTCTAGGACACAGCTGTGTTTTAAACAGATTAAAAAAACCGCTCGAAAGAGCGGTTTTTTGTATTCTAAAACTAAGTTATGTTAGTCTTTAACATTGCTTTTTACTTTACGTTTTGTATCATCTTGTGTCATTTTTTTGATAAAAGCCTCCATTTCATCAGTTAGTAAAAGCTGATTCTGTTCTTTCCAAAAGTCCTTATTGTACTTCATTTTAATTTTGAAAATATCTTTCTGTTCATTCACGTTGCTTTTTACGTCTTCATTCCCAAAACTTTCTTTGGTGTAAAGAACTATTTCCATTTCAAATTTATGAACCGTCGGATCATCCTTTACTTTCACGTTTAGAGTAGCAGTACGTTTAGCTAAAGTCATGAAGTAACGCTTAAAAGACGGGTCTTCTTTGAAAAATACAGTTATGTCTTGCTGTACTATTGTGCTGTACTTAGGAGTTTTAAATAACTCTTCAGGGTAAAACGGTTTTACAACACTATTAAATGATAAAATAGCATTATCATTAGTATTAATGATGTAATGGCCATAACTTTTGTTTTTCGTATCAGAATTCAAAGAAGTAAATTCAACCTTAGTACTCGTGCTATTTTTATAGGGTTTTTCAATGACTTCAAAATCTGGTCCCATTGCATTTGTACGAACAAATTCACTTAAAATGTTAAATAGCGAAGGAAATTCAAAATAGATGTTATTTTCATCTTTAGTAATACCTATTTGGCGCATATTTTTAACAGCAACACTAAAATCGGTATCCATAAGTGTTAAACCACCTCCATATATGGATGTTTTCCGATGTAGATTTCCTTGCATGTCTTGCAATCTAATAATCGCTCCATTTCTTTTTAAGATAGCTCTTAAAAAGAAAGCTTCAGAATGTGGTTTCAATACATAATTACTAGCTATAGAATCTTTTATTTTTTGATAAATTGTTTTGGCATTAGAAACTACAACTTCGTTCAACTGAAAAACACTTCTGTTTAAAAAAATAGTATCTCTTAAATTAGAAATAATAGTAGTGTAGTTGTCATAACCCACTTTGTGAAAATAAATATAATCTGTAGCTGAGGTAAACCCATATTTGCCATCCTTATTGGTAGTGGTATGGTCTAATTTATTATAAACACTAACAAATTCAAGGGGCTCATTATTTTCTTTATCGTAGACGACTCCCTTTTTTTGATGTTGACTAAAACTAAGGGAACTTACGAATAATGCGATATATACGAGCCTCATGGAAATGGTATTTAATTGATTTGTATCCCAGTAAAATTAAGATTGAAGTTCTGTCCTTCCATTTTATGTGATTTTGCAAATTTTATGCCATTTATGGTTTCATAATCTTCCCATGTAGTTGTCATAGAAGGTTCTTCTTGATTTTCTTTTCTAAAGACCCATTCTTGAAGGATGAAATTAGCTCCAAAATAAAAATCATAAGCATCGCCAGGGGTGTAACCACCTTCGTTCTTATAAACTATGGTTAATTTCTGCATTGGCTTTTTGCTGATGGGTGCTTCGCTTTCTACGGTATGTGTAAATTCAAAACTCTTGGCATCCCAAACCAACTGAAAAGGAGCTAGAAGCCAGTATTTGTCATTTATAAAGCTGGCATCAGTTTTTGTTAGGGTACTATCAAGATTTTTTCTTAGGTAGGTGATGGTAGTATCCGCGGTTATACTGCTTACTTCATTTATTTTTGGTTTCCAAGTCCAAGTGCGTTCAAAATGTGTAGAATCTTTATCTACATTAAAAGTAAATTTTAATTCATTTACGTTTTTCCATTCTTCATAGCCATTAGCTTGAGCTATTTTCTCTAAAAGGGTAAGTTCTGGTTGTGGTGGTGTGGGTAGGATTTCTTTTTTATCTGTTTTACAACTCACTAAAAGAAGTAAAAGAACTGCTGCAATACCTATAGATTTTTTCATTTTTTAAGTTTTTTAACAAAGATAATGGCTTTTGGAGCTACTTATATTAAATCCTTAGGTTTTAGAGTGTAACAATTAGCGATATTTTGATTAATTTTGATATTCAATAAGAAATAAAAAAATGAGTTCAAAAAAAGGAAAAATACAAGAGGCTATAGACGAAAAAATGTTAGAAGAGCGTAAAGTCTTCCTTTGGGGAATGGTTGATGACGATTCTGCGAAGCATGTAATTGATCGCTTATTGTATCTCGATATGCAGAACGATAAAGAAATCCAATTATATATTAACAGTCCAGGTGGTTATGTAACTTCTGGTTTTGCAATGTATGATACTATAAAATCACTAAAAAGTCCGGTTTCAACTATTTGTACTGGTTTGGCGGCATCTATGGGATCTATTTTATTGTCTGTTGGAAAAAAAGGAAGACGTTTTATTCAGCCACATGCTCAGGTGATGATTCACCAACCGAGTGGTGGAGCTAGAGGTCAGGCTTCTAATATTGAAATTCAGGCAAAAGAGATTATCAAAACTAAAGAACTTAGTGCACGTATTTTGGCAGACAACTGTGGTCAAGATTATGACCGCGTAATGAAAGATTTTGATCGTGACTATTGGATGGGAGCAGAAGAGTCTATAGCTTACGGAATAGTTGATGGTATTTTAGAATAAATAATGTTTTATACCTATAATCCTAAAAATCCTTCGCGAGTAAAAGTGGAGGATTTTTTGGTTAATGTTACTTTAGTGTTTAGGCACTTTTCCAGAATTAGGAATACATGATACAAACTCAAAAAAAAATAGCCATTATAGGCTCAGGTTTAGTTGGTTCTTTATTGGCAATATATTTAAAAAAATATGGTCATGATATTACCGTATTTGATCGCAGACCAGATATTCGTAATGTTGAATTTTCAGGCAGATCAATAAACTTAGCGATGAGCAATAGAGGTTGGAATGCACTACATGAGGTAGGTATCGAAGAAGAAATTAAAAAAATTGCAATCCCTTTAGATAAACGTGCCATGCATGTGGTTGGCCAGCCAGAATATTATCAAAAGTATGGCAAAGAAGGAGAAGCTATTTGGTCTATTTCACGTGGTGTTCTAAACCGTAAAATGATTGATCTTGCAGAGGAAGCTGGGGTTGTTTTTAAGTTTGAAGAAAAAGTTTGGGATGTAGACCTTCCCGAAGGAAAGCTATTTACCGGAGAAACAGAAAAAGGGGAGTGGCAAGAGTATCAATACGATTTAATTTTTGGTTGCGATGGTGCTTTCTCTCGTGTGCGCCATAAAATGCAACGTAGAAGTAGGTTTGATTATTCTCAAGACTTTATTGATGTAGGGTATAAAGAGTTGACTATTGCGGCTAATGAAGATGGTACGCATAAATTAGATAGGCATTCATTTCATATTTGGCCAAGAGGTAAGTTTATGCTTATTGCTATGCCAAATCTTGATGGTAGTTTTACGTGTACCTTGTTTATGCCTTTTGAAGGCGAGGTTTCTTTTGAGAACATTAAAACAAATGACGATGCTAAAACCTTTTTTACGACCTATTTCCCGAACGTAATGCAGGATTTAGATAATTTAATGCAAGAGTTTTTTAAGAATCCAACGAGTGCTATGGTAACGATGAAATGTTTTCCATGGACCTATTGGGACAAAGTAGCCTTAATAGGCGATTCTGCACATGCTATAGTGCCATTCTACGGACAAGGAATGAACGCAGGCTTTGAAGATATTTTTGTACTAGATTCTTTGATTAAAGAACACAATGATGATTGGCATGCTATTTTTGAAGCCTATGAAAAAGCACGTAAACCTAATGCAGATGCTATTGCAGAATTGAGTTATCGTAATTTTATGGAAATGAGTAGTAAAACAGCAGATCCAAAGTTTTTACTACAGAAGAAAATAGAAAAGCATTTTGCAGCTCAATATCCAGATAAATGGGTTCCTGTATATTCTAGGGTAACTTTTTCTGATAGGCCCTATGCAGAAGCCTTGGCAGAAGGTGATGCTCAGGAAGCAATTATGAAAGAAGTTATGAAATTACCGAATATTGAAGAAAAATGGAATAGCCAAGAAGTAGAAAATTTAATTCTTAGTTTATTGTAATTTTATTGAACGCGGCGAATTCATTTCACTTTGCCGCATAGGCATGGAGTCTATTAATGAGATGATAGTTTTTGCAGTTACAATAAAAGGAGTTTTTAATTTTATACCGCCATCTTTGCCTAATAAAATTAATCCGCTAAAATCCTTGTGGTAGTATGTTTCAAGTCCTTTGAGATTTAGTAGCTGTTTATCGCTATCGTAGCTGCCTTTTGAGGTGATAATGAAATAGATGATATCTCTTTCTTGAAAAGCATCATGCAGCCCTTCAAAGACTTTAATTTGTTGCTTAATGTTTTCGCTGTTTAATTCCGTATCTACAAGCAGTAGAACTCTATTTTTCCATTTAAAATCTGATATATCTTGAGCCATTGTAATAGGTGAGTAAAAGAAAAAGCAAGTAAGTATCGTTACATATTTAAGTATATGCTTCATTTCTTTTTTTGCTTTAAATTACGAATTTATTTAATGCAATTGTATAAAACACAAAAACCATCTGCAAAGCAGATGGTTTTTTTATGATTAAGGTTTTCTAAGTTTATAGTTTAGAAAACATTGCTTGCATTTTTTCTTGCTCTTCTTCAGCTAAAACAGGATCAACTAAAATACGACCACTGTGCTCATCTGTAATAATTTTTTTACGAGAAGCAATTTCTACTTGTACTTGTGGTGGAATAGTAAAGAAAGAACCTCCAGAAGCACCTCTTTCGATAGGTACAACCGCTAAACCATTTTTTACATTAGCACGAATACGTTTGTAAGCAATAACTAAACGATCTTCAATATCATTTTGATAATTTTCAGATTTAATTAAAAGTGCTTTCTCTTCTTTTTCAGTTTCAGCTAAAATGGCATTCAATTCACCCTTTTTATGCTTCAAGTGAGATTCTCTTTCAGAGTAACGCTCTTTTGTACTTGAAACAACTGTTTTTTTCTGATCTATTTGCGCTTTAAATTCTTTGATGTTCTTTTCAGCTAGTTGAATTTCTAATTCTTGAAATTCAATTTCTTTAGAAATAGAGTTAAACTCTCTACTGTTACGAACATTTTTTTGTTGTTCAGTATATTTTTTCATCAATGTTTTAGCATCGTCAATCATGTTCTTCTTTGCAGTGATCTCATAATTGATTGTCTCAACATCAGTCTTAAGCTTTTCCATTCTAGTTTTCAGGCCTAATACTTCATCTTCTAAATCTTCAACCTCTAAAGGTAATTCACCTCTGATATTGCGTATTTCGTCAACTCTAGAATCAATTAATTGCAAATCATACAACGCTCTTAATTTTTGCTCTACTGTTGTTTCTGTTTTTGTTGCCATATTTTAAAAATACTTGATGGGATTTGTTTTGCTTTCCGATAAACGGACTGCAAAATTAGGAATTTTTTTCGTAAGATAGTCAACTAATAAATTTTTTGTAAACTGCTCAGTTTCATAGTGTCCGATATCTGCTAGAAGTATTTTGCCTTCAGCCTCATAAAATTGATGATATTTTAAGTCAGCAGTGATGAAAACATCAGCGTTTACAGCCTTTGCGGCGCTTATTGCAAAAGAACCGCTACCTCCAAGAACTGCTACAGTTTTTACTGGCTTGCCTAATAAATTTGAATGTCGAATGCATTTTACCTCCATTTTTTCTTTTAAGAAGTCTAAAAATTGGCTCTCAGGCATAGAATTTACAAATGTTCCATACATTCCTATGCCTATATTTTGATTTGTGTTTTCTAAAGTGGTGAGTTCATAAGCGACTTCTTCATAAGGATGATGTTCTAAAAGTACTTTGATTACATTTTGTTCAACTGCTTTTTCAAAAGTAATAGAAATTTGAGTTTCTTCTTCAAAATGTGTTTTTCCTATTTCTCCTTTTATTGGTTTTGCTTTTTCATTAGCTTTGTAGCTCCCAACACCATCAACAGTAAAACTACAATTACTATAATTACCTATATTCCCTGCACCTGCTTTGTACAGTATTTTTTTTAGTTGTTCCGCATCATTCTTTGGAACATAAGTGCTAAGTTTTTTTATAGTTCCTTTTTGAGGAATTAGAATTTTAGAATTTTGCAGTCCTAAAACTTCACAAATTTTAGCATTTACTCCTTGGTCAGAATTATCTAAAGCGGTATGCATGCTGTAAATAGAAATGTTATTTTGTATGGCTTTAATCACAACACGTTGCACGTAATTAGCTCCTGTGATTTTTTTTAGCCCACTAAAAATAATAGGATGAAAACTTACTATTAAATTACAATTGGTAGCTATGGCTTCATCTACCACATTTTCTAATGTATCTAACGTAACAAGAATACCCGAAACTTCACTTTGTTGGTCTCCTACTAGAAGTCCTATATTATCAAAATCTTCTGCATATGCTAATGGGGCTAACTCTTCTAAAATGGCAATTACTTGTTTTACAATCATTTTCTAAGTTTATCTATTATCCAAAGATAAAATATTATATTTTCGTTCTTGATGCGCATACTAAGAATATTAGCTTTTCCAATTTCATTGATATATGCTTGCGTGGTGTATGTTCGTAATTTTTTATTTGACATTGGTTTTTTAAAATCTAGGGAATATAAGACACCTACCGTTTGTGTGGGAAACCTAAGTGTAGGTGGAACAGGAAAAACCCCTATGATTGAATTTTTATTACAGACATTTCAAACTGATTATACTATAGCGGTATTAAGTAGGGGGTATGGTAGAAAATCTGATGGCTACCAAGTAGCTTCAGAAGTTTCTACGGTAGAGGTTTTAGGAGATGAGCCTTATCAAATTGCACAAAAATTTCCTGGGGTAACCGTTGCGGTAGATGCTAGCCGGCAAAATGGAATAACGAAACTTGAGAGTACAGTAGCTCCAGATTTAATCTTATTAGATGATGCTTTTCAACATAGAAAGGTAACATCTAGATTTTCTATGTTGCTAACGGCTTACGATAATCGCTATGTAACCGATTGGTATTTGCCTACAGGAAATCTTCGTGACAGCAAAAAAGAGGCGGGCAGGGCAGATATAATTATTGTAACAAAATGTCCAGAACACTTATCGGTAAAAGAACAAGAAAAAATAATTGGTGAAATTAAACCGATTAAAAAACAAAAGGTTTTGTTTAGCTATTTGCATTATAAAGACCAATTAAATGGTTTAGATAAAGAGTTGCGCATGGCAGATATAAAAACCAAGAGAGTAACTTTAGTTACTGGTATAGCTAACCCAAAACCTTTATTAGCCTATTTGTTGACAAAGGGTATTGTTGTAAAGCAACATCTAAACTTTAGAGATCATCACTTTTTCTCTGCCACTGAAATAGCAAATTTTAATGCTCAAGAATGTATTCTTACAACAGAAAAAGATTATGTTAGATTAAAAGGTAAGGTTGCTAATTTGTATTACATCTCCATAGAACATCAGTTTTTAAATAATGGAGGTGAAGTACTTAAAGAAGCTATTAAAACACTGCTTAAGTGAGTGGTTTTGGATTAAAAATGTTTTCTCCAATTTTTTGATAGAATACTTCAGGTTTAAACGGTTTAGTAACTACATCATTACATCCGGCCGCATAAAAACTCTCTAAACTATCATCAAGAGAAATTGCTGTTAGCGCTATGATAGGAGTGTGTCTGTTAAACTTACGAATTAGAATTGTAGCTTCTTCGCCACTTATTCCAGGCATATGAATATCCATTAATATGGCATCGTATTTGGTTTGTGATACCATTTCTACAGCATCTGTGCCATTACTAGCAATGTCGCACGTCATTCCTTTTTTAATCAACATTTTTTTGGTGATGACTTGATTTATTTTGTTGTCTTCCACGATAAGTAAATGTAGTCCTTCAAAAACATATTCCTGAGGTTCAGCTTCAAGGCTAACGTCTTCAGTTGTACTGTTTTTACTTTTCATTTTCAATTCGAAGAAAAATGAGCTTCCGTTTCCTAACTCACTTTTTAAATCTATTTTGCTATTAAATAACCCTAATAAGCTTTTTACAATTGTTAAACCAAGACCTGTACCTCCGTACTCTCTATTTATTTGTATAGAACCTTGTTCAAAGCTTTCAAAAATATTTGTAATTTGATCTTCAGATATGCCTATACCGGTGTCTTTGACTTCAAAGTAAATAACAACATCATCTTCTACTTTGCTTAATAATTTAGCGATGACAGTTACTTCTCCTTTTTTTGTGAACTTCAATCCGTTTCCAACAAGGTTTATTAAAATTTGAGAAAGTTTCATGGAATCACTCAGAAGACTTTTTGGAATAGTATCATCGTAATCAAGTGAAATTTTAGTTTTATTTTCTTTAGCACTTTGTTGTAGTGAGCTAATTACCTCTGAGAGAACTTTTTTAAGGCTGAACTCTGTATTTACAGCTTCTAGTTTATCTGCGTCAATTTTATTTAATTGTAAGATGTCATTGATAAAACTTAACAGGTAGTCTCCAGAGAATTTTAAGGCCTTTAGATGTTCTTTCTGACTCTCACTCGGGTTCTCTTCAAGAAGTAAGTGGGTTAGGCCTGTTACCGCATATAGTGGTGTGCGTAATTCGTGGCTAACTGTAGATAGGAAATTAGTTTTGGTTTCCATGGCTTTAACAGCAGCATCACGGGAAGCTTCTAATTCATTATTTTTAGTTTGCAGTAAATCGTTGGTTTTTAATTTAATTTGGTTATTTCTATATAATGAAACCGCCAGTAAAGAGATTATGGTTAAGAAAGCAGAGGTTAATATAGCCGTTATTTCTGTTCTACTACTTGACGCTTTTAGCTGCTCATTTTCTCTAGTAAGGTTAGCAATGGTGTTTTTTTGTGTTTCAAAATAAATGTTATCAGCCTTTTTAGCTTCCGTTTTTATTTTAGTTTCGTTGTAAATAGAATCTTTTATTTGTACAAGATTTTTGTTGTAAAGTAAAGCTTTTTCGTATAAGCTAAGTTTTTCACTAGTATCTGCTAGATATTGATTTAATTCTAGTATTTCATAATAAAAATCATTCTTCGTAGCAATCTCTAAACCTTGAAGCGCATATTCAATACCTTTCTCTGGGTTGTTAGTTTTTGAATTTAATAATGCAAGTCCTAAAAATGCTCTTGAAGCAATATAGTCTTTTTCATTAGTGTCATTATTAACAATAAGCGAGTTAAAGTTTTTTTCAGCTTCACTATATTTTGGTAATTCTAGGTATATAAAACCCTTTGCTAATAAAATATGTAATGTTAGATTTCTAACATTAGTAATTTTGTTAGCCTTGTCTAGTTCATGATTTGCTAGATAATATTTTTGGTCTTTTATTAAGTGTAAGGCATCTATATATCTGTGGGTGGCACTACCATAAGGGTATTCGGAATCTTTTAAAAGAACGTCTGCTCTTTGCCAAAGCTGTATGGATTGATCTGTTTTGTCGAGCTTTAAGTATAGCAATGCTAATTCATGATAGCAATCTATGATTGCTTTTATGTCTTCTAGTTTTTCAGCTTTTTTTAATGCTTTGTAGATAGATTCTAATGATAGATCTAGCTTGTCTTGGTTTTTATAAGTTTGTGCTACAATAAAGTAATCTTCTATTTCTTTGTAGGTAGCCGTTGAGTCTTGGGAAAATGTAGTTTGCCAAAAGAATAAGGCAAAAAGGAGTGCCATTTTAGAATTAAGACTGCTATGTAGGTTTTTTATCTTCAAAGGTATGATTTGTCTTGGATCAATTTAATTAAATCTATTAATCTGCTGCTGTATCCTGTTTCGTTATCGTACCAACCAATGATTTTAACCATTTTTCCTAAGACAGATGTCATTAGAGAATCAAACGTACAAGAGTAGCAACTATTGTTTACATCTATAGAAACTATAGGATCTTCAGTGTAAAAAAGTATATTTTTTAGAGAATTTTCAGAAATCTCCTTAAATGTATTATTTATTTCTTCAATACTAGTTTCTTTTTTTACGTTAAAAGTAATATCTGTTAATGATCCGTTTGGTACAGGAACACGTATACCGCAGCCACCAATAAGACCGTCTAATTCAGGAAATATCTTAGTTAATGCTTTAGCCGCACCAGTAGTGGTAGGTACTATAGATTGGCCTGCAGCACGAGCTCTTCTTAAATCTCTATGCGGTTGATCATGTAAGCTTTGATCTGTGGTGTAAGAATGAATCGTAGTTATATACGCTTGTTCTACGCCACAGAGGTCATTAATTACTTTTATCATTGGAGCCGCATTATTTGTAGTGCACGAAGCATTTGAAATAATATGGTCTTCTGCCGTAAGTAGATGATCGTTTACACCAATAACAATCATTTTAATACTGTCATCGTCTGGTGGAACCGATAAGATCACCTTTTTAGCTCCGTTTTTTAGGTGCGCATTTAACTGTTCTCTTGATTTAAATTTCCCTGTAGCTTCTACGACAATATCTACGTTATACTTGCCCCAATCTATATCTTCTGGTGAAGATTGGTTGAGTATCTGTATTGTTTTAGATGTCTCTATCGTAATTGTATCTTCAGTATGGCTTATTTTGTAAGGGAAAATACCATGGATACTATCATATTTTAATAAATGAGCTAAAGTCTCGGTATTTGCTAAATCATTTATAGCAACAACATTTAAGTTAGGATGTGCTTGAAGCAGTCTAAAAAATGTTCTACCAATTCTACCAAAACCATTGATACCGATGTTAATTTGTTTCATAACTACATTAATCTGTCTGTATCATTTTGCAGTTTATAAAAAGACATAAAATGAGACTAGATCTGATAAAATAAATTTAATGGATATGCTTATGTGCTTTATATGAAGATCTAACGAGCGCACCACTTTCTACGTGTCTAAAGCCCATTTCTAATCCTATTTCTTCATATTTTTTGAATTGTTCTGGCGTAATAAACTCTTTTACGGGTAAATGTTTTTTACTGGGTTGTAAATATTGACCAATAGTGATTACATCTACATTAACACCTCTTAAATCTTTCATGGTTTGGATAACCTCTTCTTCAAGTTCTCCTAAGCCAAGCATGATACCAGATTTTGTTCTGTTAATACCATTAGCGCCTAAATAGCGAAGCACTTCAAGACTACGTTCGTATTTAGCTTGTATTCTAACCTCTCTTGTTAGTCTTTTTACCGTTTCCATATTATGAGAAACTACTTCTGGATTAACGGCTATAATACGGTCTAAGTGTGTTTCAATACCTTGAAAATCAGGAATTAATGTTTCAAGTGTTGTTTTGGGGTTCATTCTACGAATAGCTTTTACCGTTTCTGCCCAGATAATAGATCCCATATCTTTAATGTCATCTCTATCTACAGAAGTAATAACAGCATGTTTAATTTCCATTATTTTAATAGAACGAGCAACTTTTTCTGGCTCTTCCCAATCCACATCTTCTGGTCTGCCCGTTTTTACACCACAGAAACCACATGAGCGAGTACAAACATTACCTAAAATCATAAATGTAGCAGTCCCTTCTCCCCAGCATTCACCCATATTTGGGCAACTGCCCGATGTGCAAATGGTGTGTAAATTGTATTTGTCTACTAATCCTCGAAGTTGTGTATATTTCTTTCCTGTAGGTAGTTTTACGCGTAACCATTTCGGTTTTCCTTGTGGTGGTAAAACACTTTTTACTGCGCTATCGCTCATCTTCAATTTTTATGCAAATATACAAAGAATTTTAGGTTCTTATTGTTTTTGAAAAAGGGGATATAACGAGTATTTTGAAAAGATGAAAAATATAAAACTTTAAGATTTAGCACCTTTAATCGCGGATGCTAAAAGTTTTTTTGCTCTTAAAAGTTTGACTTTTACATTGTTAATGGGTTCATTAAGTAACGTCGCTATATCAGCATAGCTTAGCTCATTAAAATATCTGAGATTAATTACTTTTTGATAATGTGGCTTTAGCCCTTTAATATGCTCTAGGAGTGTAGCAAGATTTTGCTGATTTATGAGTTGATCTTCTGCAGAAGGACTGTCATCTAATACTTTTTTTATAGCATCAGCGCTACTGTCGGTTTTTTCTAAAATATTACGCTTACTTTTTCTGATAAGATCTACATGAATATTTTTAGAAATAGTAATCAGCCAAGTTTTAAACTGATAGCTTTCGTCATACGTGTTTATTTTGTCAAAAGCTTTTGAAAATGTTTGAATGGTAATGTCTTCAGCGTCATTTTCATTTTTGGTGCGTTGTAGTTGAAAACTGTACACATCATTCCAAAAAGAATCTAACAACAAACTAAAAGCAATCTGATTTCCTGCTTTAGCTTTTGCTATGGATTCTTGTAATTTGTCTGTGGGTTTGTCCAAATCAAATTGTTAATGAACTTCAGTGATTTATGACTGAAGCTCGGAAGAAGTATCTTTTTTACAATCTTGTTCGTTTGGCAGTTTGCCACAAAAACCACAAGCTTCTCCTTCTTTATTTAAAAACGGACTCTGACTAGCGCAAGTTCCTGCAAATTCCCCATCTTTTTTTGACCATATTTTAATTGCAATACCTGCAAATGCAAGTGCTAACAATCCTATGGTTAATAAAACTAACTTCATGATAAAATATTTGTACAAAGGTACAAATATTTTATCTTTTGAATGTTTTAATGTAAAAAAAACAGTGTTCTTTAAAAAGCGATATTCGCTACTATATTGTCTACTGTAGGGGTTTCATTACCGCCTTCTTGTTCTATCGTAATATAGCCTACTGCATCTTTAGAGTAAGGAATGGCTAATAAATTATCTTTGGCTCCAGCTTCTCCAATAACACCAAGATTTAGCATTTTGCCATTTACTTCTGCCCACATTTGTAAACATTGACCCTCCTCTAGATGGGGAAGATTTTGTACATTAATGTAAGATAATTTTTTAACAGGGTTTACATAAGCTACAGCTTTTAAATCTTTAGCTTTTTTGTTTCCCGTAAGTTTGTATTGTTTAGTATCTGGATTGTTTAATACAATAAATTGATTTCTGACATCTTCTAAGCGCTCCTTCATATCAGCTTCTAAAAGCTTAATCTGATTGGTAACCATAGAATTCTCTTCTTGTAAATTTAAATTCTGATTGTAAAAGAAATAAGAAGCTGAAGCAAATAATAATGCGACAACGCTAGCAGCAACCGCATAACTCATAAACTTTCTTCTGGTTGAGTTTTGTGCTTTAATTCTGTTTAAAATTTGTTCTTTTAAACCTTCTGGTGTTTTCACAGCATAAGATTTAGCAAACTCTTCTAAGTTATCTTGTAACTCAGTGTAGATTTTTCTAACCTCTGGGTACATGGCAATATAGCGCTCTACTTGTAGCGTTTCTAAATCTGTTGTTGTACCTAATAAATACTTTTCAAGAAGATCAGTATCTAAAAATAATTTGATTTTTTCTTTCATAATCTTATGCTATTAAGGTTAATAAAAATAGCAGTATCACAGGCTCTATATAAATTTTTCGCAATTCACGTAGACCGATTTTCAATCGAGATTTAATAGTGCCAAGCGGAATGTCTAATTCGTCACTTGCTTCTTGCTGCGTCATGCCATCAAAAAACAAGGCTTCAAGAACAATTTTATATTTAGAATCTATTTTTAAAAGATTCTCTCGCATGTCTATGAAATCAGGATTTATACCTTCAATACCTACCTTATATACGTCAGAAACATCTAATTGGATTTCTTTATCGGTTTTAGTTTTACTGCTTCTTAATTTATCTATAGCAGTATTTCTTGTAATACGAAACAACCAGGTAAATAATTTTGCTTTGCTAGGATCATAACTGTCTGCTTTCTTCCAGATTTTTACAAAGCTTTCTTGTAATACATCTTGTGCAAGCATCTCATCTTTTACAACTTTATAGGCTACCCCATAAAGCGTATCGCTATAATTTTCATAAAGTAGCGAAATGGCTTTTTCATTGCGTTCATGCAGTAATTCAACAATATGGTTTTCGAGTAGTGCGCTCATGAAAAAGTTAAGGTTAAAAAAAATATAGTTTCAAAAAATCTAAATTCAGTTTTACTACGTAATTAATATGTAACGAAAAATTTTACAATTGATTGTTACGCAATAAATTTTGAATAATAGAATAAGTTTACGACTGGTTATCGTAAGCTTAATTTTTGGTTAGTTTGGTTTGGTATAACCCTGGTATTTATTACCAGGGTTATTTTTTTTTATATCACATTAACTTCTGGCAAGATACGAATATTGAATTTTGCATAAACAGTATCTATAATTTTGTGCGCCAAATCTACTATTTCTTTTCCGGTTGCTGTGCCATAATTTACTAAAACTAAAGCTTGATTCTTGTGAACACCAGCATCACCGTACCTTTTGCCTTTAAATCCACTTTGTTCAATAAGCCAACCTGCAGGTATTTTGTAGTTTTCTTCTGACAGCTTGTAGAATGGAGCTTCTGGGTGCTTCTCCGAAAAACGAAGAAAATCAATTTTATGGATAATCGGATTTTTGAAAAAACTACCGCTATTTCCTAATTCAGCAGGATCGGGTAATTTACTTTTTCTAATTGCAATTACAGCATTGGATACATCTTTAATGGTGGGTGCTGTAATACCCATGTGCTGTAATTCTTGATCTATAGCACCATAAGAGGTATTTAGCACATGATCTTTCTTAGATAATTTTAAATTTACGGATGTTATAATGTATTTTCCTTTGCCTTCATTTTTAAAAAAAGATTCTCGATACCCAAAGCAACAATCTTCCTTACTGAAGCTTTTAATCTCCTGAGTAGCTATTTCCATTGCTTCACAAGATTCAAACGTATCTTTTAATTCAACACCATAGGCGCCAATATTTTGAATAGGAGATGTTCCTGTGTTACCAGGGATCAAAGACATGTTTTCTAAGCCACCATAATCCTGTTCTAAGGTCCAGAGTACTAGTTGATGCCAGTTTTCGCCTGCCATAACATTAATGACAACTTCGGTGTCAGATTCTGAAACCATTGTAATTCCCTTTAAGTTTAAATACAGGACCAAAGCATCAATATCTTTAGTTAGCAACATATTGCTACCTCCGCTAATAACAAATTTATTAGGATATTCCTCAAGTTTTAAAACTAACTCAAGTTCTTCTATCGTAGTAATTTCACAAAAAAAACGTGCCTTGGCATTAATACCGAACGTATTATACGTTAATAAAGATACATTGTTGTTAATTTTCATTTAAGCTATACTCTTTTAGTGCTTGTTCTAAAATATGGATTGCTTTTTTTAGAATAGTACGTTCTAACACATAGGCAATCCTAATTTGATTTTTTCCCAATCCTTTTGTGGCATAAAAACCAGCAGCAGGAGCTACCATAATAGTTTCGTTGTTTACGTTAAAATGTTCTAACAACCATTGTGCAAAAGTATCAGAATCTTTAATAGGAAGCTCCACAATACAATAAAAAGCTCCTTGAGGCGAGGTTACTTTTACACCGTCTATTTTATTTAGGCCTTCAATAAGGGTGTTTCTACGGATTTCATACTCGGCAATTACTTCATCAAAATACTGTTGTGGAGTGTCTAAAGCAGCTTCACCAGCAATTTGGGCATATGATGGGGGGGAAAGCCGTGCTTGCATAAATTTAAGAATGGTTTTTCTTAAGATTTCATTCTTTGTAATAATGCAGCCTATCCGAGCTCCACACATACTATATCTTTTAGAAACAGAATCAATTACAATTACATGCTCTTCTAAATTCTCTTCTTTTAATGCAGAATAGTGCTGCTTGCCATCGTATACAAATTCACGATAAACTTCATCAACAATAAGGAATAAATCGTTTTTTTTAACTAGGAGAGCTAGTTGTTTAATTTCTTCTTTACTATATAGGTAACCGGTTGGATTATTAGGATTACAAATTAAGATTGCTTTAGTTTTTGGCGTAATAGATTTTTCAAAATCTGCAATACTTGGGAGTGCAAAACCAGTTTCAATTTTTGATACAATTGGTACAACCTTGACTCCGAAAACCACAGAGAAACTATTGTAATTAGCGTAAAAAGGCTCGGGTATAATAATTTCATTATCAGTATCCGCAATACTTCCTATAACAAAAGCAAGGGCTTCAGATGCACCTATGGTTACTAATATGTTTTCTGCACTAACGTCAATACCATGTTTTTGGTAATACAAAGCTAATTTAGATCTATAGCGCTCACTTCCTTCTGTTTTACTATAACTTAAGGTGGTAATCGTGTTATTTTTTACAGCATCTAAGGCTATCTGTGGAGTCTTAATATCTGGTTGCCCTATGTTTAAATGAATTACTTCAATACCTCTTTTTTTGGCGGCATCTGCGAATGGAACCAATTTACGTATTGGAGACTCGGGCATTGATAATCCTTTATTTGATATACTAGGCATTGTTGTTTTTTTTACAAAAGTGAGAAATCAAAACGGACAAAGCAATAGTAAAATTTTTAATATACAAAGTGCTAGGTAATTGTTAATATATTATGCTGTACGTGCTTAAAAGTGTAAATTATAGCTATATAATTATTGAATCATTAAAAATGGAGCATTTTTTTAAATATTTCTTAGTGGTAATTAGTTGTCTTCCGTTATTTTCTTTCGCGCAAAATTTTCAATTAAAAGAAGGGGAGTCTGTCCAGAAAATAAAGTTTCAATTAATTAATAATGTTGTAATTATTCCGATTGAAGTAAATGGTAGTGAACTTTCTTTTATATTAGATACAGGAGTAACTACACCTATTCTCTTCAATTTATCGGGTCAAGACTCTATACAAATTAATGATGTGTCAGAAGTTAAATTAAAGGGCTTGGGAGCAGAAAAATCTATTGTAGCCTTGAGTTCTTCAGGGAATACGTTTAAAATAAAAAACATTAAAAATGTAAAACAAAAGCTTTTTGTTGTCATAGATAAGGATATTAATTTTTCAACCACATTCGGAATACCTGTTCATGGTATTATTGGCTATGATTTATTTAGAGCTTTTGTAATAGATATCAACTATGCTAAGCAAACTATAAAATTCTATGATCCTAAACAGTACACTTCAAAAATTAGTAAGCGACACCAAGTATTACCTCTTGATATTGAAAACAAAAGAGGATATGTAAAGGGAGATGTGTTTTTTAATGACACGATTCAAGTACCTGTAAGATTGTTGGTAGATACAGGGAGTTCTGATGCGATATGGCTTTTTGAAGACAGAGAAAAAGGAATAGATGTTCCGCTTTTAAACTATGATGATTTTCTAGGCAAAGGTCTAAATGGGGATGTTTTTGGAAAAAGAACTAAAGTTAATGGCTTTCGGCTTGGAACAAGTGAATTGCATGGTGCTAAAGTTGCCTTCCCAGAAATGGAAACATTCAATTCTATTCGTGATTTGGGAGACAGAAATGGTAGCATAGGAGGAGAGGCCTTAAGAAGATTTAATATTGTATTTAATTATCCAGAAGAAGAAATAATCCTAAAGCAAAATGCCTATTTTAAAAAACCTTTTAAATATAATATGAGTGGTATTGATTTAATTCATACCGGTATACGGTACGTAGCAGACAAGATTTCTGATGGCAAAGGGGTCGTTTCAAATGGAAAAGAAGGTGCTAACTCATTTGGCGACGTTCAGTTGTTATTTGAGGATGCAACACGGCTAAGTTTAGTTCCTGAAATTGTTATTTCGGCTATACGAATAGGAAGTCCTGCGCATGAAGCAGGATTGCAAAAAGGAGATTTACTGCTTTCTGTTAATGGAAAAAGCGTTCATAGCTATAAAATACAGGAGGTACTTGGGTTCTTGAATGAGCGAGAAGAGAAAAAAATTAAATTAGTCATTGAGCGTGCTAATCGCGATATGCAACTATCATTTGTTCTTAAAAAAAATTTTAAATAAAAAAAGCCTAACACAAAGTGTTAGGCTTAAATTTTATAAGGGTAAAAAAACTATTGAACAACAGTCTCTTTAACTTCTCCTTTTATTTTTAAAACTACAGTAGGAGTGGCAGCGTTTGAAATAACGGTAACCGCTTTTCTAATAGCTCCAACTCTGTTCGTGTCATATTTTACTTGAATTTCACCTGTTTTACCTGGTAAAATAGGATCTTTTGGAGTTTTTGGGATCGTACATCCACAGCTAGAACTTACTTTACTAATAATTAATGGCGCATCTCCTGTATTTGTAAATAAAAATACACGATTTCCGTCTGAACCTTTTTCAATAGTACCGTAATCTACAGTATCTGATTTAAATTCAATTTTTGCAGCTTTGTCCTGTGCGTTTAGGCTAATTCCTAATAGACCAATAAATAAAATTAGTACAATTTTTTTCATCATTTTTAGTTTTGGGTGAGATTCAAATGTAACTATTTTGATATGAACCTCAAAATTCTTTCGTTATCTGATAACGTTACTTATTTTTGTTTCGTATTTCAAGAAGTCTAAAAACTTAATTTTTAACATTTAGAGGGTTCTTCAAGAAGATACATATCATTTAAAACAATAATTATACCAAAATATGGAAATAGCATCAAAATATGAATCTCAGAAAGTAGAAAAACATTGGTATGAATACTGGATGAGTAATGGTTATTTTCATTCTACCCCAGATGAAAGAGAGCCATATACCATTGTAATACCTCCGCCAAATGTAACGGGAGTATTGCATATGGGGCATATGCTTAACAATACTATTCAAGATGTATTGATTAGAAGAGCACGATTAATGGGTAAAAATGCCTGTTGGGTGCCAGGTACAGATCACGCTTCTATCGCTACGGAAGCTAAAGTAGTTGCAAAATTAAAAGAACAAGGTATTGATAAAGCCGATTTAACTCGGGAAGAATTTTTAAAACACGCTTGGGATTGGACCGATGAATATGGTGGGGTTATTTTAGAACAGCTTAAAAAATTAGGATGTTCTTGTGATTGGGATCGAACAAAATTTACCTTAGATGACAACATGTCTGCATCTGTGATTAAAGTTTTTGTAGATTTATTTGAAAAAGGACTTATTTACCGTGGGTTTAGAATGGTAAACTGGGATCCAGAAGCGCAAACAACACTTTCTGATGAAGAAGTAATTCACGAGGAGAAGCAAGGCTTACTTTATTATTTAGAATATCAAATAGAAGGTTCTGATGAAAAAGTGACAATTGCTACCACAAGACCAGAAACTATTTTAGGAGATACCGCTATTTGTATTAACCCTAATGATGAACGATATACACACTTAAAAGGTAAAAAAGCCATTGTTCCTCTAAGTGGTAGAGCTATTCCTATTATCGAAGATGACTATGTTGATATAGAATTTGGAACAGGGTGTTTAAAAGTTACTCCTGCTCATGATATTAATGATAAGGCGCTAGGAGAAAAACATAATTTAGAGGTAATAGATATTTTAAATGCTGATGCCAGTTTAAACCATCATGGATTGCATTACGAGGGTAAAGACCGTTTTGTAGTGCGAAAAGAAATTTCAAAAGAATTAGAAGAAAAAGGCTTTTTAGTAAAAACTGAAACCCACTTAAATAAAGTAGGAACCTCAGAAAGAACAAAAGCAGTAATAGAGCCAAGATTATCAGATCAATGGTTTTTAAAGATGGAAGAACTTGCTGAACCAGCGATAAAAGCCGTTTTAGAAACAGGAGATGTTAAGTTGTTTCCAAAAAAGTTCGAAAATACGTACCGTCATTGGATGGAGAATATTCGGGATTGGAATATTTCTAGGCAGCTTTGGTGGGGACAACAAATACCTGCCTATTATTACGGAGAAGGCGCAGAAGATTTTGTAGTAGCAGAAAGTAAGGATGAAGCGCTTGAAAAAGCAATAGTAAAAACAGGAAATTCTACTTTAAAAATTTCTGATTTAAAACAAGATGAAGATGCCCTAGATACGTGGTTCTCTTCTTGGTTGTGGCCTATAAGTGTTTTTAACGGAATCTTAGAGCCGGAGAATAAAGAGATAGAGTATTATTACCCTACAAATGATTTAGTTACGGGTCCAGATATTTTATTCTTCTGGGTAGCACGTATGATTATTTCAGGTTATGAATACCGTGATAAGCCACCTTTTGAAAATGTTTATTTAACAGGTTTAGTCCGTGATAAGCAAAGAAGGAAAATGTCTAAATCGTTAGGTAATTCTCCTGATGCATTAGGGTTAATTGAAGAATACGGAGCAGATGGTGTACGTGTAGGTTTATTGCTAAGCGCAGCAGCAGGTAATGATCTAATGTTTGATGAATCACTTTGTCAACAAGGAAAAAACTTTGCTAATAAAATTTGGAATGGTTTCCGCTTAGTGCAAGGTTGGGAAGTGGCAGATTTGCCGCAGCCAGAAGCTTCAAAATTAGGGTTAGAATGGTACAATGCTAAATTTAATCAAACGCTCTTAGAAATTGAAGATCATTTTAGTAAGTATCGAATTTCAGATGCTTTAATGGCTATTTACAAACTAGTTTGGGATGATTATAGTTCTTGGTTGCTAGAGATTGTGAAACCAGCATACCAACAGCCAATTGATAAAACAACATTTGATGCGGTTCTAGCAATCTTTGAAAATAATTTAAAATTATTGCATCCATTTATGCCATTCTTAACGGAAGAAATTTGGCAGCATATTGCAGAAAGAACTCCGGAAGAAGCATTGGTCATTGCAAAGTGGCCAGAAGCGAATAAGGTTGATGAAGTATTAATTTCAGGATTTGATTTTGCAGCAGAGGTTATTGCTGGGGTAAGAACTATTAGAAAGCAAAAGAATATTCCGATGAAGGAATATTTAGAGCTTTCTGTTTTAAATGAAGCAGATATTGCAAAAGATTGGGATACTGTTATTACAAAATTGACTAATGTTTCTGAGATTTCTTATGTGTCTGAAGCTGTAGATGGTGCTTTATCTTTTAGAGTAAAAAGCAATGAATATTTTATTCCTATAAGTGGTGCTATTGATGTTGATGCAGAAATTAAAAAGATAGAAGAAGAATTAAAGTATACAAAAGGCTTTTTAATGTCTGTAGAAAAGAAATTGTCTAATGAACGTTTTGTAAGCAATGCACCAGACCAGGTAATTGAAATTGAACGTAAGAAGAAGTCAGATGCAGAAGCAAAAATTGAGACATTACAAAAAAGTCTAGCAAGTTTAAAATAACTAATCCATAGAATATATAATGAAAATAGTAGCGGTAGGGAAAAATTATGTAAATGAGTTGAGT
Source organism: Cellulophaga algicola DSM 14237 (assembly GCF_000186265.1). NCBI lineage: Bacteria > Pseudomonadati > Bacteroidota > Flavobacteriia > Flavobacteriales > Flavobacteriaceae > Paracellulophaga > Paracellulophaga algicola. The sequence goes on from NC_014934.1 coordinate 2,637,633, forward strand.
GAAATGCCTTCAGGAAAGGTAGTGCCAATTGTTTTTACTAAACCAGATACCACACTTTTAGAAAACAATGAAGATCTTGTGCTTCCTAGTTTTTCAAATGATGTTTGGTTTGAAGCGGAATTAGCTTTTAGAATTGGAAAAACATGTAAAGGTGCTACAGAAGATAATGCCTTAAGTTTTGTAGATGCGGTAACATTGTCTAATGACTTAACGGCTAAAGATGTGTTGGCAAGTAGTAGAGAAACAAAAGGGCCTTGGGCTTTAGCTAAAGGTTTTGATGGCGCAACACCGATTGCTCCTTTTTATCCAATAGCTGATTTTCCTGATGTTACAAATATTAATTTTTCTTATGAAGTAAATGGTGTAGAAGTGCAGAAAGGAAATAGTTCTCATATGATTACTAATTTGGTAGACTTTGTTGTGTATGTTTCTTCAGTAATGACGCTAAACCCAGGAGATATCTTATTAACTGGAACACCACCAAAAGGGGTAGGAAAAGTTAATTCAGGAGATGTAATGATTGGTTATTTAGAAGGGAAGAAAGTTTTAGAAACTAAGGTGAAATAATAGCGCTTTGTCGTAAAACGGTATGATATATTGGGGTTTATTGTAGTTAATATACTACAATAGTAATAAGAGCGTTAGCTTTTTACCAACCAAATTTTATCATATGGATTTACCACAGCGTCTCGCTTTTTGTAAAAAGTGCGAAAAAAGAACTTTTGACCCTAATTTAGGAATCGTTTGTTCTTTAACTCAAAGAAAGCCTGATTTCATTTCAAATTGTAATGATTTTATCATTGATCCGAAAGAAGCTTCAAAAATAGCGGCAAAATCATATGCGGCTCAGTCTGCTCCTCCAGAAGAATCTGGTTCATTTTCAATTTGGGGTGTTATAGGCCTGATTTTAATAGTAATTAGATTGATTTTCTTTTTTGGAAGACTTTAGTAGCTTTAAAAAAATATAAAACTCCATTTGTATCTAAATAGGTATAAATGGAGTTTTTTTTTGTGGCATAACATGGTATTTTATTTTCTAGTATGCAGCTCTTTTTTTTGCATTAGCTATATTATGTTTTTTTTTAGTGTTCATACTACAGCATTCAGATGTATCTTTTTTTTAAGGTTGTTTGTTTTTAACTGTACATTTGCAGCGTTAAAATCATTGAATAGTAGTTGTATGGATTCTGAAAATGAAAAGGAAATTGGAGCGAAGAAAACTAATTATGTTAGTCTTGAAGAAGTAGATGCCTGTATTTCCATTTTAGATAAGTTGGGAGAAAATGCTTTTCAAATATTAGAGCTTCCTGAAGAGAAACGGGTAGCCTTGCTTAAGGCGGCAGGTCTGTTGTCTAGACCAAATCGTCATGAATTTAAGCAACGCAAGAAAGATGCTGCAAAAGCTGCAAAGCGTAAAATGATTGAGCGCGATAAGCATGCGCGTAAAGAAACAGGAATACGTAGTGCTCGAGAATCTGTAATATTTAAAGCACCAATATTATTAGAAGCTGCTAAGCTTAATGATTTAGAAGGAAAAGAATTAGAATCTCCTCGCAATTGTTATGTTTGTAAAACAGTGTATACAAAACTGCATCATTTTTATGATACCATGTGTCAAGATTGTGGAGATTTTAATTATGCTAAACGCTATCAAACCGCAGACCTTACAGGTCAGGTAGCAATCGTTACAGGGTCTCGTTTAAAAATAGGCTATCATATTACTTTAATTTTATTACGTGCAGGGGCAACTGTTGTAGCTACCACACGTTTCCCAGTAGATTCTGCCTTACGGTTTGCTAAGGAGGACGACTTTTCTAAATGGGGGCATCGCCTTAAAATACACGGATTAGATTTACGTCATATTCCTAGTGTAGAAATCTTCTGTAATTTTATAGAACAACAGTATGATCGTTTAGATATTTTAATTAATAATGCAGCGCAAACGGTTAGAAGGCCAGCAGGTTTTTATCAACATTTGATGAAAAATGAAGAGATGCCAGTTGCAGCTTTGCCCAAAGCAGCAAAAGAAGTATTAGCAGATCATTTATACTGTTTAGATGAGTTGAATGCTTTAGGTAAAAATATTTCTAGTCAAGAAAATGATACCTTACCTGTAAATTGGCATGCTCCTGAGCCTGGAATTGGTATACGTGCTTCGGCTAAATTATCTCAAATACCTTATAGCTTTGATAATTCTTTGGCTACAAAAGAAGTGTTCCCGGAAGGGGAGTTAGATGCTGATTTACAACAAGTAGATTTGCGTAAAACAAATAGTTGGCGCTTGAAACTGGGAGAGATTGAAACTCCTGAAATGATAGAAGTTCAGTTAGTGAATGCAGTAGCACCCTTTGTATTGTGTAATAGGTTGTCTAGGCTTATGCGTCAAGAAAATACAGGTAAAAAACATATTATCAATGTTTCTGCGATGGAAGGTAAGTTTCACCGTTTCTATAAAGAAGATAGGCACCCACATACCAATATGGCAAAAGCAGCTTTAAACATGATGACCCATACTTCTGCATTAGATTTTGCTACAGATGGTGTTTTTATGAATGCTGTTGATACAGGTTGGGTAACCGATGAAGATCCGGCAGAATTATCAAAAAAGAAACAAGAAGTTCACGACTTTCAGCCACCATTAGATATTGTAGATGGAGCAGCGCGAGTATTAGATCCATTAATAGATGGTATTAATACAGGGAAGCATTGGTGTGGTAAATTTTTAAAGGATTATAATCCTATTGATTGGTAGCCATACTCAGTTTTCTTTTCATATTCTCGTTTTTTAGAAGGGTGGCTAATGCCGCAACAATAACTACATTTTTAAAAATGTATTGCCCTAATAATGTAGGAGCAAAGCTTGCATCGCTAAACGTAATTTCAGGAGCTAGAAACAAGGGTGTGAAAGTAAAAAACATGTGAACCAAAGCTAAAATTAAGATGGCTTTTTTGTGAAAGTTAAAAAGTAAACAAGCACCAACAAATGTTTCCCATATAGCAAGGAGCCATATGGAAGTTTTTTCAGGGATGACATTAAATGTAAGACTATTGATGGTTTGTATCGCAAGATCTTCCGCAGGGCTTAGCGATGAAAAAAACTTTAGTATTCCGAAAAAAAGATAGACCAATCCAATTGAAATAGCTAGAAAGTTTAATGCACTGATCTTATCAGCTACATTATTAAAAAAAGATTTCATAGTAGAGATGGTTTGGTTGTGCTAAAATTAAAAGCCAACCATAAAAGAGGTTGGCTTAGTAAAATTGTTTTTTGAAATAAATTAACTCGGTTACTAAGGTAGCTATTATTTGAATATAACAAGATTAACGATAAGTCAAAAAGATTAATGAAAAGTTAATTCGATAAATAATTTAGAAACTAGTCTGTTTAATTTTAGTTTTTACCTTAATTTGTTGTCGTGCTATTTAGAAGAAAACTTTATCTCATTGTATTTGTAATCTCTGTACTTGGTTTATTCGTTGTACAGTATCAATATTTAAAAATCGGATTAAATCTCGCAAAAGTTCAATTTAATAAGAATATGGTGGCTGTCAGTAGCCATATTAAAAATGACCTTAGAACAGAAAATGAACTTACTTTTTTAATTGGTAAATCTATTACTAAAGATGGCTCTTATTTTAGTCTTAGTTTAGATAGTGTTCAGGATGCTTCAAGTCATTTTTTAAATGATTTTTTGAGGGATAGATTAGCGGCTGTCGGAATAACTTCCGATTTCACTTATCAATTAATTTCAAGAGATTCTACCTATTATTTGCACTCTCCTAAACGTTTTAAAAAAGAAGATAATATAGTAGTTTTCCCATTAGAATTGGAAGGGTATTTGCCTAAATTAATAGGAGAAAGTCTTTTTTTTGGAATTACATTTTACGGATATGAATGCCTTTTTCTTATATCAATTAAACGGTCTCACGATTCCAAGCCTTATTTTTATGTTGGCAATTATTCTCGTAGTTGTTTGGGTGTTAAAATCATTTTATTGGCAACGCAAGGTTATCACAACAACCAATGAGTTTATTAATAACCTTACTCATGAGCTAAAAACACCTGTGTTTTCCATTGGTTTAGCTACAAAGTTATTAGAGCAGGAAGATGTAGCGACTCAGAAACCAGTTATTAAGCTTATTAGAGCGCAGGTAGACCGACTAAAGAACCATATTGATAAAGTGTTAGACTTGGCTAGCTTAGAGGGTGGGAAACATGTTTTTACATTGACAACACTAGATTTTTACCCAAATTTGAAAAATATTTGTAGAGAATTTGAAGCAATTACACATTTAGAGGATGTTCACTTTGAATATGATTTAAAAGGGGAACATTATAGGATAAAAGCAGAAGCTTCTCATTTAGAGAATGCTATAATTAATGTTCTTGATAATGCTAAGAAATATTCTGATAATTCTAAAATACTTTTAAATACTACAGTGCGTAATAAGAAGCTTTTAATTTGTATAACAGACAATGGAACAGGTATCGCTCAAAAAGAACAACGATTAATTTTTCAGAAATATTACCGTGTTGTTGATGGTAATTTGCATAAAGTAAAAGGATATGGATTAGGGCTTAGTTATGTAAAGAATGTAGTTAAAAACCATAGGGGTAAAATTTCTTTGGATAGTGAACTAGGAAAAGGAACATCAGTTGTAATTGAATTACCTTTGGTATCTCATGGTTAATACAGGTAAACATTCTATATTATTAGTGGAAGACGATGAATCTCTAGGTTATCTTCTTTCTGAATATTTGAAAATGAAAGGTTTCGAAATAACTAGGGTCAAGTCTGGTTCAGAAGCATTAACAAGTATGGAGTCTTCTATTTTTCAACTTGCTATTTTGGATGTTATGATGCCCGAAATGGATGGCTTTACTTTGGCCTCAAAAATTAAAAGCCATTTTCCTGAGTTACCTTTTATATTTCTAACTGCAAAATCATTAAAGATTGATGTTTTAAAAGGATTTTCGTTAGGTGCTGTAGATTATCTAAAGAAGCCAATAGATGAAGAAGAGCTAGTCGTACGGATTACTATTTTATTGTCACGCTTAGCGCCTAAAGAACTCTTAGATTCTAGATCATTGGCGTCATGTACTATAGGAGCTTATTTTTTTGATGTGATTAATCAGCAATTAAAGTGCCGAGATAGTGTTGTAAAATTAACGAGTAGAGAGACGGAATTGCTTCAACTATTAGTAGAAAACAAGAATCAATTATGTTCTCATAAAGATATTCTTGTCACCATTTGGGGTAAGAATGATTATTTTAATCGCAAAAGCTTAAATGTCTTTATTTCACATTTACGTAAACATTTAAGTCAAGATTCTTCCATAAAAATTGAAAATATCCATAGAAAAGGTTTTGTGTTATTCGTGAATAAGTAGTTGTAAATGCAGAGGTATTTAGAACCTTAATAATGAGATTTTAAGGGGCTCAAAAATCGCCTAAATCTTTTCTTACTAGCGCTATGTATTTTCTCATAGCATCCTTTTTAGATAGATTTTTTGCTTGAAACAAAGCATTTGCTTTGAATGCATTGATAAGCGGAGTACTGCTGCCTGGATTATCAAAATTGTTATTCGCAATTTTATAATAAGCATAGAGCTTAAGCAGGAAATCTGCGGGCATAGGATTTGTGTATTCATTTACAAACGAAACTGCATTTGTAAATTCAGTCTGAAGTTTATCTTTCTTCATCTTTTATTGGTAAGCTAGCTATACAGGTTTTTGCACCAATAACTTTCTGATTAAGTTTTACACTAATGGCTGAATCTAAAGGTAAGAATAAATCTACTCTTGAACCAAATTTTATAAACCCAGCATCCTCTCCTTGGTGAGCACTATCTCCAACCTTTGCGTAATTAACAATACGTTTGGCTAATGCACCAGCGATTTGGCGGTATAATATTTCGCCAAATTTAGGGGTTTTAATGACAATAGTAGTCCTCTCGTTCTCTTCACTTGCCTTTGGGTGCCAAGCAACTAAAAATTTGCCTGGGTGGTATTTTGAGTAGGTGATAGCACCACTCGCAGGATACCGAGTAACATGTACGTTAATAGGCGACATGAATATTGATACTTGAATACGTTTGCCTTTAAAGTATTCTTTTTCTTCCACTTCTTCAATTACGACAACTTTACCATCTACAGGGGCTAAAATTTCATCGAAACTTTTTAAGACTTTACGTTTTGGGTTTCTAAAAAACTGAAGGATTATAATTAAAAAGACTAATGCTGTAATTTGAATAAGCAATTTCAACCAATTAATATCAATATAATAATGAGCTGCAAGAACGATAATGGCAACTAAAAAAAATGAAATTAAAATAAGTTTTTGCCCTTCTTTATGAAACATGGTTGAAAATATTTAAGGTTAGATATGCGAAAGGTGCTGCGAAAATTAAACTATCTAAACGATCTAGCATACCTCCGTGCCCTGGTAAAATGGCTCCACTGTCTTTTACTCCAGCGGCTCTTTTAAATTTTGATTCAATTAAATCTCCTAAACTGCCAGTTACAACTATAACGAATGCTAAGATAAACCATTGTGTAAGGTTGATATTAGTTTCATATTTAGATAAAAAATAGGCAGCTATTAATGCAAATACTAAACCACCGATAGTACCTTCCCATGTTTTTTTAGGAGATACACTAGGAAAGAGTTTATTTTTTCCAAAAGATTTCCCTACTAAGTATGCAAATGAATCATTCACCCAAATGAGTATAAAAATACCCATGATTAGAAATTTCGCAAAATTATTTTGCTGATAAGGTATCATCGTCAAAAAGATACAACCTCCTCCAATGTAAAATAATCCTATTAAAAATTTTTGAATGTTTTTAAACTTTTTCTCTTTAGGTGAAAATAAGTAAAATAAGAGGCCAATGTTTATTGTAATCGTTACAAACATCAAGATATTTATAAATAATCTTGCATTAGAATAATCATTTATAAGATAGATAAAAGCCCACCAAAGAGTTAAGTAAGCAGCAAAAATATGGTATCCTGGTAATTTGGTCATTCGCTTAAACTCGTAGAGACAAGCAAGCCCAAAAGCCATAAATAGAAAGTCAAATGCGTCTGAACTTAAAAATATTGCAGATAGCAATATGACCACGTAAACGATCCCTGTAAGTAATCTTCTGAAAATTTCTCCCATATTATAAATCTTCCAGAAGGATAAGATACAAATTTTTAGAGCTACTCCCGTAAGTTAGGAAATCTTTTTTGTCTTCTGATATAGCCTGAAAGTGTTTGATAGTCGTAATGTTAGTAGGGATGCTGTTTAAGTGTTTTTTCTTAATTTTTTTTAATCCTTCCCCAATAGAATTTACTAATTGACTAGTGGTTGCAAAAACTATAAAGTTTTCTGGCAAATCATTTAATTTCCGGTCTCTTAGTTGGTTGGAACAAATTAGGATAGATCCATTCTGTGCTACCAAATGTTCGCAGGTTGTAAAAAATATTTCGCTTTTGTTCGGATTATCGGTAAAGGTAAGTCCTTCTCGCGTAAATTTTTCTTCTAACGCTGTATCCATCGAAAAAAAATTGGTGTTATTCCAACTGTTTTCTAAGCGAATATTTGCTAAAGCTTCACTAACATCTTGGTCACTATCGCAATAAATAAATTTACCACCATTTTTCTTAAAGTAAATTGTGAATTTTTCATCTATAGGAATGTCTAAATCGGGCATATGCATGCCTCTGGTTTCTTCTTTTTCCATAGAAACCTTTCTTTTGCCACCTCCAAATAGTTTCTCAAAAAAACCCATTCTTATCTTTAAAACTTCTACTACTTATTTAATACAAAAATAACCAGAAGTTTATTAAAATATAACTTCTGGTTAAAATTAATCTATTCTTTTTTGGTATCTGCCTCTTTTGTAGCTTCTACTTCTTTGGCAGCTTCCTGTTCTCTTTCTGCAGCTTCTTCAGCAACATCTTTCTCGAAAGGTCTCTTACCAAATATTTTTTCTAAATCGTCCTTAAAGATAACTTCCTTCTCTAGTAAACGGGTTGCTAGTTCTGTAAGTTTATCTTTATTATTAGATAGAAGTTCAATCGCTCTTTGGTATTGCTCTTCAATTAAGATAGAAATTTCGCGATCTATGGTCTGTGCAGTCTCTTCACTGTAAGGTTTAGAGAAACCGTATGAATCTTGTCCTGAAGAATCATAATATGTTAAGTTACCTATCTTGTCATTAAGTCCGTAAATAGTAACCATAGCTCTTGCTTGTTTAGTTACTTTTTCTAAATCACTTAATGCTCCGGTAGAAATAATATCGAATATTACTTTTTCTGCAGCTCTACCTCCTAAGGTAGCACACATTTCGTCTTTCATTTGATCAGGACGAACGATTGATCTTTCTTCTGGTAGGTACCAAGCCGCCCCTAAGGATTGACCTCTAGGTACAATAGTAACTTTTACTAATGGAGCTGCATGTTCTAGCATCCAACTTACCGTAGCATGGCCAGCTTCGTGGTATGCTATCGTTTCTTTCTCACGTGGAGTAATGATTTTATTTTTCTTTTCTAAACCACCAACAATACGATCTACAGCGTCTAAGAAATCTTGTTTTGTTACCGCTTTCTTTTCTTTACGTGCAGCAATAAGCGCAGCTTCATTACAAACATTGGCAATATCTGCTCCAGAAAAACCAGGAGTTTGTTTTGCTAAAAATTCGGTATCTAATGTTTCAGCAGTTTTAATTGGCTTAAGATGTACTTCAAAAATTTCCTTACGTTCTCTAATGTCTGGTAAATCTACATAGATCTGTCTGTCAAAACGGCCAGCTCTCATTAAAGCTTTATCTAAAACATCTGCTCTGTTCGTAGCGGCTAAAACAATTACATTGGTATTTGTTCCAAAACCATCCATTTCAGTAAGCAATTGGTTTAAGGTGTTTTCGCGTTCATCATTAGAACCCGTCATATTATTTTTACCTCTAGCTCTACCGATAGCATCAATTTCGTCAATAAAAATTATCGCGGGAGACTTCTCTTTTGCTTGTTTGAATAAATCACGTACTCTAGAAGCTCCGACCCCTACGAACATTTCAACAAAATCTGAACCTGATAATGAAAAGAAAGGAACTTTAGCCTCGCCTGCAACCGCTTTTGCTAATAAGGTTTTACCTGTTCCAGGAGGTCCTACAAGAAGTGCTCCTTTTGGTATTTTACCACCTAAAGAGGTGTATTTGTCTGGGTTTCTTAAAAAATCTACAATCTCTTCTACTTCTTCTTTTGCACCTTCTAAGCCAGCAACATCTTTAAAAGATGTTCTTGTATCTGTTTTTTCGTCAAATAATTTGGCTTTAGATTTTCCAATATTAAAAATCTGACCTCCAGCGCCTCCGCCTCCGCCTCCAGACATTCTTCTCATAAGATAAATCCAAATTCCTATAATAAGAATAAAGGGTAATACGCTTAATAGAATGTCAAGAATAACGTTGTTTTCTGTCGTATAATCTATAACAGTATCTAAGTTGTATTCAACTTTAGTGTTCTTAATGTCATTCTCAAAATTTTGAGGATCACCATAATCTAAAACATACTGTGGAGATTCTCCACCAGATAATCCGAATGGCTTTTTTGCAACATCCTTATGAACATCTTTTTCTAACGCTTCTTTGGTTAAGAAAACTTTAGCTTGTCTGGTGTTTGTTACAATTAATATTTTAGAAACATCACCATTTCTTAAATATTCCTGTAATTCTGAGGTAGTCGTTTTTTTCTGACTAGATAAACTAGCGCTATTGAAAAACTGGAATCCAATTAATAATACTGCTATTATTCCATAGATCCACCATGAGCTAAACTTAGGTTTCTTGGGGCCTGTATTGTTTTCTTTTGCCATTTTCTTTTTTTATTTAATACTATTTTCGATCACGGTTACTTTTGCGTCGCCCCAAAGTCCTTCAATATCGTAATATTCGCGTACTTGCTTTTGGAATACGTGTACAACTACATTAACATAATCCATTAAAATCCACTCAGAGTTGTCTGAACCTTCAACGTGCCAAGGTTTGTCTTTTAATTTTTTGCTAACTGTTTTTTGGATTGAACCTACTATCGCATTTACATGCGTGTTTGAAGTACCGTTACAGATTATGAAATAGTCGCAAACCGTATTTTCAATTTCTCTTAGGTCAAGTAAGCTTATGTTATTTCCTTTAACTTCTTCTATTCCCTCTAGAATAAAACTGATGAGCTCATCTACGCTTGTTTGCTTTTTCTGCATTAAAAAAATTTAATTTTCGCAAAGTTATTATTTTTTTGTTTTCTTAGCTATTGTTTTTAGTAATAAGATTTAACTTTTACATAATAGTTAACATATGCAAATTATCAAACTTGATGCCATAGACTCAACAAATCTTTACCTGAAAAAATTGATGTTCAATACTCAGGCTTTAGATTATACGATTGTTGTCGCAGATAAGCAGACAAGTGGGAGAGGTCAAATGGGGACTACTTGGGTTTCTGAGGGTGGTAAAAATCTGACGTTCAGTATTTTGAAAAAATTTAATAATTTAGAAGTTAGTGATCAGTTTGAATTAAATATCTGTATTTCTTTGGCAATTTTTCGCAGTTTAAATGAACTAAAAATACCTGATTTAAAGATTAAATGGCCAAACGACATTTTGTCAGGGAGCAATAAAATTTGTGGTGTTTTAATTGAAAATATACTTTCTGGATCTAAAATTCAGGCTTCGATTATAGGAATTGGTTTAAATGTGAACCAAATTTCATTTAATAATTTGCCAAATGTATCTTCTTTAAAATTAATTACGGGTATTCAATATGATCTGGATGAGTTATTAAAAATAATGGCCAAAAACATTTCAGCTGTTTTTGACCATTATTTTGCCGGTAATCAGCAAAATTTAAAAACTCAGTATTTAGAACATCTTTTTAGAAAAGACAAAGCATCTACTTTTTTAAATAACTCAAATACCATGTTTACAGGAATCATTAGAAATGTAACTAATGAAGGTAAATTATTGGTAGAAGAGGAAGATGAAATCTTTAAACAGTATGACCTAAAAGAGTTGAAGTTATTGTATTAAATTTTTTGTAAATTATCTGATAAAGTGCCAATGAAATTAGTGATAGGATTTTTTATCATCATTGCCATCATTGCGTTAAATTTCCCTTCAAAACTTAAAATTACCTCTGTTTCATTAGCACCTAGTGCCACAATGTTTGCTGTTAATGTAAATGGTAGTTTTTCGCTAGCAGCACCTAAAACAACCTTACTTGTAGGTATAGTTTCTTTACGTTGTAATACAATCTCAGGCATTCCTTTTAATGCAAATAAGAAACGTTCTTCGTTTATTAACTCGAACTTACTTATGTTTTCGGGCATTAATTGTTCAAAATTTTTGATATCGATTAAGAAATCATAAACCTCTTGACTACTTTTTTGGATTGTCTTTTTTGGAGTTTCTAAATGCATAATATTATTGTTGCCATTCTGATGGATTTTTCTTCCACTCAATTAATGTGTTATTTTGATCTTCTTTGATGTACTTTGTTTCTGTTGCTTGTTCTATTAAATGGTCGTAATCACTTAAAGTGTGTAGTTCTAAATTGTGTTTTTCGAAATTTAATTTTGCAACCTCAAAACCATACGTAAATATAGCTAACATTCCTTTTACCTTCGCTCCAGACTCTTCAAGTGCCTTTACAGCGTTTAAGCTGCTTTTTCCTGTACTTATTAAATCTTCAATAACAACCACAGTTTGGTTTTTTTCTAAGGAGCCTTCTATTTGGTTTTGTCTACCGTGAGATTTTGCTTCTGGACGCACATAAATAAATGGGAGCCCTAAATAATCTGCGACTAACATCCCTATTCCAATAGCTCCAGTAGCTACACCAGCAATAACATCTGGCTTGCCATATAGGTGTTCTACCTGCTTAGCAATTTCCTCACGTACATAATTGCGTATGGGAGGATAAGATAAAATTATTCTATTGTCACAATAGATTGGAGATTTCCATCCTGAAGCCCATGAAAAAGGATTTTCAGGATTCAACTTAATTGCATTAATTTGCAACAAAAGTTCTGCTGTCTTTTTAGCGGTGTCTTTATTTAAAACCATATTGCAAATGTATAAAGTTTTTGTTAATGAGTCTCAGTTGATTTTGACAAATAAACTGTCTGATATTGCTAATAATAAATATTTTTTATTGAATCAGAAATCAATAAATGAAGCTATAGCGCTGTTATCTACGGGTAATATCAACATTGCGTATATTTATCATCCAAATGTCGATGAAATATTAAACAAATTTACAGCTAAAATTCCTTTGGTAGTTGCTGCAGGTGGTGTGGTTACTAATAAGGCGGGTAAAGTATTGTTTATTTATAGAAATGATAAATGGGACCTACCAAAAGGTAAATTAGATAAAGGAGAAACTTTAGAGGAATGTGCTGTAAGAGAAGTAGAAGAGGAGACAGGAGTTCAAGGTTTGAAAATTGAAAATATTTTAAAAACAACTTATCATGTTTTTAAAAGAAATGGAAAATACAAACTGAAACAAGTACATTGGTTTGCTATGAATACTTCATATAAAGGTGAGCTTGTTGGTCAATTAGATGAGGGAATTGTAAAAGTAAAATGGAAAGGACCTAAGAAAATAGCTAAGGCCCTTCAAAATTCTTATACTAATATTAAAATTCTTTTTGAAGATTAATAATTATTCAGATACCACTTCAAAATTATTAAACACTCTGTAAACAGGGTATTGGTTGTGTGCTTTTTCGTAATACTCAGATCGTTGGTATATGTATTCTAATTGTGCATACCAATCTTTTGCAAACGCCTCATCAGTAGCCTTTTTTAGTCGAAATGCTTCATCTAATAAGCTATTGGTTTTAAGTAATTCTGCAGCTATGTCTTCAAATACATAAGGAGAGAAACCTTCTTTTTGTTGTAGAATAGGGTCAAAAAAGTTCCAGTTAAAAAAGGAATCTGTAGCAGCAGGCTCTAGTGTTTCTATAAGGTATCGAATTCCTTTTTGCTTTAAAGGAATATAGATGTCACCCTGTTGAAATTGTACTTTTTGGTTGCTCTTAGCTATTTTTGTATCGTAATGAGGATAATGTCCTTCGTAGCTGTTGGTGTATGTTTTGTACTCTTTAATTTTATACGATTCTACTTCTACTACAGTATCTTTTTTAATTCGCGTAAATGCAATTTCATTTTTTGTTAAAAGAGTTATAATCTTAAAATTACTTTTTTTGAGGATATAAGCCTTTGGGATTTTTATACTTTCAGAGCCTTTATAGTAATTATAATATTTTGTAGGTTTTGTAAAGGGTTTATTCTCATTATATTTTAGTCTAGGGAAACCGGTTACTTCGCTTATTAAGGTGTCAGCTTCAAAACCTTTAAAATTTAAGGTGGTTGTTTGTGTAGAATCAATTTCCCATTTTAAAGGATAATATTCTAAATTTTGAACATTTTCTGAATAGTTTTCTCGGAGTTCTTTTATTTTTTGACCATCAGTTTCTGAAATTTCTATCATTTTTCTCATAAGCTCATAGGTCCCTTCAACCCTTTTTTTATAAGGTTTAAGCATGTGGGTTTCGACCATTAAACCCAATGTGTTCCACAGTGAGGTGTAGCCTGTAGAATATCTTGGGTGGTCTATAAATTGAGAGAATCCATTTTCAGGAACAGTATTATGTACATTAACATATGGCGTAATGTCCCATTTGTCTTTAACTAGACTAGCCTCTAATTTAGGCATTAAATTCTTGTTTAAATAATCGCCTAATTCTAAACCAAGTTTATTGTGTTGCGTAAATAAGTGGGTTAGTGTATATTGATAATCTGCACCGTTACTTACGTGATTATCTATAAAAATATCAGGTTTTACTAAATGATAAATAGTTGCAAATGTTTCAGCATTTTTTGTGTCAGACTTTATAAAATCTCTATTTAGATCGTAGTTTCTTGCGTTACCTCTAAAGCCATATTCTTTAGGTCCATTTTGGTTGGCTCTGGTTGTTGCGTTTCTATTTTGTGCTCCGCCAATATTGTAGATTGGGATTGTTGCTATTACGGTGTTTTCTGGAGGGGTAATATTTTCAGTGGCTAAATCCCTAAAGAGAAGCATTGTTGCGTCTATGCCATCGCTTTCACCTGGGTGAATACCGTTGTTTATTAAAAGAATAGTTTTAGACTCTTTTATTTTTTTAAAATTGAAGTCAGCATCTAAATTATACGTCACTAAATGTAATGGAATGCCACTATCCGTTTCGCCAATAGTTTGAATGTTTACTTCAGGAAATTCCTTAGCCAGTTTTATATAAAAATCAATAGTTTCTTGATAGGTAGCTGTTTCCTCGCCGTTAGAAAGCTCAAAATGTGTCTTATAATCAATTGTTTTGTCTTCTTTTTGTGATTCACAGGAGATAATTAGTACTAGAAAAAGAAGGTATGGTAGAAATTTCATTGGTTTCTGAAGTATTAAATTGCAATTTAATTTCAATAATTAATTACTACCTGTGTATTTATTTACTAGGATAATATTCAATTGATAGAAAGAAATTGTTTTACGGATTTAAGCTTCAAAAATAACGAAAATAAAGTGTCTTTGTTACTCAATATTTGTGATTTTATGAATTTCAACTTTATTTAAAGGTTTTGTATTATAGGTAATATTGTGGTGCGTTTTGCACTTATAAAAATCAGACTTTTCACGGTCTTCTTTGTTAATAGAGGAAGTAACGATGTTTACCGTAATTGAATCGGTAATAGGTAGTTTTAAAAATTCATCTAGAAACTCCCAACCATCCATTATAGGCATGTTTAGGTCTAGAAATAATAAGTCGGGCAGTTTTGTTTTCTTTGAAACTATTTCCGAAAGATATTCTAGTGCTAGCTGTCCATTCGAAAAAGTATCAATTTTATTGCATTCTATGGTGCTAGTAAGTAGCTTTTTAATGCCAAAAACAGTGATAGCGTCGTCGTCTATTATGCAAATATGATCAATCATTTTCATTAAAATATATTTTAAATGTAGTTCCCTTTCCTACCTTGCTGTTAATTATAAATTTGCCATTCATGGCTTCTATTTGATGTTTTGAAATGTAAAGACTAACACCTCTTGTTTTTTCTAGTTCATGAAATGTGTTATACATTCCAAAAATTTTATCTTTATTTTTTTCAAGATTTATCCCTATACCATTATCCTTTATAGTTATAATTGTATACCCTTTTATTTTGTTAGCACTTATTTCAATTTTATTTTCAGAAATATCTTGCCCAAATTGAATGGCATTTGAAATGATGCTTGTTAAAATGTTATTTACATAAGTTGGTACCCCTTTGATATAAATGTCTTCTGTAATTTGATTTGTAATATGGGTACGCTTATTTTTAATTAGAAGTTTTAGGCTTTTTAATACAGCACCTATTTCTGTGTTTGCATGAATATTTTTCTTTTCTTGTACTGGGTTGGTGTTAATTTCTAGAACTTCATTTAAATTATCGATAGTTTCTAAAAGATTGTCAGAAGCATCAATTAACATTTCTAATAATTTTTCTCTTTCTTCTTCATCTGCTTCTTTAATTAAAAAACCTAGAAGCATAGAGAAATTTGCAGTATGCGAACGTAAATTATGGGAAACGATGTGTGCAAAGTTCAATAGCTTTTTATTCTGGATTGCAGATATATTTATAAGAAGTTTAAGTTGTTCTTCCTTTTGTTTTATAGGAGTGATGTCCATGCTAAAACCCATTAGGCAAACAACATCATTATCTTCATTAAATAAGGGAATTTTTGAGGTCAGGAAATTATTTTTTTGCCCATCTTTTAGGGTGATGATAGTTTCTTTTCCAAGTATAGGTTCTAAAGTATTTAATATCTTTAGGTCCTCACCTCTAATTATTTGAGCAGTTTCATCATCGTATAAATCAAAGTCGTTTTTCCCAATAATTTCTTCGCTAGTTAAATTAAGGTAATCACATTCTGACTGGTTTACTAGTATTTTTTTGGAATCTAGATCTTTTACAAAAACATTAAGAGGTAGGTGGTTTATTAAGGTTCGTAAAAGATTTTCGCTTTCTTTTATTTTTTGTTGTGCTAATACATCTTCAGTGATGTCTTGAATAGTACCTATAATACCAATAAATTTCTCATCTTCAAATAATGGCTTTCCTGTGGCAATTACCCAAATTTCTTTTCCTTTAGCTGTAATTATTTGAAATTTGTCATTCCAAGTTGCCCCATTTTTAAGACTTTGATCTAGATATTCTGTAATTCTTCTTTGGTTTTTCCCTGGCTTGTAAAAATTTAACGCATTTTCTATAGTAGAGACGAAGTTGTCTGCTACTTCATGAATTATTTTGGTCATATCAGACCAGTGTAATTTGTCATTAACAGCGTTATATTCCCAACTACCAATTTTTGCAATCTCAGACTTTACGGCGATTAGAATTTCAAGTTTTTCAAGTTTTTGTTTTAATAGAAAATTTTCAGTGACATCAGCTACTTGAATAATTGAACCGATAACATTTTCTTCCTCGTCAAACCAAGGAAGAATGGTCCATTCTAACCAACACTCATCTATATTAGAGTCAAAATATTTATCTGTTTTTGTAGTGTTTTTGAACCCTAAAAAAGCATAATCAATATCTTGTTTCCATTTTGTGGTTAGAGTAGGGAAGGCTTTAAGGATGTTATTTTTCTTTACATTTTTGCTAGAAAAATTAAAATTATTCAACCAGCTATCAGAAATATGGGCAACAGAGAGATCCCTGTTCACATAAGCGGTTGCTTTTGGTAACTGTTTGATTAAATAATTATCGCTATATTTTATTTCCCTTCTCAATTATCGTAATATATTTCCTACTAAAGTAGAAAGTAATTTTA
Source organism: Cellulophaga algicola DSM 14237 (assembly GCF_000186265.1). Classification (NCBI taxonomy): domain Bacteria; kingdom Pseudomonadati; phylum Bacteroidota; class Flavobacteriia; order Flavobacteriales; family Flavobacteriaceae; genus Paracellulophaga; species Paracellulophaga algicola. The sequence goes on from NC_014934.1 coordinate 2,654,526, forward strand.
TAACGAGAGCAGCAATTGTTGTGAATTCTTAAAAAAGAGTGGTGATAAAAGAGATAAATGATACCTGAGGGGTGGTTAAATAAAATTTGAGCAGCACTCCCAGCCTTTTTGCACTGTAGGTGGGAGGGGCTACAATTTTTTTATTTCACGCGTACAGCGTCTGGAACTAAACCGGTATAATCTCCTCCGTTTTTGATTACATCTCTTACAATTGATGAACTAATGTAGGATTTTCCAGAAGAGGTAAGTAAAAATACAGTTTCAATTTCAGAGAGTTTTCTATTGGTATGCGCAATGGCTTTTTCAAATTCAAAATCTCCTGGATTTCGTAAGCCCCTTAAAATAAAATTAGCATTTATTTTTTTACAAAAATCTACGGTAAGTCCTTCGTAAGTAAGCACCTTAATTTTTGGTTCATTTGCAAATGCTTCTTTTATAAAGCGTTTACGGTCTTCTAAAGAGAACATGTATTTTTTGTCTGAGTTAACACCTATAGCAATGATAAGTTCATCAAAAAGTGTAATTCCTCTTTGGATTATATCATAATGCCCTAAAGTAAGTGGGTCAAAAGAGCCTGGGAAAATTGCACGTCTCATAAAAGATTGTTTAAGTTGTGTTTAAAGGTACTTATTTTACAGTTAAAGCTTCATTAATTGCATTCTCAAAAAGTTCTGGTAATGAGATACCGGCTACTTTTGCTTGTTGTGGTAAAATACTTTCTTCTGTTAGGCCAGGATTCGTGTTCATTTCAAGCATAAAAGGTTCGTCATCAATAAATATAAATTCACTTCTAGAAAAGCCTTTCATTTTTAAAACATCATAGGCTTTTTTTGCAAGATCGCTTACTTTTTGTTCTTGAGTTTTAGTAATTCTAGCAGGAGTTATTTCTTGAGATTTCCCTGCGTATTTAGCTTCGTAGTCAAAAAAGTCATTTTCAGAAACAATTTCTGTAACTGGGAGTACTTTTGTGACTCCTTTGTATTTTAAGACGCCAACGGAAACTTCTGTGCCGTCTAGAAATCCTTCAATTATGATTTCATCATCTTCTTTGTAGGCATTTTCAATAGCAGCTTTTAAGTCTTCTTTCTTGTAAACCTTCATTATTCCAAAGCTACTACCTGCTTTATTCGCTTTAACAAAGCATGGAAGACCAACTTTAGCTACAATGCTTTCTTCATCAATTGCATCGCCTAAATTAAGGTAATAGGATGCGGCAGCTTTAATGCCATAAGGTTTTAATACGCTTAGAAGATCTCGCTTGTTAAAGGTCAATGCAGATTGGTAGGCATCACAGGAGGTTTGAGGAATGTTTAATAGCTCAAAATAAGATTGCATTAATCCGTCTTCTCCAGGGGAACCATGAATGGCATTGAAAATACAGTCAAATGTTATTTTCTGGTTGTTTATTTCAACAGAGAAATCATGCTTATTTACAGGAAATTCTTCCTTGTTTTCAGTTACATACACCCATTTTTCTTTAAAAATATGTATGCAGAATAGATTAAATTTTTCTTTGTCAGTATACTTGTAAACAACGCTTCCACTTTTTAACGATATCTTATACTCGCTTGAGTATCCGCCCATTATTATGGCAATATTTTTCTTCATTCGTAAAACTTAATATTAGAAATAAACAAACCGAAATTGTAAGTCAAAGAAAAGAAAAAACGGGATGTTTTGAATCATTGTACTTACTTTTTTTCTGTTGAACTATAAATATAACGTGATTTTACGAAACGGCTGTTCGTTTCTTAGGGTCCATTTCTTATATTTGCTGTTACAATAAGAAATAAGATGAGAAATTTTTTAAACTTTCTGAAAAGTAAAGTTTTTTTAATACAATTAGGATTGGCACTTTTAGTAGTGGTCCTCTTTATATTTGGAGTATTACAGTGGTTAAAAAGCTCAACGAATCATGGAGAATTTGTTGAAGTTCCAGATTTGGCAAAATTATCTGTAACGCAAATGCGTAAAGTAGTAGAAGATTCAGATCTGCGCTTTGAGGTTTTAGATTCTGCAAATTATAATCCGGATTATCCTAGATTTTCTGTTATTGAGCAAAACCCTCCAGCAGGTTATAAGGTAAAGCAGAGCCGAAAAATTTATGTTACGGTAAACCCTTCAGGATATAAAAAAGTGAGTGTGCCAGAAATAATCCAGGTTACTTTGCGAAATGCAACGGCAAAACTTAGAGCTATAGGTTTAGATGTGCAGCGCGTAACCTATATTGATGAGTTTGGAAAAGATATGGTCTACCGTATTAAATACAAAGGAAAATATATAGAGGAAGGGTATAAGCTTCCTAAAACTTCAAAAATAGAACTGATTTGCGGTAATGGTAGTGAAAGCCAAAGCAATCAAATCAAATCAGATTCAGAATAGTATGATGGAATCAGAAGAGCACTCAGAGGTAGAAAAAGACGACCTTTTTGAGCACCATAAAGTAGTAGCTTCTAAGGGGCAAGAACCGTTGAGAGTTGATAAATTTTTAATGAATTTCATTGAAAATGCTGTTCGAAATAAAATTCAACAAGCAGCAAGAGCTGGACATATTTGGGTTAATGATATTCAAGTGAAGCAGAATTACCGCGTAAAAGCTGGTGATGAAGTTCGGGTTCTTTTTGAGCACCCTCCGCATGAATTTTTATTGGTTCCAGAAGATATTCCTATAAACATTGTTTATGAGGATGATGTATTGATGGTGGTAAATAAAGAACCTGGTATGGTAGTGCATCCTGGCCATGGTAATTATTCAGGGACCCTTATAAATGCTTTATTACATCATACCAAGGATTTAGCGGTAAATAGTAATGAACGCCCAGGATTGGTTCATAGGATAGATAAGGATACCTCCGGACTTCTTGTTATTGCAAAAACAGATGAAGCGATGACGTTTTTATCAAAGCAGTTTTTTGATAAAACTAGTGAACGTGAATATGTTGCCCTTGTTTGGGGAAATATGGAAGAAGATGAAGGCACTATAGAAGGTCATGTGGGTAGGCATCCATCAAACCGTTTACAAATGACCGTATTTCCTGATGGAGAACAAGGAAAAGATGCAGTTACTCATTTTAAAGTATTAGAGCGCTTAGGGTATTTAACCTTAATTTCTTGTAAGTTAGAAACAGGAAGAACACATCAAATTCGTGTTCATTTAAAATATATAGGACATACCTTATTTAACGATGAGCGTTACGGAGGAGAAAGAATATTGAAAGGAACCACATTTACAAAATACAAACAATTTGTAGATAATGCCTTTAAGATATTGCCTAGACAAGCATTACATGCTAAGACATTAGGATTTGTGCACCCAGTTACTAAAGAATTTATGCGTTTTGATTCAGAAATACCTGAAGATATGGCAAATTGTATTGATAAATGGCGTGCTTATGCAAAACATAGTGCTGAAAGTTCAGACGAATAGATTTTATGAATACAGTTATAAAAAACCCATCTTAAGCGATGGGTTTTTTATAGGTTATCTTTAGTAATTTTGTTGGGAAAAATATAGCTCAATTAGTGAAGAATTAAAAAGCATCAGATGAAAATTGTAATCTCTCCAGCGAAGTCCTTAGATTTTAAAACCGAATTACCTACAACAAAACATACCGTACCTGCATTTTTGGAGCATTCTATAAAATTGAATACAGTTTTAAAAAAGAAAAAGCCAAAAGACTTATCAGAATTAATGCATATTTCCGATAATTTGGCGCAACTAAATTGGGGTAGAAATCAGGATTTTTCTGTGCCCTTTACACCAGAAAATGCGCGCCCTGCAGTGTTTGCTTTTAGTGGTGATGTATACCAAGGATTGGATGCTTATAGTTTAAAGGAAATTAAAATAGCGGAGTTGCAAGATAAGCTACGCATCTTATCTGGCTTATATGGTATTTTAAAACCCTTAGATTTAATGCAAGCCTACCGCTTAGAAATGGGAACGAGCATGAAAGTAGGGAGTGCCAAAAACTTATACGAATTTTGGAAGAAAGATATTACTGCATCTTTAAATTCTGAATTGGAAGAAGGGGAGTTGTTTGTAAACCTAGCGAGCAATGAATATTTTAGTGCTGTAGATGAGAAAAACTTAAAAGTGCCTGTAATTGCTCCTATTTTTAAAGATTGGAAAAACGATAAATTAAAAATAATAAGCTTCTATGCTAAAAAAGCAAGAGGTGCTATGGTAAGGTATATTGTAGATGAAAAAGTCAATTCTCTAGAAGAATTAAGAGGTTTTAATATAGACGGGTATCTCTTTAGTAAAGAGCATACCTTAAAAGAAAATCAGCCTGTATTTATTCGGTAATTATCAAGGTTTGAGTTTTTTTAAAAAAGTAACTACAGCTGTAGTTACTTTTTCTTTTTTATTGCAATTTTTTCTTCAACACTCGGTCTTCTTTTAATTTTCTTAGGTCTTCTCACTCCAAAAGAATTATTGGATATTTTACCTTTTCTAGATTTCTTATCTCCTTTTCCCATGATTTCTTTTTATTAAAATTACAAATTTAAAGACTAGAAAAGAAATCTAAGGATCATGAACTTTAGAATAGTTTTGTAAGCAATTATTTAAAATTTGTTTCAAAAGTTAATTTACATAATAGATTTCCTTTTCCTTGCTTAAATTGCTGACAAATTGCAATAAAAAGGGTTAATTAAATGCATTAGATTAATTGTGATGCACTTTCAAAAAATGTAACTTTACGATGTTTGTGCGTTGCATAAATTTTCAACGTTTTTATAAAAAAAAACTAACCACAGAAAATTACATGGAAATCAAAAAGGTTTTAGTAGCAAATAGAGGAGAAATAGCAATTCGTATTTTTAGAGCTTGTGTAGAAATAGGCATAAAAACAGTTGGAATCTATACCTATGAAGATCGGTATTCTTTACACCGGTATAAAGCAGATGAATGCTATCAGATTGGTGAAGAGAACGAACCTTTAAAACCTTATTTAGATATTAATGCCATTATTGCAGTGGCAAAAGATAATGATGTAGATGCCATACACCCTGGGTATGGATTCTTATCTGAAAATGCCAAATTTGCGCAAGCATGTGAGGATAATGGTATTATTTTTATTGGACCTAAAGTTTCGGTATTAAAAGCATTAGGAGATAAGATTACAGCAAAAGAGGTTGCTGTTGCCAATCATATTCCAGTAATACAAAGTAGTACGGAAGATTTAGTAACGGTTGAAATTGCATTATCGGAAGCAATACGCATTGGTTTTCCAGTAATGCTTAAAGCTGCTTCTGGTGGTGGTGGTCGCGGAATGCGAGTAATTAGAACAGAAGACGAATTAAGAAAAGGGTTTCCGGAAGCTAGACGAGAGTCTTTAAATGCTTTTGGAGACGATACTGTTTTCTTAGAGAAATTTGTAGAAAACCCAAAACATATAGAAATACAAATTGTTGCCGATTTACATGGTAATATTGTACACTTATATGAGCGTGATTGTTCTGTGCAACGTAGGTATCAAAAAGTAATTGAATTTGCTCCTTCCTTTGGCTTGCCGCAAGAAACATTAAATAGCCTGTATACGCATGCTATTAATATTTGTAAAGCGGTAAATTACAATAATATTGGTACAGTAGAATTTTTGGTAGATGATGATGGCAGTATCTATTTTATTGAAGTTAATCCTAGAGTTCAGGTAGAGCATACGGTTACAGAAATGATTACCAATATAGATTTGATTAAAACACAAATCTTTATTGCTGGTGGGTACAAATTATCAGATCAACAGATAAAAATTGAAAGTCAAGAATCTGTAATAGTTACAGGATATGCCTTACAATGCAGAATTACTACAGAAGATCCTGCGAACGATTTTAAACCAGATTATGGGGTTGTAACAACCTACCGCAGTGCGTCCGGTCTGGGAATTAGATTAGATGCAGGTAGTGTATACCAAGGGGTGGTTATTTCACCATTCTTTGATTCTATGTTGGTGAAAGTGTCTGCGATTAGTAGAACCTTAGATGGCTCTTGTAGAAAAATGCGTAGAGCATTGGCAGAATTCCGTATTCGTGGTGTACAAACCAATATGGCGTTCTTAGATAATATTTTAAAACATCAAACTTTTAGAGATGGTAATGTTACGGTGAATTTTATTAAAAATGAACCGAAGCTTTTCGAATTTGTAGAGCCTCGTGATCGTGCAAATAAATTAGTACACTTTTTAGGTGATGTTATTGTTAACGGAAATCCTGATGTAAAAAAGAAAGATCCTAAGCATGTATTTTCAAAACCAATAGTTCCTGCCTACCCTAAATTTGATCCGTATCCGAAAGGAACAAAAGACTTGTTGACGGAATTAGGGCCTGAGAAGTTCTCTGAGTGGCTAAAGAATGAAAAGAAAGTTCATTTTACAGATACCACCATGCGCGATGCACACCAAAGTTTGTTGGCAACACGGATGCGTACTATAGATATGATGAAAGTAGCAGAGGGCTATGCTAAAAATCATCCAGAAATTTTCAGTATGGAAGTTTGGGGTGGTGCTACTTTTGATGTGTGCTTGCGCTTTTTGCAAGAAAACCCTTGGGAACGTCTAGCGAGTTTGCGTAAGGCAATGCCAAATGTATTATTGCAAATGCTAATCAGAGGATCAAATGGAGTAGGGTATACTGCGTATCCTGATAATCTAATTCAGAAATTTGTAGAGCAATCCTGGGAAACAGGAGTCGATGTTTTCAGGATTTTCGATTCCCTAAACTGGATGAAATCTATAGCACCTTGTATTGAGCATGTAAGAACAAAAACAGGAGGTTTGGCAGAAGGCTCTATTTGCTATACAGGTGATATTTTAGATGCATCTAAAACCAAATACGATTTAAAATATTATGTTCAATTAGCAAAAGATATTGAAAATGCTGGGGCACATATTTTAGGCGTAAAAGATATGGCTGGTTTGTTAAAACCTTATGCTGCCTATGAATTGATTTCTGCTTTAAAATCTGAGATTAATATTCCTATACATTTACATACCCACGATACATCATCAACACAAGCAGCCATGTATTTAAAGGCAGTGGAAGCTGGAGTAGATGTGGTTGATGTTGCGTTAGGCGGATTGTCAGGGTTAACCTCACAGCCTAATTTTAATTCGGTGGTTGAAATGTTGCGTTTTACGGAAAGAGCAAATAATTTAAACACTGAAAAACTAGCAGAGTATTCTAACTATTGGGAAACGGTTCGTAATTACTATTACACGTTTGAGTCTGGATTAAAATCAGGAACAGGTGAAGTGTATACGCATGAAATCCCTGGAGGGCAATACTCCAACTTAAAAGGTCAAGCAATAGCCTTAGGTTTGGAAGATAAATTTCCTGAGATTACTAAAATGTATGGTGAGGTGAATCAGCTTTTTGGTGATGTTATCAAAGTAACGCCGAGCTCTAAAGTAGTAGGCGATATGGCGCAATATATGATCGGTAACAGTTTAACCGTTAATGATGTATTGACAAAAGGACAAGATATTTCATTCCCAGAATCAGTAAAGAGTTTCTTTAGAGGAGATTTAGGACAACCTGTTGGTGGGTTTCCAAAAGAGCTGCAGAAAATCATCCTAAAAGATGAAATTCCATATACAGAAAGACCAAATGCGCATTTAGAACCTATAGATTTTGATAAAGAGTTTAAATCTTTCAAAAGAAAATTTAAAAAAGGTATGGGTAGAGATCTTGAGATAACAGATTTCTTATCCTATAAATTATATCCAAAAGTATTTACAGATGCATATAATAATCATGTAAAATATGGTAACGTAATGAATATACCTACCAAAAATTTCTTCTATGGTATGGAAATAGGAGAAGAGATTATGGTAGAATTAGATCGGGGTAAAAATGTTTTAATTTCTCTAATGTTAAAAGGAGAACCAGATGAGTCTGGTAACGTGAGTATCTATTTTAAAGTAAACGGACAATTACGAAATGTTGTAATAAAAGACACTTCTGTAAAAGTTACCAAAATAGAAAATGTTAAAGCAAATGCTGAAGATGAAAAACAAATTGGTGCACCTTTGCAAGGCTTGTTGTCTACTGTTTTAGTAAAGAAAGGTCAAGAAGTAAAACGAAACCAACCTTTATTCGTTATTGAAGCTATGAAAATGGAAACTACGGTTACGGCTACAGAAGAAGGTGTAGTAGCGAGTGTTCAATTAACAGGAGGATCTTTGGTGAATTCTGAGGATTTGGTCTTAACATTAAAATAGAGGTTTAAGTATAAAGTATACTTCCCTTTGGCTACTTTAGCGAAAGGGAATTTATTAAGTCTGCCAATTTAAATAACGGTAGATTTAAATGAAGAAAAAAAGAAAATTTAGGTTTAGTTAGCTATAATATATGAAAGAAGTACAGCGATTAGAAGAATTTAAGAAGTCGGTAAATAATAAGTTTAATGTTTACAATAGTTTGTTTTTGAACTTACCTTATCGAAATATAGAAAATGTAGGTATGGTTCTTCCGTTAATGTTAGACCAATGTCAAAAAGGATTGAAATCTGGACAAAATCCGAAAGAAATTTTAGAAGCTTTCTTTGAGAATTTTATGGCGATAGATTCAGAAAAAGAACGAATCGATTTTATGTTTCGTATCATTCAGTATGTAGAACGCCAAGTAGTATTGTATGATAGTGTTGAGGATGCAGCATTTCCAAAAATATATAAGCATAGCAATAACTTAGCGATTAAGGATTATTTTGAGTTGGTTGATAAGAATAAAAGTTGGGATAAAATTTCAGATCATTTGTCTAATTTTAGTGCCCGTTTGGTATTAACAGCACACCCTACACAATTTTACACTCCTGCTGTTTTAGATATTATTTCAGAATTAAGAACACTTATTTTGGAAGATAATATTGATGATATTGATATTACCTTACAGCAATTAGGCCTTACTTCTTTGATTAACTCAAAGAAGCCAACACCTTTAGATGAAGCTAAAAATATTATTTACATTTTACGTAATGTCTATTATGATGCCGTAGGGGAGCTATATGCTTATTTAAAAAGCAATATTAATAATTCAGAATTTGAAAATTATAACATCATGAAATTAGGCTTCTGGCCTGGAGGTGACCGTGATGGTAATCCATACGTTACCGCAGATATTACTAATGATGTGGCAGATGAATTGCGTATTACTTTAATGAAATGCTATTACAACGATTTAAAAAAATTACAACAGAAACTTACATTTAGTGGTCTTCAAGATGATATTAATAAATTAAGAGGTAGTTTGTATACAGCAATGTTTAATCCATTGAAACGTGTAGGCTATCAAGAAATTATAACTCCACTAACACAGATAAGAACTGTTTTAGTAGCGCGTTATCATTCTTTATATATAGAAGAGCTTGATTATTTTATAGATAAAGTAAAGATTTTTAAAACACATTTTGCTACTCTTGATATCCGCCAGGATCATAGCATGCATACCACAGTCATTACAGAAATCTTAATAAGAAATGGTTTCATAAAAGAAAATTTAGAGGAGCTTTCTGAAAAAAAATTAATCGATATTCTTCTACATGAAAAACTTAAGCTAAAAGTTTTTGACTACAATGAGGACATCACACAAGAAACCATTAAGAACGTTTTACAACTAAAATCAATTCAAGAAAAGAATGGAGAAGAAGGGTGTAACCGTTATATCATCAGTAATTCTGAAGATATATTTTCTGTATTATATGTATTTGCATTATTTAGATGGTGTGGTTGGGATGCTAAAAAAATAAGTTTTGATATTGTTCCCCTTTTTGAAACTATGAAAGGGATGGAAGAATCTGAAGGAATCATGCAACGCTTGTTTGATATGCCGGAATATATGGCACACGTTAAACAACGATCTGAAAAGCAAACGATGATGTTAGGCTTCTCTGATGGAACTAAAGATGGTGGGTATTTAAAAGCCAACTGGTCTATCCTCAAAACTAAAGAAAGCTTATCGGGAGTTTGTGCTAAAAATAATATCAAAGCAATTTTCTTTGATGGTCGTGGAGGCCCACCAGCACGTGGTGGAGGTAAAACACACCGTTTTTACGCTGCTCAAACAAAAGATATTGCGAATAACGAAATCCAATTAACCATACAAGGACAAACAATTACAAGTACCTATGGTACCAAAGAGCAGTTTGTATATAATTGTGAGCAGCTATTAACAGCTGGCTTATCTAATAGTTTTTATGGCGATAAAAATGTAATTACCAAAGATCAAAGAGGCCTTATTGAGCAACTTTCAGAGTTAAGTTTTGAAAAGTATGATGCACTTAAACATCACGATAAGTTTATGGCGTATTTAGAAAATATGAGCACGCTTAAATATTATACTAAAGCAAACATAGGAAGTAGACCGGGCAAACGTGGTAATAAAGCAAAATTAGAGCTTTCTGATCTTAGAGCAATATCCTTTGTAGGTTCATGGAGTCAGTTAAAGCAAAACGTTCCAGGATACTTTGGTTTAGGTACTGCGATAAAGACGATGAAAGACAAAGGTAGAATGGAAGAGGTAAAAGGACTTTATGAAAATGTGCCTGTATTTAGAGCTTTAATGTCTAATAGTATGATGGCTTTATCTAAATGCTATTTTGAATTAACGGCGTACATGAGAGAAGACGAGGAATATGGAGATTTCTGGATTATTCTTAAAAATGAATATGACCTTTCTAAAGAGATGCTTTTAGAGATTTCTGGAATGGAAATTTTAATGGAAAAAGAAGCTATTTCGCGAGAGTCTATAAAAATTCGTGAGAATATTGTATTGCCATTGTTAGTGATACAGCAGTATGCCTTACAGAAAATAGGTGAAGAATCTTCCTTTAAAGAACTGTACGAAAAAATAGTAACACGTTCGCTTTATGGAAATATTAATGCGAGTCGTAACTCAGCATAAAATTATAAATTATAAATTTTTTAAAAACCTGTAGTCTCTTAGAGATTGCAGGTTTTTTATCTTTAGCCTATGACTAAAAAAATATTCCTCCATACCCATCCCTATAAACCCTTTCTTTTTCAGGAAGCCACGAAGCTCATTGTAGGTACTTTGCCACCACCTAGGTTTACGATGGGAGCTTTAAAAGAAGGAGACGTAAATTTTTGTTATGGAAGTAGAGATGGACAATTATGGCCAATTTTAGATCGCATTTTTGAACTAGATTTATTGTTTGAAACTTCTGATGCCGCAATAGCACAACGGAAGGATTTTTTAAAACGTCAGAAAATTGGAGTTTGTGACATTGTTGAAAGTGCGGAACGCATAAAGATTGATGCGTCTGATTTAGGAATGCAGAATATTCAATTACGAAATGTTATTGGGTATCTAAAGCAGTATCCCAATGTAGATACTTTATTGTTTACAGGAGGGAATAGTAAAAATGGACCTGAATATTTTTTTAGAAAACATTTAAAAGACCATAATATTAAGCTTGAAGTCTTATCAGATATTGTACCGCGCATCCATCAATTTCAATTAGGAGATAGATGTATTAAAACAGTATCCTTAACGGCACCTTCAGGAGCAGCCAATAGGGCTGTGGGTGGTTTTGAGGCTTATAAAATGATGAAAAATAAAAACCCGGAATTCAATACCATTGATTTCCGGGTTTTACAGTATAGACAATTTTTTAAAAATTCAATTTAAGGCATTGTTCTGTTTACAGTAATAGCATTAGATAAATCAAAACATCCTTCTAGATTATTTGCATTCATGCCTATTTCAGCACCTGCTAACCCTTCTTCATAACGCAAATACCATATGAGACATACGCCAACTCCTGCACCATCAAAATCAACTCCTTCAAGAGCTGCTAATGTTGGAGGCATTCCTAAAATTTTGCCGTCAGCATCGGTGATCACATAAGTGCTCAATGAGCCACTTGCATTAGTATCGTCTAAGGTAATTCCAGATACGAAGTCAGAAGTACCATCAATAGTAAAGTTATAAGGACCACCAGAAAGTGTACCGGCTTCTGTCTTACTCCTTGTAACAGATAGAGCGTTAGATAGGTCAAAATCACCTTCTAAGTCATTTGCATTCATACCAACTTCTGCTCCGGTAATACTACCATTGTAACGTAAGTACCAGATTAAACAAACCCCAGCACCTGCGCCATCAAAATCTACCCCTTCAACAGCAGCCAAAGTAGGGGGTAGCCCTAATATGTTTCCTTGATCATCTGTAATAACCCAAGAATTATTTTCACCAGATACATTTGCACTATCTAAAGAGATTCCTGAAACCATATCAGCCGTACCGTCAATACAAAAGTTATAAGGACCACCAGTTAGTACACCTGCATTAGCACCTTGTGTTCTTGTAACCATAATAGAATTAGACAAGCTAAAGCAACCCTCTAAATCATTTGCATTCATACCTACTTCAGCACCTGTTAACCCATCTTCATAGCGTACATACCAAATTAAACAAACACCAGCTCCAGCTCCGTCAAAATCAACGCCTTCTACAGCTGCTAAGGTAGGAGGCATTCCTAAGATGTTTCCATCTGCATCTGTAATTACATAGGTGCTATTACTTCCGCTAGAATCACTGCTATCTAAACTTAAGCCTGAAACCATATCAGGTGTTCCATCAATAGTAAATTCATAAGGACCACCAGTTAGTACTCCTGCGTTCGTTTTATTTCTTGTTACTTGTATGGAGTTTGAAAGATCAAAAGTTCCTTCTAGGTTAGACGTATTCATACCTACTTCAGCACCTGCTAAACCATCTTCGAAACGTAGGTGCCAGATAAAACATACTCCAGCTCCAGCATCGTCAAAATTAACACCTTCTACGTCAGCTACTGTTGGTGGTAGCCCTAAGATATTACCTTGATCATCTGTAATAACCCAAGTACTATTTGTACCCATGGCATCAGCGTCGTCTATGGTTATACCACTTACCATATCTGCTGTACCATCTACACAAAAGGTAAAAGGGCCGCCAGCAATAGAGCCTGCTGCAGGAATTACTTGTAGTTCTTGATTGTCATCATCGTCGTCGCAACTTGTAAATGCTAAGGCGAGAATCATGCTTGTAATTAAATAGATTTTTTTCATTACTTAAATTTTTAGGTGAATACAAATAAAGTGAACCTATTCTGTAATAAAATCACATGGAGATAAACTTACTGTGATACTTTCGGGATATTTTAGTTATTGATAATCAAATGATTAAAGATATTTTTTTTAATTATGTCAAGAAAATAGGTCTTTAAAAATAGATGTAATACTAAACCAATAAAAATGGAAGAATATAAAACCCCAGAATTTAATAGTATTAATTTTGGGGTTTTTAAGTATAAAAATAAGAGCAAACTATATTAAAACTCTAGAGATAGACCAAGAGAAAAAGTGGCGCCATCATAAATATTTTTTCTATTGACTAATATATCAGTATAGTCGGAGTACTCAGCAACTATACTATATTTGTCATTTAATTTGTACACACCATTAAACCCAAATGAAGTAAATGTGGTTCCTTCACCGTATAAAAATGATGAATTTTGATTTCCACTTTCTTTTGAATCTAATTTTTCTTGAATTTTCAATTTCCCAATAAGGTAGAATTTATCTAAAAATAAATGACCTAATTCTGCTCCTGCTTGAAATTGATTGCTAAATGATTCTGTTCTAAAGTTTACCCCCGAATAGATGCTACCGTAAGTTTTTCCATTTGGGAAAGAATGTGAAGCAATTAAATTTGTCCACACATTAAATTCACCATCTGATGTTGGTAGATTAATGGTATTTATTTGTCCGAAATCATCCGCTTCTTTTGCTGTTGCAAAATTCACACCATTATTAGTAGGTATATCAAAATCTACCTGAATAGCAATAGGGCTTTCTTTAAAGATTTTATATTTGAATCCTAATTTAATACTCCCTACGCCGGCTACTGTTTCTGTGGTACTAAAATTATTTAAAACAAGTGCGGGGATAGATAAGATACTTGTAAAACGATCTGTTATACCATACTCACCGTATAATGAAAGACTTTGGCTGTTAAAGGTGCTACCTTGATCAGAGAGTGCGCCTGTAGTGGTATAATAATCGTGAGAAGAAAAAGTAGAAGCAGTAACTTGACCATAAAACCCTTTAGCTTCTCTAGTCCAACCACTTTGTGCGTTAATTTTAAATGTTATTAAGAATAACATAAAGGTTATTGATACTATTTTTTTCATAGCTGCTTTTTTATTTTTTAAAAAGAACACCTTTGAGTACCTACACGAATAATTTCTGATAGTAAGACAAAGGTGTTACTTTAAACTTAAGAGGTATAATTAGTTTAATTCTGCATTACCGAAAGGAATATTAGCAGTAGCACACCATAAAATAATGTGTGTATATTTTGCGTCTGGAGCAGCAGATAATTTAATAAATTTCTCTCCGTTAGCAGCTGCATTACCAATTAGCATAAGATCTGGATTACCATTTGCAGGATCTGGAGTATAAACTGCTGATGTAGATAAAAAGATACCAACGGTACCAGTACCTAATTCTGTTGTAAAATCACTTTCAAAATGAATAAAGCTAGTGCTATCATCATCAGTACCTAATTCAGCTGTACCCGCAGTTGGAGTTCCGCTTTCTGCTACGAATGAACCAACTCTTGAGGCTACTAAAGTTCCGTTTGGTAAAGATGAATCTATAGTAACAGTCTCAATTATTGTTTCTGTGTCATCATCACTAGAACAGCTAGTTGTTAGAATAAATACAGATACTAATGCTACTTTTGAAATTAATAAAATTCCTTTTCTCATAATAAATTTGATTTTTAAATTATTTAAATTGATTTACGACAATCGCTTTGAGTTATTAGCTCTTTCGATTCTACAGGTGCAAACTTATAGGTAAGAAATCACGGAATTATCACAGATTTATAAAGAAAGAATTATGGTAAGAAATTTTAATTTTTATGATTGTTTTGCTGTTTGATTTTGAGTTGTTTAGGTCTAAATTATTATCATAAAAAAAAGCCACAAATTCAATTTTGAATTTGTGGCTTTTGAAAACAAGAGGACTACTGTTATTTCTTGTTTTGCTGTTCTTTTATGGTTCTCTTCTCAATATCAAACCTATTTGTTGTTTGACTTGTGTTTCCCGTAGGGTTTGTAGGATTTGTTTGTTCCACTGTTCTTTTTAATCTTTTATCATCTATAATTCCCATAGTTTCTCTTTTTTTGGTTCAACTACAAGATAAGGTAAAACTGTTTTTTACTCCGTTAAGGCTATTGTAAGACTTTGTTATAACCTTGTTAAACTAAACCTTACTTATTCTAAAGGACTAGATAATAAACGGTAAAATGTGCGAATCCCGTATCCAATCTGGCTAATTTTTAAATTTTCATTTGGGCTATGTTGATTGTTGTCTGGATTTACCATAGGAACAATAAAGGCAGGAATTTTTAATTCATTAATAAAAGGTGCGATTGGTACCGTACCTCCCATAATGCGAATTTGAACCACATCTTCTTGAAATTCTTCTTTTAGATTATTCAATATAAAATTTCCGTAGGTGTTATTAAGGTCTGTTCTGAATGCATCAGTAACACCACTCTCCGTGATTTTAATGATTTTGTTATACGCTAAGCGTTCTTCTTTAGTAGGCTCTTTTGAAGTAATAAAATAGCCTTGATTCTGAATGTGTTTTTTTATCAATTCTTTTAATTTACTCCCGTCCGATTCAGGAACAAGACGTATATCTAATTCTGCTATGGCATTCTCAGGAATAATTGTTCTAGCCTCGTCACCTGTCCATCCAGAAGATAGACCTCTGATGTTTAATGACGGGTATTGTAATGCTTCTTGATAAAAAGATCCTACCTTTTCAGGAGTACGGATTTGTAGATCTTTATTAATAATTTCTGCATTATCTGGAACATTTTTTAGGATGTTCATGGTTTCTTCATCGATACTGATGCCGTCATAATACCCCGCTATTGTAACTTTTCCGTCTTTGTCTTTCATGCTCGCTAACAATTGCGAAAGTTGAAAACCAGGATTTGGGGCATAGTTACCATAATGGCCGCTATGTTGGGGTTTTATTGGACCATATGTGGTAAGAGTCATTGTTGTGATTCCTCGACAGCCATAAACAATAGTCGGTTTTCCAGAACTATGCACAGGACCGTCATTGATAATTAAAAAATTAGCCTCTAAGAGTTCTTTATATTCTTTAACGGCTTTTGGTAGCGGTTTACTACCACTTTCTTCTTCACTATCTATAATAATTTTAACGTTGAAGGGGAGCGCTGTTTCATTCTTTTTTAATAAATCAAAAGCATTAAGCAACATTACAATAGGCCCTTTGTCATCTGATGTAGACCTTCCGAATAAACGCCACTCCTCATTTAAATCAGTATTTAAATCTTCAAATAATTCATTTTTATACGTGTCGCCATCTTGGGATTTTAATACTACTTGATACGGATTTTTTTGATCCCATTTAGAGGCGTCTACAGGCTGTCCATCAAAATGCATATAAAAAAGTATAGTGGGCTTACCTTCAATAATAGGTAGCGTTGCAAAAAATAAAGATTGACCTGAAGTTGGTAATATAGATGTATTGAATCCTCTTTCGGTAAACTTTTTAGTTAACCAAGTTAAGTTTCTATTCATCTCTGCATGGTCTGTAGCATTGTTAGGAATGGAAACAAAATCTCTTATTTCATCAATGCTATGTCTAATTTGTGATTGTAATTGTGCAGTTTCTTGAGCACTCATCGCTACACTTGCCAAAGCTAAAAGGCAAATTAGAATCTTCTTCATTCGGTTGTTTTGATTTTTATTGAAAAGTAAGATTAAATGTATTGATTTTATATCAGAAAACAGCTTTATTTAGGCTGCTCTTTCCTGAATAAGCTCTTCACAATTAATCGTATTAAAAGTATAAAAGGTAAACCATGTAAAACTACATCAAACCAGTCCTTAAAAGTCATACCAATAGCTCCACCAGCAATCCATTTTAACTTTCCCCATAGATGAGGTTCTGGGAAAAATGGAGCTAACCCTAGCGTAAGACACGCTAGGAGAATTAGTTTCCAGTTATTAAAAAAATCTTTCATAAACCTATGCTCTAATTGTACGGACAAATTCAGGAATTGCCTCAGGGCCTTTTTCGGTTAAATGTTTTATAAATGCAGAACCAATAATAGCGCCTTTTGCATGCGCTGTAGCTTGCTGAAAAGTTTCTGCATTATTAATTCCAAAACCTACAATTTGTGGGTTTTTAAGATTCATAGCACCAATGCGATTAAAATAAGTAGTTTGTTCCGTTCCAAATCCTGATTTAGAACCGGTAACACTAGCCGAACTTACCATATAGATAAAAGCATCAGAAGCCGTGTCAATTTGTTGAATGCGGTTATCACTTGTTTGCGGCGTAATTAAAAAGATATTTTTTAAATCATATTTTTTAAAAATGGCTTCATATTCGTCTTGATACACATCTAAAGGTAAATCCGGCATAATCAACCCATCAATCCCTATTTCTGCACATTTTTTGCAAAAAGCTTCTACGCCGTATTGTAACATAGGATTAAAATAGCCCATTAGAATTAAAGGTATTGAAACCGATTTTCGAATGTCTTTCAATTGCTCAAAAAGTAAATTTGTAGTCATCCCATTCTTAAGAGCAGCCGTGGAACTATTTTGAATAGTAGGGCCATCTGCTAAAGGATCACTAAAAGGTAATCCTATTTCTATCATGTCAATACCACTAGCTTCTAAATCCTGAATAATTTTTACAGTATCATTTAAAGATGGGTATCCTGCGGTGAAATATATGGACAAAAGTTTTTTATCCTCTTGCATTTTTTGGTTTATTCTATTCATTTTTTACAAATTGAAATATTTTATATAATTATCTAAATCCTTATCACCACGACCAGATAGACTGATGACTACAACATCGTCAGATTTAAAGGTTCTATGTTTAAATATGGCTAAGGCGTGGCTCGTTTCTATAGCAGGGATTATTCCTTCTAGCTGTGTTAATTCCAAACCAGATTTCATAGCTTCATCGTCTGTAGCAGAATAAAATTCTCCACGGCCAGATGTATATAAGTGCGCATGCATAGGTCCAACGCCTGGGTAATCTAGCCCTGCAGATATAGAATATGGCTCTGTAATCTGTCCGTCATTTGTTTGCATCAATAGCGTCTTGCAACCATGAATAACACCTTCTTTTCCTAAAGCAGATGTAGCTGCACTTTCGCCAGAATTAATTCCTTTTCCAGCAGCTTCTACCGCAATGATACCAACTTCTGGTTCATGTAAAAAATGATAATAGGTTCCTGCAGCATTACTACCGCCGCCAATACAAGCAACTACATAATCTGGATTTTCTCGCCCTTCTTTTTCTTTTAACTGCCATTTTATTTCTTCAGAAATAATAGATTGAAAACGAGTGACCATATCAGGATAGGGGTGCGGGCCAATAGCCGAACCAATAATGTAATGGGTATCTACTGGGTTGTTGATCCAATCACGGATAGCTTCATTGGTAGCATCTTTTAAAGTTCTGCTGCCAGATAAAGCGGGTCTAACTTCGGCACCAAGCATTTTCATACGTGCTACATTTGGTGCTTGACGCGCAATATCTATCTCTCCCATATACACCACACACTTCATTCCCATTAATGCGCAAACAGTAGCAGTAGCAACACCGTGTTGCCCAGCGCCAGTTTCGGCAATAATTCTGGTTTTGTTTAAGCGTTTTGCCATTAATATTTGGCCAATAGTGTTATTTATTTTGTGCGCCCCAGTATGGTTTAGGTCCTCACGTTTTAAGTAAACCTTAGTGTTGTATTTTTCTGAAAGTCGCTTTGCAAAATACAAAGGCGAAGGTCTGCCTACGTAATCTTTTAAAAGCTGATCAAATTCTTCCTTAAAATCTGGTTCCGCCATTATTTTTAGGTAGTTTTGGCGTAGCTCCTCCACGTTTGGGTATAGCATTTCTGGGATGTATGCTCCACCAAATGCTCCGTAGTATCCTTTTTCAGTTGCGTTATAATTCATAGGAATTAGTGTTTAGTAAGAAATATAAAGTATTCTCTTTTTTGTCGCTAAAGAATGCTTAAAATTCCATTATATTTTAGTTCTTTTTCAAATTTTTTATCAATTGTTCTAAGCTGTCAATATCCTTAAGACCAGGTGATGTTTCAAATTTACTATTGACATCTATGGCATGGCAATATTTTGAAGCGGGTACCTTTAAGAATGCTTCAAGCTTAGTTATTTCTTCAAGACCAATACCACCACTTAGGAAATAGGGTTTTTTAGAAGGGTATTTCTTTAATACATCCCAATTAAAAGTATACCCATTTCCTCCAGGAAGTTTTCCTTTGGTATCAAATAAAAAGAAATCTGTAACCTCTTCGTAGGCTTCTAAAACATTAAAATTAAATTCTTCTTTAATAGAAAAAACTTTAATGATTTGAATTGTACTATTTTTTTCTTTTAATGCTTTGCAGAATTCTGGAGATTCATGACCATGAAGTTGTACAGCCAACAACTTATAATCTTCCACTTTACGAGAGATTTCTTCGATAGTAGCATCAACAAATACCCCCACTTTTTTAATATGATGTGGAATTGCTTCCAGCGGACCTTCAAAATTTCTTTTAGAAGGTTCCCAAAAGATAAACCCTAAATAATCAGGTTGCAATGCAGCAACTTTAGCGGTATTAAATTTCATGCCGCAAATTTTTAACTTTAGATGATGATGTTCTAAAGTTGTCGGTACTTTGTCTAATAGAGTATATTTATCTGCCGTCATTTCTATATTATTTGGCTTCTAATTGTTCAATGAATTTTTTAGCGTGAGCACCAGGAGTATCGGTTTTCATAAAATTCTCACCAATTAAAAAACCTTGGTATCCATAGTCTTTCAAATCTTGAATAGCAGCGATAGAACTTATTCCGCTTTCAGAAACTTTTACAAAATCATCAGGAATTAAAGCAGAAAGAGCTTTACTTGTTTCTAGACTTACGTCAAAAGTTTTTAAGTTTCTATTATTTACACCTAACATATCTAAACTTGGCATGATAGATTTCTGTAACTCTTCTTCGTTGTGAACCTCTAATAGCACATTTAGTTTTAGGCTTTTTGCAAATTCAGAAAGATTTTTAATTTCTTCTTTTGATAAAATAGCAGCAATCAATAAAATTACATCTGCCCCATAGGCTTTTGCTTCTAAAAGTTGGTATTCATCAATAATAAATTCTTTACGGAGTAATGGAAATTTTGTAGCGGCTCTTGCAATAAGAAGATCATCTAGAGAGCCCCCAAAGTATTTGGCATCGGTTAAAACAGACATTCCACATACTCCTGCAGCTTCATAGCCAGTAGCAACATCTTGTACATTTAAACTTTGGTTGATTTCTGATTTAGAAGGCGATCTTCTTTTGTGTTCTGCAATGATGCCAGAGGCACTATTGCGTAATGCGGTCGCTAGAGAATTTTCAGGTCTGGCAAATAAAACAGATTGCTCTAATTGCGAAACGGGAATTAGCGCTTTTCTAAGTGCTACTTCCTTGCGTTTGTCTAGTACTATTTTATCTAATATGTTCATCTTAAAATTTATAAGGCACTCAATGCTTGTAGTTTTTTTAAAGCGGCTAATCCTCTTCCACTTACTAATGATTCTTTTGCTCTTTCAAAACCTTGCATCGGGGTTAAGCCGTCAACAGTAGCAATGGCCATTCCTGCATTAGCGCAGACCACATTAATTTGAGCTTCGGTACCTTTTCCTTGTAAAATATTTAAGAATATTTGAGCAGATGCTTCAATACTTTCTCCTCCTGCAATTTCTTGCATGCTTACCGCACGTACGCCAAAATCTGATGGCTTAAGCATACTTTCTGTGGTGTTAGATATTGTTTTTGTGTTACCCGTTAAAGAAATTTCATCATACCCATCTAAGGCATGAAGTACCGTAAAGTTTTTATCGGTATTCTGATAAAGGTATCCATACATTCTAGCGAGTTCTAAATTGAAGACACCCACCATCTGATTTTTTGGAAATGCAGGGTTCACCATTGGACCCAACATATTAAAAAATGTTTTTACCGCTAGTTCTTTTCTGATGGGAGCTACATTTTTCATGGCTGGGTGAAATAAGGGAGCGTGTAAAACACAAATTCCGGCCTCATCAATGCTTTTTTCTAAAAAACCAGCGTCACTACTAAATTTGATTCCTAGAAATTCCATAACGTTGCTGCTTCCACACTTGGAAGAAACGCCGTAATTACCATGTTTGGTGACTTTAATACCAGCTCCTGCAGTAACAAAAGAAGCTAGCGTAGAGATGTTGAACGTATCTTTTCCATCACCACCCGTACCGCATAAATCTACGGGATTATAGGCAGATAAATCTACGGCTAAACAAAGTTCTAGTAAGGCATCACGAAAACCCTCTAGTTCTTCTATCGTTACACTACGCATCATATATACTGTTAAAAAAGCAGCAATCTGGCTGGTGTTGTAATCTCCTTTTGCTATGTTAACCAATACCTGCTTTGCATCTGCTTTAGCGAGTACATCGTGGTTAATTAGTCTGTTTAATATATCTTTCATAATCTCCTCGTTACCATTCCAAGCGGGAACAGTTTTTAGTGTGTTATTACTTTATTTTTTAATCCCCCTAAATTAAGGTGTTTCTTTTCTAGCTTAAGATAATAACCAGTTCTGTAAAATCTTTTTCCCGTCAGGAGTCAAGACAGACTCTGGGTGAAATTGTACCGCAGATACATCGTAAGTAGTATGGCGCAATGACATAATTTGTCCATTTATATCAAAAGAGGTAGCAATCACAGAGTTGGGTAAATCTTTAGGGTTTACGACCCAAGAATGGTAGCGGCCCACTTTTATTTCTGAAGGTAAATCTTTAAAAAGGGCATCCTCTTGTGTAATAGTAATAGGGGTAGCAATACCATGATAAACCTGTTCAAGGTTAATCAATGAGCCCCCAAATACTTCGGCAATTGCTTGTTGTCCTAAGCATACACCAAAAATTTTCTTAGTTGGAGCGTAGGTTCTAATAATATCTTTTAATAAACCTGCTTCTTCAGGGATTCCTGGTCCTGGAGAAAGAACGATGTATTCAAAAGCATCAACCTCTTCTAAAGAAAGTTGATCGTTTCTTTTTACAATCACTTCGCAATCTAGATCTTCTAAGTAATGAACTAAATTATAGGTGAAGCTATCGTAATTATCTATGACTAAAATTTTCTTCATGATTATATGGTCTCAGCAATTTCAAGTGCTTTTGTTAAAGCACCAAGTTTATTATAGGTCTCTTGTAATTCGTCTTCAGGCTTAGAGGCAGCAACAATTCCTGCGCCAGCTTGGTAATGTAGGCTATGGTTTTTACTAAGAAAGGTTCTAATCATAATAGCATGATTAAAGTTTCCATTAAAATCCATAAAACCTATAGCACCACCATAATAGCCTCTACTTGTTTTTTCGTATTTTTCTATCAACTGCATCGCCATGTGTTTTGGAGCACCACTTAACGTACCTGCAGGAAAAGTATCTGCAACTACTTTCATGGTGGGGATGTCTTTTTTCTTTTGACCAACCACTTTAGATACAAGGTGAATAACGTGCGAAAAGAATTGTACTTCGCGGTAATTAGTTACTCTCACCATATTTCCATTACGGCTCAAATCGTTTCGTGCTAAATCTACCAGCATTACATGCTCGCTATTTTCTTTATCATCCTCCGTCAATTCTTTTGCGATAATGGCATCTTTTTCATCATCTCCGGTACGTTTAAAAGTACCGGCTATAGGATGAATTTCTGCAGCACCATCTTTAACGATTAATTGTGCTTCTGGAGAACTTCCGAATATTTTAAAATCGCCATAATCAAAATAGAATAAATAAGGTGATGGATTTATAGAGCGTAGCGCTCTGTACACATTGAATTCATCGCCTTTAAATCCTTGAGAAAAACGACGTGATAATACCAGTTGGAAAACATCACCTCTTTGGCAATGCTTTTTAGCTAGTTTTACCTGTTCTTTAAAATCATCATCTTCTAAATTTGAAGCAACTTTACCATCTAGGGTAAAGTTATAAGAAGCGAAATTCTTTACGTTTAATATTTGCTCTATTTCAGTGACGTTACTCTCTGATTCGTAACAGTTAGAAAAAATGTAGGCTTCATTTTTAAAATGATTTATAGCGATGATATTTTTATAAACAGCATAATAAATATCTGGTATCGCAACCGAATTCTCTTTTTTAGAAACATTTACATCTTCAAAATACCGAACGGCATCATAAGCCATATAGCCAAAGAGGCCATTATCAATAAATTTAAAATCGTTCTCATCGGCTATAAACCTTTTGCTGTAATCTTCAATGATGCTGACCACATCCGTAGAAGTGTCAATAGCTATTTCTTCAACCTTACCATCCGGGAATTGCTGGGTGATAATTTCGTTTTCTACTTTAATAGATGCAATAGGATTGCAGCAGATATAAGAGAAACTGTTGTCATTGGCATGGTAGTCACTTCCTTCCAGTAAAATGCTGTTGGGGAAACGATCTCGAATTTTAAGGTATACACTTACCGGAGTAATTGTGTCGGCAAGTATTTTCTTGTAATGGGTATGTAGTTTGTACGTCATCTTTAATGCTATAAAATAAGTAAGGCTTGTCGTGATGACAAGCCTTATATATATATTTAATACAATGGTGCTTTGCTCACGCGTTTTTTCGTAAGTTATTCCACCACCATGTATTTACAGTTAAATTTTTCATTGACTCCAAAGATAGAAATCATTTTTAAGATTTCAAACAGCATTTCATAAAAAAAATAAACCCCACAATACAATTAACAGTAGCGTGGGGTTTTGTTATTTTTTTAATAGGTTTAGAATTGTAAATCTACTACTAAATCAAATTCATCATAGATTGCTTTATCTTTCAACGTATCTGTAAAGTTAGTAGAACCATAATGTATGTCGTAAACAGTTCTATCAACTTTTAAGTTAGCGGTTGCTTTACTCCCATAAACAGAAACATCAAAAGAAACTGGTGCAGTTTTACCTTTAATGGTTAAATCTCCTGTTACTTCATAAGAATTTTTGCCAGTAGCTTTTACAGTAGTGAAAATCAATTTAGACGTATTATGAGCTTCAACACCAAAAAAGTCATCAGAATTTAAGTGACCTTCTAATTTTTCTTTGCCTTCGCCCGCTTTTAAATCTTCAACACTAATAGTTGCCATATCTATAAGGAACTCACCGCCAGTTAATTTATCGCCATCAAATAGTAATGTTCCAGACTTTAGGTTAATTTTTCCGTAGTGAGATCCTGCAAACTTATACCCTTTCCAAGTTACAGTACTAGTTTCGGCATTTACTTCTTTCTTTTCACCATCTATTGGGTTTACTCCTGCAGTTGCAGCTGTTGCTATTACGATTGCAAATACGGCACTTAAAATATTTTTTTTCATGTTTTTAAAATTTAGTGATTGTTGTTTATATGTATTGAATTAATTTTTCTTTGGATTTTCTAACCTTTTTATAATGCTGTGTGTCATCATCTTCAGCTCTGTAGCCAATAGTTACCAGTACAGAGGTATTTAAGTTTTGAGCGTCTAAGCCTAAAATCTTATTAAACTCGGCAGGTTCAAAACCTTCCATAGGGCAGGTGTCAATTTTTAAATCGGCCGCAGCAGATAATACATTTCCTAGTGCAATATACGTTTGTTTAGCTGCCCAGATAGCTTTTGTTTCATCAGAAAGGGGCATTAGTTTAGACTTCATGAAATCTGAATAACCTGCTAATGCTTCAGAAGGTATACCCCTAGTTTCACTTATATCCTCGATATGATTGTCTATTAATTCTTCATTAAAGGTGGTATGATGTACGAAAGCTATTAAATAGCTAGCATCCGTTATTTGCGATTGTCCCCAAGCAAATGGTTTTAATTGTTCACGAATAGTAGGATCTTCTATTACGAGTATTTTGTAGGGTTGTAGCCCATAAGAAGATGCCGTTAAGGATGCAGCGTCTAAAATAGTTTCAAAATCTTCTTTAGCCACTTTCTTAGTAGTATCAAATTTCTTGGTGGCGTAACGCCAATTTAAGTTATCAATATAATTGCTCATGTTTTAGTTTAAAATTTGTCAAATAATTTATTCAATAGTATTAAATCTTCATTGGTAAACTTCTCTAGAATAATGTCTTCAGAAGTTATCATTGCTTTATCCATTTTTAGTAAAACCTCTTGTCCAGAAGCTGTTATATAGATCTCCACTTTTCTTCGGTTGCTTTCGCAAGTAGTACGCTCTACATATCCTTTTAGAATTAGCTTATCTACAAGCCTGGTCGTATTACTCATTTTAGTAACCATACGTTCGTTGAGGGTGCTCAAATTTGCAGCCTTGCCATTCTGACCTCTTAAAATTCGCAAAACATTAAATTGTTGAAGCGATACATCAAAAGGTTTTAACTGATTCATTGTAATCTCTGTAATCTTATTGCCTACTAGGTTTAAATGAATAAGAGTCCTTTGGCGTAAAGGAATTTCTTTGTCTGTTTTTATGATGGCTTCTACATTCATGTTGATACAATAATTGTATATACAAATGTATATTTATTTTTTTGATGTATTTATTAATTATTTGTTAAATTTTTGTAGCGCTACCGCTATCTTGTTTCGGTTAAACCAAAATACTATCTGGAAATTTTTGGAGTTCATTAAAATGGGCAAAAGCTTTTAATTACGCCTTAGTTAAAACTAGATTTTATAAAACTCCTAATGGGGGCATAGTATATGTGCCTAAAGGTGAAATTTCTCATTTTAATGATGATGGGGCAGTTTATAGAATAAAAGTAGATGATAAAGAGTACTTTTGGGACTACAGAGAAGGATTATAGTATGATGTTTACAATAACATTTATAGTTCAAATGGTAATGTTTTGATTGGCAACCGTAGTCCAAGGTATGTAAAAGAAGCTTACAGAAAATTAATGAATGTACGAGTACGTTACCCCCAATGCCTATTTAAGTGTAATAATAGGTAATGGTATGCAAGAGTATACCATTAGCCATTTTAATGCAAGTACTGGTGGGGTTACGAGCTTTGGTGGAGCTTATTATAATGGTAAAGATTTTAATGAAAAAGATTATCCAGAAGTTGGCACAGGAGAATCATTTGTACCTATTTTGGACTCTGGTAAACAAGCCTATTATGATTTTCAAGATGGGGACCATGGTTGGCGAGCATTGAATACTGGTATGGCAATTTCTGATGTTTTTTTGGTGAAGTCTGTATTTAGCGGTTTATGGAAAGCTGTTTTGTCAAAAGGTGTTGTTGGTGGCACTAAGCGGTACTTTGGTTACGGAATGTCGCATGAATATGGTGCAAGCGTTGCAAGATGGAAACGAATGGGTGTTGATATGAGTGGGAAAAAACATCATTGGGCTATAAGTCGCGAATTAATGGAACGACAACCTTGGCTAAAGCAGATAGGCAATCAGACCTGGAATTTAAAACGTTTTGGCAGTATAGCAAGCCACATGCGTTGGGGGCATGGGAATGCTTTTCCTAGTGAAGAATTATCACGTATAATTTACTGGAAATTAGCTTATCCTATATCTTCAGCCCCATGGTGGTTTAGATTAGGTGGAATTTCGACAGGTGGTCGTTTATATCAAAATATCGAGAGGGATGAATAATAGTATAATGTTCCCAGCTTTATATGTGAATCATATGACAGGTGATATTGGTGTCTATATTAGAAAAAAAAGAATTGCAGCAGAATCTTTTTTAAGAGATAAAAAGCATGTCAAAACATATCAAAAAAATGTTGTCATCATAGATTCGCAAGGAAATGTTTATACTCAAATACGCAAGAAACAAGCAGGTGAAATTAGTTTATGGCATAGTATTGTATATTTAACTAAGATGGTTTATGTTGAATCTGTTGTTGAAGATGAAGTTGGTTTCATGAGTTTATCAGAACTAAAAGCAACGATTATGGTTATTGTAAAAAATAAACCAAAAAAATGGCTTCCACTTGGTCCTGTAAATGTTGTACAAGAATTCTTAGATGAAGCAAAAACATATAAAGAGGTTATGCGAGTCTTCAATGCTAAAATTAAATAATTTTCAAGATGGTGATTATGGTTGGGGAGCATTGAACACAAGTACGGCAATTTCTGATGTTTTTTTTATCGTTCCCTATTTGGTGGCTTTGGTAAGGCAATTTAGATAGCTTTTAGAAATCTACATGCTTCTTTTTAAAACATTGGTTGCATACTTTTCGTTAAGAGTATTAAATTGTAAGTTCTAATCTCTAGGCCTAGTGTAAGGTTTTATTTAAATAATGCACTATTTTTGGAGAACTTAAAATACATAAAGAAATGGCAGATTTATCACAAGAAGAATGGGTAGCGCAATTAAATAATGATGACAATGCTTTTATTTTAGATGTCCGTACGCCTGAAGAAGTAGAAGAGGGTTACATCCCAGAGGCTACAAATATAGATATACATTTAGGACAAGGTTTTTTAGATGAAATAGAGAAACTAGATAAAAGTAAAAACTACTACGTGTATTGCCGTTCAGGAGCAAGAAGTGGGCAAGCTTGTGCTATTATGAATAGTGTAGGTTTTAAAAATGCAGATAATTTATTAGGTGGTTTTATGAATTGGGAAGGTGAAGTGGCTGAGTAATTTCAGGAACCTTAAAGAGATTTTTTTTAAAAGAGGAAAGACATAAATACTGATGTAGTCAGTGTTTATGTCTTTTTTGCTTTTATTTACTATCTTATGCCTTGTAAACTATACCATTACATGCGCGAAGACTTTCTTCATTTTATTTGGAAACATAAGAAAATTCCCATAGCTAACTTGATAAGTACAACTAATGAAGCTATTGAAATAGTTAAAGTGGGTACGCACAATTATTTTGCGGGACCAGATTTTTTCAATTCACAGATTAGAATAGGGAATCAATTATGGGCGGGTAATGTAGAGATACACATTAAAGCCTCTGATTGGTATGCACACAACCATGAACTTGATGCAAACTATGCTAATGTAATATTACATGTGGTCTGGGAAGAGGATACCGCTATTTATCGTAAAGATAATATACCTATTCCAACGTTAGAGCTTAAAACTTATTTGCCGGAAGAATTAGTTTTGAGCTATGAAAAGCTATTTTCAAAAAGTGGCAAAAGTTTTATTAATTGTGAAAAACAAATTGAAGACGTAGCTGCTTTTACACTTAGAAATTGGCTAGATAGATTATATTTTGAACGTTTAGAAGATAAATCGAAGCTTATTTTAAAGCTTTTAGAAGATTCTAAAAATAATTGGGAAGAAGTATTGTTTGTGATGCTTTTGAAAAATTTTGGATTAAAAATAAATGGAGATGCTTTCTTGAGTTTGGCTCAGCACGTAAATATAGCTGTTATTCGAAAAATAGGAGGGAATACTATGCAGCTCGAAAGTTTGTTATTTGGGCTTTCGGGTTTATTAGATGAAAGTAATGATGATATTTTTTTTAAAGAATTAAAAAAAGAATATCAGTACGTGAAACTTAAATTTCAATGTACAGGAGATGGTGTTTTAAAACCGGCATTTTTTAAGTTGAGACCACCTAACTTTCCAACAATTAGATTATCACAATTTTCAAATTTATATTCGGGTCAACATAACTTGTTCAGTAAGCTTATTGAAGCTACAACTTTAGAAGAAATGTATTCTATTTTTAGCGTAGATGCTAGTGTGTACTGGGATACTCATTATACATTTGGTAAAGAATCTAAAAAAAGCAAAAAGAAACTCACTAAAAAATTTATAGATCTTTTGATTATAAACACCGTGCTGCCACTAAAGTTTTGCTATGCGCACCACCATGGAAAACCGATTGATGAGGTTTTGATTGCTATAATTTCAGACATCAAAAAAGAAGAAAATACCATT
Organism: Cellulophaga algicola DSM 14237; assembly: GCF_000186265.1. NCBI lineage: Bacteria > Pseudomonadati > Bacteroidota > Flavobacteriia > Flavobacteriales > Flavobacteriaceae > Paracellulophaga > Paracellulophaga algicola. The sequence continues at coordinate 2,683,486 of NC_014934.1, forward strand.
ATACATAAGTTTGATGCGTTAAAGGTTTCTGTGTCTAACGCAATGGAGAGTCAGTCTATTCTGCAATTATACAACGAGTATTGTACTAAAAATAAATGCTTGCAATGTGCTATAGGTAATAGGTTATTAAAAGGAAATGATTAATTTTAACACATGAATTTTTTATATCAACTATTATACTTTTTTCAAAAACACGGTTTTGAAGTATGTAGGCGTATAGCCGAGCGTTTAGGGATTCGTATACGTGTGGTAAGAACTTCATTTATTTATCTAACCTTTGTAACACTCGGTTTTGGTTTTGCCTTGTATTTGTTTGTTGCCTTTTGGTTAAAAATTAAAGATTTGGTATATACCAAAAGAACTTCGGTCTTTGACTTGTAAGCTATGCTAAGACTTTTTAGATCTAAAATATATTTAGCGGTATTTCTTATGACGGCAGTGTTGTTGTTTGGAGTATTGGGCTATCGTTATATTTCAAATTACGATTGGGTAGACGCTATTTACATGACGGTAATCACTGTAACTACTGTTGGGTTTTCAGAAGTAAGGCCGTTAGATGCGCAATCAAAATTTTTTACCATATCATTAATCGTTTCGAGTGTATTTATATTTGCCTTTGCTATTTCTGTTATAACAGAATATGTTCTAGGTAGAAATTCTCTTCAATTATTAAAAAAGAAAAAAGTGAAATCTAAAATTAATAGTCTTACAGATCATGTCATTATTTGCGGTTATGGAAGAAATGGTACACAGGCAGCAGAACGTTTAAAAGCGTACAAGCGTCCATTTGTCGTTATAGAAAAGGATAAAGAAATTATTGAACGTTTTGAAGAAAATATACTTTTTATTGAAGGTGATGCTAATGATGATGAAGTTTTATTAGAAGCGGGTATTGAACGAGCAAAATTTTTAATCACGGCACTTCCTGATGATGCTACAAATTTATTTGTAGTGCTTTCATCGCGACAGTTAAATAAAGATTTATTTATCATTAGCCGAGCATCATTATCAACATCACAAAAAAAACTTGTACTTGCGGGTGCTAATAAAGTAATTATGCCAGATAAGATTGGTGGAGACCATATGGCGTCTTTAGTTGTGATGCCAGATTTGATCACCTTTATAAATAAACTTTCTGTAGAAGGTGGGCATACCACGAATTTAGAGGAAGTTTCAATAGAAGATTTTACAGATCAAATGGAATGTAATTCCCTTAGAGACTTAGATTTAAGGAGAAAAACAGGCTGCACAATTATTGGATATATTTCTCCAGAAGGGGAGTATATAATAAATCCTGAAGCAGATTTACAATTGCAACCCAAAAGCAAGGTAATCGTCTTAGGAAGGCCAGAACAAATTCGTAAATTAAACGAAATGTTTCATATCGTTTAAACAGATTTAAATAATATTCCTTGATTGCGTAGTTTTTTTTTAGGATATTGCTGACGACTAGACTAATTATAAAACAAATTTACATATTATGAAGTATAGACTTCTTACGCTGTTTACATTAATGGCACCTATTATTACCTTTTCTCAGGAGGTTGTGGAAAAAGGATTGGATGAAAAAATTGACGAAGCATTTAAGCCTATTTCAGATTTCTTTTCCGCGGTAATATTTTTTAATGTTTGGCAAGATCCAGATATTCCGTTTGTATTAGTTTTATTAGTAGCCAGTGCATTATTTTTTACCATCTATTTTGGTTTTCCAAATGTAAGATACTTCGGAAAAGCTATCAGTACGGTTAGAGGAAAGTATGAAGATATAGAAAAACATGGTGCTAAAGAATTATACGGAGAAGACGGTATAGCACAAGGTCAAGATTTGTCAAATGTTGATATTGAAGAGCATTTAGTAGGTTTAGAAGATGATTTGGCCGTAAGCGGCGATATAATAGATACGATCAGAGATGAAAGTTCTGACGGAGAAGTAAGTCACTTTCAGGCACTTGCCACTGCAGTATCTGGTACTGTTGGTAATGGTAACATTGCCGGGGTTGCCTTAGCAATTGCACTAGGGGGGCCTGGAGCTACGTTCTGGATGATCGTATGCGGGCTTTTAGGGATGTCTACAAAATTTGTGGAATGTACTTTAGGGGTTCAATACCGTGATGTAGGTGAAGATGGAACTGTTTATGGTGGTCCAATGTATTACTTAAGTAAAGGATTAAAACAGAAAGGATTTAAGAAATTAGGGAAAGTTGCAGCAGTAGTTTTTGCTATTTTCTGTATTGGTGGTTCTTTTGGTGGTGGTAACGCTGCACAATCTAATCAGGCTACTATTGTATTAAAAGAATTGTTTAATTGGCAAAGTAGTGCAGCCGGTGCTATTGTAGGTTTGGTACTTGCAGTCTTAGTAGGCGTTATTATTATAGGAGGTATTAAAAGAATTGCTCAAGTAACAGAAAAGGTAGTGCCATTTATGGCAATTATGTATGTAGTTGCTTGTTTGTATATCATTTTTGCTAATATTAGTTTAGTTGATGATGCTGTTTCACTTATTGTATCGGAAGCATTTAGTCCTAAAGCAGCTAGTGTAGGTGGTTTTATAGGCGTCTTGTTAGTTGGATTTAAGAGAGCAGCCTTTTCTAATGAAGCAGGTGCTGGTTCTGCGTCTATCGCACACTCAGCAGTACGTACAAAATATTCTGCAAGTGAAGGTCTAGTAGCGTTGTTGGAGCCATTTATTGATACTGTTTTAATCTGTACGATGACCGCTTTAGTAATTGTTATTTTTAATTTTGGAGGTTATTTTGAATATGGTTTAGATGTAAGTTCTGATGGTAGTGGTGCTGTTCAAATAGGAGCAGATGTTGTTCAAGGTGCTGGTATTACAGCTAAGGCTTTTGCGGCATACATACCTTATTCTAATGTTTTCTTAACAATAGCCGTAGTATTGTTTGCGGTGTCTACTATGATTTCTTGGTCTTATTATGGACTACAATCATGGAAATTTTTATTCGGTAGAGGTAAAGCGGCAGATTTAACCTATAAATTTTTATTCCTTGCTTTTGTGGTTATTGGTGCTGCAGCAAGTATGGGGTCTATCTGGGCATTTTCAGATGCAATGATTTTTGCAATGGTGTTCCCGAATATGGTAGGATTATTTTTCCTTTTCCCTGTAGTTAAAAAACAGCTGAAGAGATACCTTGATGCAATTAAGCTTAAGTATGATGCTATTGAAGATTAAATAGTACACTTATGAATATTTTTAAATCCCACTTCAAGTTCTCAAAACAAGAACGAAGTGGGATTTTCTTTTTACTCTTTTTTATTGTACTACTTCAAATTGTGTATACCTTTTATATTACAAGGCTAGATGATGCCTCTTTAGTGCATCTTAAAGAAGATAAAAAGGGGCAATCTCAAATAAATGAGCTTAAGAAAAATGCACGGCGCAAAGATAGCATCGTGATTTTTCCTTTCAATCCTAATTACATTACAGATTATAAAGGATATTCTTTAGGAATGTCTGTGTTAGAAATTGATAGGTTGCATGCGTATAGGGCAAACCGTAAATTTGTAAATTCTATTGAAGATTTTCAAAAGGTAACTTTGGTGTCAGATTCTTTGATAACTAAAATTTCGCCCTATTTTAAATTTCCTGATTGGGTTACTAATAAACGTTCTAAAAAAGAAGAAACTTTGGTTTCTACTACAAGAAGTGTCAAGGCCAATAAACAGTTGGTCAGTGATATTAATTTAGCGACCGCTTTAGAGTTAAGAGCGGTAAATGGTATAGGGGATAAGTTGTCGGCACGAATAATCAAATTCAGAGATAGGTTAGGGGGTTTTATAGATGATGAGCAGGTTTCTGAGGTCTATGGGTTAGACCCTGTGGTGCTTAAGAGAATTGCAGCGCACTTTAAAGTTTTATCCATACCTAAGCTTAATAAAATAAATATCAATACAGCTTCGGTTTCAGAACTGTCAAAATTAGTGTATCTAAATTATACGGTATCGAATGCTATTGCCCGCTATCGTGAAGAAAATGGAGCTTTCCATTCCTTTGATGAATTAAAAAATATAGAGGGGTTTCCTTCCGAAAAAATCAATAGAATATCTTTATATTTGGCATTATAAAAAAAAAGTTATGAAAAATATCACGATTTACTTTTTAAATGTGTGGTATTTTCATCTTAGAAACTAATTTTCAAAATATATATATAGATGAAAAGTATGTACTTCACAGAAGAGCATCAGTTGTTTAGAGAAAGTCTCAAAAGTTTTTTAAAGAAAGAAGTTGTTCCTCATATAGATAAATGGGAGAGTACAGGTACTATAGAGCGCTTTATTTGGGCTAAATTTGGCGAAATGGGATATTTTGGTCTCGCCACTCCAGAAAAAGATGGAGGCTTAGAATTAGATTTGTTTTATACGGTTATCTTTTTAGAGGAACTTCAGAAAATAAATTCAGGCGGATTTGCTGCAGCAATGTGGGCGCATGCATATTTGGCAATGACCCATTTGAACAAAGAGGCAGATGATGAGTTAAAAAAACAATACCTAACGCCAAGTGTACTAGGAGAAAAAATTGGTTGTTTGTGTATATCTGAGCCTTTTGGAGGGAGTGATGTGGCAGGAATGCTTACTACTGCTGAAAAAAAAGGCGACACTTATGTTATTAATGGTTCTAAAACATTTATAACTAATGGTGTGTATTGCGATTATATGATCGTTGCAGCTAAAACTAATTCAGAATTAGGGAATAAAGGGATTAGCATATTTTTGATTGATAAAAAAACACCAGGAGTATCCGCAACTAAATTAAATAAATTAGGATGGCGTGCTTCAGATACAGGAGAGATTGCCTTTGATAATGTTACTATTCCTGCATCTAACCTTATGGGAGAAGAAAATAAAGGTTTTTCTTATATTATGGAACATTTTGCTTTAGAACGTTTAATCATGGGTATAAATGCTCATGCAAGAGCAGAATATGCTTTAGATTATGCGTTACAATATATGTCAGAGAGACAGGCTTTTGGAAAAACCATAGATAAGTATCAGGCGTTACGTCATCGTTTTGTAGAACTGCAAGCAGATATGGAAATGTGTCGTGAATATAATTATTTGGTTGCTTACAGGTTAAATAAAGGAGAATATGTTGTTAAAGAAGCTACCATTTCTAAGTTGAAGTCTACTAAAATGGCAGACGAGGTAATTTATGATTGCTTACAATTCTTAGGAGGGTATGGGTATATGGAAGATTATCCGTTAGCAAGATTACTTCGGGATAGTCGTTTAGGGCCTATCGGAGGAGGTACTTCAGAAATTTTAAAAGAGATTTTGGCTAAAATTATGATCGATAAAAAAGAATATAAGACCACTAAAGTGTAATAATATTGTTTTTATTTCATTGATTATGAGCGGTCTAAGGTTTATTTTTTTGATTTTATTGCATATGGGTTGCTAATTGTCAAATAGTTTATATCTTTGCAGTCTTAATCACTAAAGAGAGGAGGTTGTAGCCCATGTTAATTATACCAATAAAAGAAGGAGAAAACATAGATAGAGCATTGAAGCGTTTCAAGCGTAAGTTCGATAGAACTGGAACAATGCGTCAATTGAGAAAGCGTCAGCAGTTTACGAAGCCCTCAGTTGCACGTAGAGCTCAGATTCAAAAAGCGCATTATATTCAAGGCTTGAGAGATCAAGAAGAGATATAATATCTAACAATTTATAATATAATTAAGCCTCGCAATTTTTTTTGCGAGGCTTTTTTGTTGTTTAATTTATATGAGTGTTGTAGGTAATCTTTTGTATTTTTACTATATGTCTGTAGTTGCATTTATTGCTTATTTATCCTTAGAGAAAAAGTATTCCTTAAATACTATAAAGGCTTATGAAAATGATCTAAACGAGTTTATCTTGTTTTGTAAGGATACGAGCGAGGTGGTTAATATTGATGAGGTGTCTTATGTTATGATCCGAAATTGGATCGTTGCTCTGGTTGCAGCTAAAATTGTAAACCGGACAATTAATAGGAAGATAGCTTCTTTAAAAGCATACTATAAATTCTTATTAAAAACAGAAACTATATCTGTTACACCTCTTGCTAAACATAAAGCTTTAAAAACAGCTAAAAAAATTGAGATTCCTTTTTCTGAAGCAGAAATGAATGAAATCTTAGTTGCAATACCATTTTCAGAAGATTTTGAAGGGATTAGAGATAAGTTAATTATAGAGTTGCTTTATGCTACGGGAATACGTCGCATAGAGTTGGTCAATTTGAAAGTTGTAAATGTTGACTTAAGGCAAAAAACAATTAAAGTTTTAGGGAAAAGAAATAAAGAACGGATTGTTCCATTAGTGGCTTCTTTGGTCTTGTTGTTTCAGGAGTATTTAGATGCGCGTAGTTCTGTTGTTTCTGTAGGTGCGAAAGAGTTTGTCTTTTTGTTAAAGTCGGGAGGTAAAATTTATGAAACGCTTGTGTATAGGGTTATAAATCATTATTTCGGTTTGGTGTCTAGTAAAGTAAAAAAGAGCCCTCATATTCTCCGACATACTTTTGCAACGCATTTGTTAAATAAAGGTGCCGATTTAAATTCTGTAAAAGAATTGTTAGGGCATGCTAGTTTAGCCTCTACGCAAGTGTATACTCATAATAGTATAGCGGAATTAAAAAAAGTTCATTTGAAGTCGCATCCTAGAAATAAAAATTAGATTTTATTTTAGATGAACTAGTCTTTAAATTTTAATGTGATGATAGTGTATTTTAACTGATGTGTTTCAATGAAGAAGGTAATTTGATGAGTTCTTTTTAAATCGGATTAAAAAAATAATCATTTTTCTAAAAAAAAATTATTTTTCTACTTTTTATCTAGAAGTTAAAAAAAGGAAGTTTATAGTGCTGTGTTTTGGGATGTATTAAATTGTATGTGCTTAAAAATGAATTTATTGTAAATAAGTATAGCGGTTCATTTAAAGTGGTTCTGGGTAAGGTGTGTGATTCGTTAAATAGGGGCTTAGTGTGGTAAAAAGAGAAAATTAAGAAAAAAAAGTAAAATTTTATTGAAAAACATTTTGAATAACTAAAAATATATCTACATTTGCAGTCCGTTAGAAAAGCGGGCTTTTTTTAAGCCAAAAAAAGTTAGTAAAAAGCCGATGTAGCTCAGCTGGCTAGAGCAGCTGATTTGTAATCAGCAGGTCGTGGGTTCGAGTCCCTCCATCGGCTCTTAAGTTCTTTAAAATAATGGTTCGGGGAGATACTCAAGCGGCCAACGAGGGCAGACTGTAAATCTGCTGACTACGTCTTCGCAGGTTCGAATCCTGCTCTCCCCACTTTAAAGAATTTATTTTTAAAAGTATTAAGTGCAATTGAAAAATTGTTCTTAAATTTGAAATGTTGAAATATTGTTGACTTGTAAAGTTGGCAAATAATTGCGAGAGTAGCTCAGTTGGTAGAGCGTCAGCCTTCCAAGCTGAATGTCGCCGGTTCGAACCCGGTCTCTCGCTCTAATAAAACCTTGAGTTTAAAAGGTTGTTTTTTTTGGGTTTTAATCTTCTTTTTAGTATTTGGATTATGAACTCAGATAGGCCGGTGTAGCTCAGGGGTAGAGCGTTTCCTTGGTAAGGAAGAGGTCATGAGTTCAAATCTCATCATTGGCTCAAATAAGACATAAATTGTACACTAATATAAACTAAGATTAAAATTCAATAAACATGGCTAAGGCAACATTTGATCGTTCTAAACCGCACTTAAATATCGGTACTATTGGACACGTAGATCACGGTAAAACTACATTGACTGCCGCTATTACAACAGTTTTAGCAAACGCAGGATTGTCTGAAATGAGAAGTTTCGACTCAATTGATAATGCACCTGAAGAAAAAGAAAGAGGAATTACTATTAATACATCACACGTAGAATATTCTACAGCTAACCGTCATTACGCTCACGTTGACTGTCCAGGTCACGCGGATTACGTAAAGAACATGGTTACTGGAGCTGCTCAGATGGATGGTGCTATTCTTGTTGTTGCTGCTACTGATGGTCCAATGCCACAAACACGTGAGCATATCCTTTTAGGTCGCCAGGTTGGTATTCCTAGAATGGTTGTATTCATGAATAAAGTGGATATGGTTGATGATGAAGAATTATTAGAGCTTGTTGAAATGGAAGTTAGAGAATTGCTTTCTTTCTATGAGTATGATGGTGATAATGGTCCTGTAATTGCTGGTTCTGCTTTAGGAGCATTAAACGGTGAGCAAAAATGGGTTGATACAGTTATGTCTTTAATGGATGCTGTTGATTCTTGGATCGAATTACCTAAGAGAGATGTTGAAAAAGATTTCTTAATGCCAGTTGAAGATGTATTTACTATTACGGGTCGTGGTACTGTTGCTACTGGTCGTATTGAAACTGGAATAGCGAACACTGGTGATCCTGTTGAGATTATTGGTATGGGTGCTGAGAAATTAAATTCTACAGTTACTGGAGTTGAAATGTTCCGTAAGATATTAGATAGAGGTGAAGCTGGTGATAACGTAGGTCTTTTATTGAGAGGTATTGAAAAATCTCAAATAAAAAGAGGTATGGTAATCTGTAAGCCAGGTTCAGTTAAGCCACATGCTAAATTCAAAGCAGAGGTTTATGTTCTTAAGAAAGAAGAAGGTGGTCGTCATACACCATTCCATAACAACTACCGTCCTCAGTTCTATGTAAGAACTACAGATGTTACAGGAACAATTATGCTTCCTGATGGAGTTGAAATGGTAATGCCAGGTGATAACCTTACTATTAATGTTGAATTATTATCTCCAATTGCTTTGAGTGTTGGTTTACGTTTCGCTATCCGTGAAGGTGGTAGAACTGTAGGTGCAGGTCAGGTAACAGAGATTACAGATTAAGCAATATAGAGTATAAAAATTATTTTCATCAAGGGTGTCCGTTATTAACGGATACCTTTCGATGTAAATAGAAACGGGTGTAGCTCAGTTGGTAGAGCACTGGTCTCCAAAACCAGGTGTCGTGAGTTCGAGTCTCCCCTCCCGTGCTAATAAAGAGAGGTTATTAAGCGAGAAATTGGTTAATGGCCTATTGTATTATAAAAGTAAATCTTTCGCAGCATGTTAACATATATCAAGGAATCCTTTGAGGAGCTTAGGACTAATATAACATTACCTTCCAAATCTGAAGCATCAAATTTGATGGTAATTGTTGCTGTTTTTTCTATTTTATTTGCTTTGGCGACTTGGGGTGTAGACAGTCTTTTTAGTTATTTAATTGATATCTATTTTGATAAATTAATAAATTAAGAAAAGATCTATGTCAGAAGTATTGGATAAGAAGTGGTATGTAGTTAGGGCTGTAAGTGGTCAAGAAAATAAAATAAAGGGTTACATCGAATCAGAAGTAGCTCGTTTAGGTTTTGGAGACTATTTAGATGAGGTTTTAGTGCCTACTGAAAAGGTAATTCAAGTTCGTAATGGAAAGAAGGTAAATAAAGAAAGAGTTTATTTTCCTGGATACATTATGGTTAAAGCTAACCTTGGAGGTGAGGTTGCCCATATTATACGTTCTATTACTAACGTAATTGGTTTTCTAGGTGAAACTAAAGGAGGAGATCCTGTTCCATTAAGAAAAACCGAAGTAAATAGAATGTTAGGTAAGGTTGATGAGTTAACTGTTACAACAGAAAATGTTGCTATTCCTTTTGTTATGGGAGAAACGGTTAAGGTTATTGACGGACCTTTTAATGGATTTAACGGAACAGTTGAAAAAATTAATGAAGAGAAGCGTAAGCTTGAGGTTATGGTGAAGATTTTCGGAAGAAAAACTCCATTAGAACTAAGTTATATGCAGGTAGAGAAAGTATAAATTTAGAACTGTTACATAAAAAAAGTTGTGTTGCTTCCAATTGACACAATTTAATTTAATTTAAGACAATGGCAAAAGAAATTAGTAAAGTAGTTAAACTACAAGTTAGGGGAGGTGCAGCGAATCCGTCGCCACCGGTTGGACCCGCTTTAGGTGCTGCCGGTGTTAACATCATGGAGTTCTGTAAGCAATTTAATGCACGTACGCAGGACAAACAGGGTAAAGTTTTACCTGTTGCTATCACCGTATACAAGGATAAGTCGTTTGACTTCGTTGTAAAGACACCGCCGGCGGCAGTTCAGCTTATGGAAGCGGCTAAGATTAAAAAAGGATCAGGTGAACCTAACCGAGTTAAGAACGGAAACGTATCTTGGGATCAAATTAAGACTATCGCTGAAGATAAAATGGTAGATCTTAATGCATTTACAATCAATTCTGCGATGAGCATGGTTGCTGGTACTGCAAGATCTATGGGTTTGAAGGTTTCAGGAACTAGACCTTTTTAATATCTTAAAAGCAATATAATGGCAAAATTAACGAAAAATCAAAAAGAAGCGCTTTCTAAGATTGATAAGAATAAAATCTATTCTTTAGCTGAAGGGTCTGCTTTGATAAAAGAAATCACAAAAGCAAAATTTGATGCATCTGTTGAACTCGCTGTTCGTTTAGGAGTAGATCCTAGAAAAGCGAATCAAATGGTGCGTGGTGTAGTTACTTTACCTCACGGTACAGGTAAGGATGTAAAAGTTCTTGCTTTGGTAACTCCAGATAAAGAAGCAGAAGCTAAAGAAGCTGGTGCTGATTTTGTAGGTTTAGATGAGTATTTAGAAAAAATTAAAGGCGGTTGGACAGATGTTGATGTTATCATCACTATGCCAAGTGTTATGGGTAAATTAGGTCCTTTAGGTAGAGTATTAGGTCCTAGAGGTTTAATGCCTAACCCTAAAACAGGAACAGTAACTATGGATGTAGCGAAAGCTGTAGCTGAAGTTAAAGCTGGTAAAATTGACTTTAAAGTTGATAAAACTGGTATTGTTCATGCTGCAATTGGTAAAGTTTCATTTTCAGAAGATAAAATCTACGAAAATGCTAAAGAACTTATTGATACTTTAAATAAGTTGAAACCAACTGCTTCAAAGGGTATTTATATTAAGAGTATTTTCATGTCTAGTACGATGAGTCCTAGTGTGCAATTAGATACTAAATCAGTTTAATTCGTATTAAGATGACAAGAGAAGAAAAATTAAACGTAATAGAAGATTTAACTGCGAAATTAGGTGATGCTACTACAATATACTTAGCTGATATATCTGGTTTAGATGCAGTTACTACTTCAGATTTAAGAAGAGCTTGTTTTAAAGCTAATATTAAATTAGCTGTAGTTAAAAATACCTTGCTTGCTAAAGCAATGGACGCTTCTGATAAAGACTTCGGAGAACTTCCTGATGTTCTTAAGGGTAGTACTTCTTTAATGTTTGCAGAAACTGGTAACGGTCCTGCAAAATTGATAAAAGCTTTTAGAGCTAAAACTAAAGACAAACCATTATTAAAAGGTGCTTTTGTAGAAGAGGCAGTTTATATTGGTGACGATCAATTAGAAGCTTTAGTTAATATCAAATCTAAAGAAGAAGTTATTGGTGATATTATCTCTTTACTTCAGTCTCCGGCTAAGAATGTTATTTCTGGTCTTAAGTCTGGTGGTGGTAAAATTGCTGGTATTCTTAAAACTTTATCAGAAAGATAAAACGTACGCACTAAAAACAATTATATTTTAAAAATTTATTAAACGATAGAAAAATGGCAGATTTAAAAGATTTCGCAGAACAATTAGTTAACTTAACAGTAAAAGAAGTTAATGAATTAGCTAATATATTAAAAGATGAGTACGGTATCGAACCTGCTGCTGCTGCTGTTGCAGTTGCTGCTGGTGGTGGTGATGCTGCTGTTGCTGAAGAGCAAACAGAATTTGATGTTATCTTAAAAGCAGCTGGTGCTTCTAAGTTAGCAGTTGTTAAATTGGTTAAAGAATTAACTGGTTTAGGTTTAAAAGAAGCTAAGGATATCGTTGATAGCGCACCAAAAGCAATCAAAGAAGGTATCTCTAAAGATGAAGCAGAAGGAATTCTTAAGTCATTAGAAGAAGCTGGAGCAGAAGTTGAGCTTAAATAGTAGAAGCAACCATAATATTTTTGGTTTAGGTCTATTCACATTTGTGTCTAGACCTAAACCTATTTATGTATGTAGCCTTAAATTACATACAATTTTAGAGTAAGTATTCATAATCAAAATTTTGTCCATTGATGGTTACAAATCAGACTGAGAGAATAAATTTCGCATCCGCTAAGAACATTCCGAATTATCCGGATTTCTTGGACATTCAGGTGAAGTCGTTTCAAGATTTTTTTCAATTAGAAACTAAATCTGACGAAAGGGGAGATGAAGGACTATATAATACATTTCAAGAGAATTTTCCTATTACAGATACTAGAAACCAGTTCGTATTAGAGTTCCTTGATTATTTTATTGATCCTCCTCGTTATTCTATACAAGAATGTATAGAGCGTGGTCTTACCCATAGCGTTCCGCTAAAAGCAAGATTAAAATTATATTGTACTGATCCGGAACATGAGGATTTCGAAACTATTGTTCAGGATGTATATTTAGGTACTATCCCTTATATGACGCCAAGTGGTACTTTTGTTATCAATGGTGCAGAGCGTGTTGTTGTATCACAATTACACAGATCACCAGGTGTTTTCTTTGGACAATCATTCCATGCAAATGGAACAAAATTATATTCTGCGAGAGTTATTCCTTTTAAAGGATCTTGGATAGAATTTGCAACTGATATCAATGGCGTTATGTATGCTTACATTGATAGAAAGAAAAAATTACCTGTTACTACACTTTTTAGAGCCATTGGTTTTGAAAGTGATAAAGATATATTAGAGATTTTTGACCTTTCTGAAGAGGTTAAAGTTTCTGTAGCGGGACTTAAAAAAGTGCTAGGTCGTAAATTAGCGGCAAGAGTATTAAATACTTGGCATGAAGATTTCGTAGATGAAGATACTGGTGAGGTAGTATCTATTGAAAGAAATGAAATTGTTTTAGATCGTGATACTATTTTAGAAAAAGAACACATTGAGCAGATTGTTGATGCTGATGTTAAAACGGTTCTTTTACATAAAGAAAGTGCTGCTCAATCTGATTATGGTATCATTCATAATACACTACAAAAAGATCCTACCAATTCTGAAAAGGAAGCAGTAGAACATATATACCGTCAATTACGTAACGCTGAGCCGCCAGATGAGGAAACAGCAAGAGGTATTATTGATAAATTATTCTTTTCTGATCAACGTTATAACTTAGGTGAAGTTGGTCGTTACAGAATGAATAAGAAATTAGGTTTAGATATTGGAATGGACAAGCAGGTCTTGACTAAAGAAGATATCATTACTATTATTAAATATTTAATTGAGTTAATTAATTCAAAAGCTGAAATTGATGATATTGATCACTTGTCTAACCGTCGTGTTAGAACCGTGGGTGAGCAATTATCACAACAGTTTGGTGTTGGTTTAGCACGTATGGCTAGAACAATTCGTGAGCGTATGAATGTACGTGACAACGAAGTGTTTACACCTATCGATTTAATTAATGCTAAGACATTATCATCAGTTATTAATTCTTTCTTTGGAACAAACCAGTTGTCTCAATTTATGGATCAAACGAATCCATTAGCTGAGATTACGCACAAGAGAAGATTATCTGCTCTTGGGCCAGGTGGTTTATCAAGAGAAAGAGCAGGTTTCGAAGTACGTGATGTTCACTATACACACTATGGTAGATTATGTCCTATTGAAACTCCTGAAGGGCCAAACATTGGTTTGATTTCTTCATTAGCCGTTTTTTCTAAAGTTAACTCTATGGGCTTCTTGGAAACTCCATATAGAAAAGTAGAAAATGGTAAAGTTGATATTCAAAACTTTGGCTATTTAAGTGCAGAGGAAGAAGAAGGAATGAAAATTGCGCAAGCAAACATTCCAATGGATGAAGAAGGTAATATTACCGCTGAGAAAGTTATTGCAAGAGAAGAAGGAGATTTCCCAGTTGTGGATCCATCTGAAATTCAATATACAGATGTTGCGCCTAATCAAATTGCATCTATTTCTGCATCGCTTATTCCATTCTTGGAACATGATGATGCGAACAGAGCATTGATGGGATCAAACATGATGCGTCAAGCAGTTCCTTTATTAAAACCTCAAGCGCCGATTGTTGGTACTGGATTAGAGCGTCAAGTTGCTTCTGATTCTAGAGTATTGATTAATGCTGAAGGAGATGGAGTTATACAGTATGTAGATTCTCTTATGATTACTATTAAGTATGATAGAACAGAAGAAGAGCGTTTAGTAAGTTTTGAAGATGATTCTAAAACTTATGAACTTGTTAAATTTAGAAAAACTAACCAAGGAACAAGTATCAACTTAAAACCTATCGTAAGAAAAGGTGATAAAGTTAGAAAAGGTCAAGTACTTTGTGAAGGGTATGCAACTGAAAATGGAGAGTTAGCTTTAGGTAGAAACCTTAAGGTAGCCTTCATGCCATGGAAAGGGTATAACTTTGAGGATGCAATTGTAATTTCTGAAAAAGTGGTTCGTGAAGATATATTCACCTCTATCCACGTTGATGAATATTCTTTAGAAGTTAGAGATACTAAATTAGGTGCAGAAGAATTAACTAATGATATACCAAACGTTTCAGAAGAGGCTACAAAAGACTTAGATGAAAATGGTATGATAAGAATTGGTGCTGAAGTAAAACCTGGTGATATTTTAATTGGTAAGATTACTCCAAAAGGAGAATCTGATCCTACTCCAGAAGAAAAATTACTTCGTGCTATATTTGGTGATAAAGCTGGTGATGTAAAAGATGCGTCTTTAAAAGCTTCACCATCATTAAGAGGTGTTGTAATTGATAAGAAATTATTCTCTCGTTCTGTAAAAGATAAGAGAAAACGTTCTGAGGATAAAGAAGCAATTTCTAATTTAGAATTAGAATACGAAGTTAAATTCCAACAATTAAAAGATGTTTTAATTGAGAAATTATTTAACCTAGTAAATGGTAAAACTTCTCAAGGTGTATTAAATGACCTTGGTGAAGAAGTACTTCCAAAAGGAAAGAAATATACCATGAAGATGCTTAATGCTGTAGACGATTTTGCTCACTTAGTTGGTGGACTTTGGACTACGGATAAGGATAATAATAACTTGGTTACAGATTTATTACACAACTATAAAATTAAACTTAATGACCTTCAGGGTAACCTAAGAAGAGATAAGTTTACGATTTCGGTTGGTGATGAGCTGCCAGCAGGTATTATGAAATTAGCTAAGGTTTATGTTGCTAAAAAACGTAAATTAAAAGTTGGTGATAAAATGGCAGGACGTCACGGAAACAAAGGTATCGTTTCTAGAATCGTACGTCATGAAGACATGCCTTTCTTAGAAGATGGTACACCAGTAGATATCGTGTTGAACCCATTAGGGGTGCCTTCTCGTATGAACATTGGTCAGATTTATGAAACTGTTCTTGGTTGGGCAGGTCTTAAATTAGGAAAGAAATATGCAACGCCAATTTTTGACGGTGCTAGTCTTGATCAAATCAATGCTTACACAGATGAAGCTGGTATTCCTAGATTTGGACATACCTATCTTTATGATGGTGGTACAGGACAACGTTTCGATCAACCTGCGACAGTTGGTGTTATCTACATGTTGAAATTAGGTCATATGGTAGATGATAAGATGCATGCTCGTTCAATCGGACCATACTCATTAATTACACAACAACCATTAGGTGGTAAAGCACAATTTGGGGGTCAACGTTTTGGAGAGATGGAAGTTTGGGCACTAGAAGCATATGGAGCATCTGCAACTTTACGAGAAATATTAACAGTTAAGTCTGATGATGTTGTTGGTAGAGCTAAAACATATGAAGCTATTGTAAAAGGAGAGACAATGCCAGAACCTGGTTTACCAGAATCTTTCAATGTATTAATGCATGAACTTAAGGGATTAGGTTTAGATATTAGGCTGGAAGAGTAGTAAGAATAGGTTTTTGAGAGACACTATTTAGTAAAACAATTTTAATTTATCATCACCATATTGTTATGGCTAGACAAAGAGATAATAACACAATAAAAAGGTTCGATAAAATTTCAATAGGCTTGGCCTCACCAGAATCTATTCTGGCAGAGTCAAGAGGAGAAGTTTTAAAGCCTGAAACTATTAACTATAGAACGCATAAACCTGAGCGTGACGGTCTTTTTTGTGAGCGTATTTTTGGCCCAGTTAAAGATTATGAATGTGCTTGTGGTAAATACAAGAGAATTCGTTACCGTGGTATCGTTTGTGATCGTTGTGGGGTAGAAGTTACCGAAAAGAAAGTACGTAGAGATCGTGTAGGTCACATTAACTTAGTTGTTCCTGTTGCTCACATATGGTATTTCCGTTCTTTACCAAATAAAATTGGATACTTATTAGGTTTACCTTCTAAGAAATTAGACATGATCATCTATTATGAGCGTTATGTTGTAATTCAACCAGGTATTGCTAAAGGCCCTGAAGGTGAAGAAATCAATAAAATGGATTTCTTAACTGAAGAGGAGTATCTTAATATATTGGAATCAGTTCCAGTAGAAAATCAATATTTAGAAGATTCTGACCCTAACAAGTTTATCGCTAAAATGGGTGCTGAGTGTTTAATAGATATTTTAGCACGTATCGATTTAGATGTGCTTTCTTATGAATTAAGACATAAAGCAAATACTGAAACTTCTAAGCAACGTAAGACTGAAGCACTAAAAAGACTTCAAGTTGTTGAGTCTTTAAGAGAGTCTCAAGAAAATAGAGAGAACAGACCTGAGTGGATGATTATGAAAGTAATCCCAGTTATTCCACCAGAATTACGTCCTCTAGTTCCTTTAGATGGTGGTCGTTTTGCGACTTCAGATTTAAATGATCTTTACAGAAGAGTTATTATTCGTAACAACCGTCTAAAAAGATTGGTTGAGATTAAAGCTCCTGAAGTAATTCTTAGAAACGAGAAGCGTATGCTTCAAGAATCTGTAGATTCTTTATTCGATAACACAAGAAAAGCTTCTGCTGTTAAAACAGAATCAAACAGACCGTTAAAGTCTCTTTCTGATTCATTAAAAGGTAAACAAGGTCGTTTCCGTCAAAACTTATTGGGTAAACGTGTAGATTATTCAGCACGTTCAGTAATTGTTGTAGGACCAGAATTAAGATTGTTTGAATGTGGTATTCCTAAGGATATGGCTGCAGAACTTTACAAGCCTTTCGTAATACGTAAGTTAATCGAAAGAGGTATTGTAAAAACAGTTAAGTCTGCTAAGAAGATTATAGATAAAAAAGAGCCTGTAGTTTGGGATATTCTTGAAAATGTATTAAAAGGTCACCCAGTTTTATTAAACAGGGCTCCTACATTACACCGTTTAGGTATTCAAGCATTCCAGCCTAAATTAATTGAAGGTAAAGCGATTCGTTTACACCCATTAGTATGTACTGCATTTAATGCGGATTTTGATGGGGATCAAATGGCGGTTCACTTACCATTAGGTCCAGAAGCAATTCTGGAATGTCAATTATTAATGTTGGCTTCTCACAATATATTAAACCCTGCAAATGGTTCTCCAATTACGGTACCATCTCAGGATATGGTCTTGGGTCTGTATTATATGACCAAAGAACGTAAATCAACTCCTGAAGTTCCTGTTAAAGGTGAAGGCTTAATTTTCTATTCTGCAGAAGAGGTAGTTATTGCCCATAACGAAGGAATGGTAGATTTAAATGCTGGCGTTAAAGTAAGAGCAAAAAACTTTAATGAAGCTGGTGAGTTGGTGTATCAAATTATTCCAACTACTGTAGGTAGAGTATTGTTCAATAGAATGGTGCCGGAGAAAGCTGGTTATATTAACGAAGTATTAAATAAAAAATCTTTAAGAGATATTATTGGTGGAATTTTAGAGGCTACAGATGTACCTACTACTGCTGATTTCTTGGATAAGATTAAAACAATGGGTTATGAGTTCGCTTTCAAAGGTGGTCTTTCATTCAGTTTAGGAGATATTATTATCCCACCTGAAAAGCATGAAATGATTGCTGATGCTAATGGACAAGTTGAGGGTATTATGGCCAATTATAATATGGGTCTTATTACCAACAACGAACGTTATAACCAAGTAATTGATGTTTGGACATCTACCAACTCACAGTTGACTGAATTAGCGATGAAGCGTATTCGTGAAGATCAACAAGGATTCAACTCTGTGTATATGATGCTTGATTCTGGTGCGAGGGGTTCTAAAGAGCAAATCCGTCAGTTAACAGGTATGCGTGGTTTAATGGCTAAGCCTAAAAAATCTACTGCCGGTGGTGGTGAAATTATTGAAAACCCTATTCTTTCTAACTTTAAGGAAGGTCTTTCAATTCTTGAATACTTTATTTCTACGCACGGTGCACGTAAAGGACTTGCAGATACAGCATTAAAAACTGCAGATGCTGGTTACTTAACACGTCGTTTAGTAGATGTTTCACAAGATGTTATTATTAACACAGAAGATTGTGGTACATTAAGAGGTATTGAAGTAGAAGCTTTAAAGAAAAATGAAGAAATTGTTGAAACTTTAGGAGAGCGTATATTAGGTAGAGTTTCTTTACATGATGTATATAATCCTTTGACGGAAGAATTAATTCTAAAAGCAGGACAAGAAATATTAGAAGTAGATGTAAGATTAGTTGAAGCATCTCCTGTTGATAAGATAGAAGTACGTTCTGCACTTACATGTGAGGCAGAGAAAGGTATTTGTGGTAAATGTTATGGTAGAAACCTTTCAACCAATAAAATGGTACAAAGAGGTGAAGCTGTAGGTGTAGTAGCTGCTCAATCTATTGGAGAGCCAGGTACACAGTTAACGTTACGTACATTCCACGTAGGTGGTATTGCGGGTAACATTTCTGAAGACAACAAGTTATCTGCTAAATTTGGTGGTGTTGCTGAGATTGAAGATCTAAGAACAGTAACGTCTACAGATAATGAGGGTAATCCTAGTGAAATTGTAATCTCTAGAACTTCTGAGATTAAAGTTGTTGATGCTAAATCTGGTATCGTTTTAAGTACGAATAATATCCCTTACGGGTCTCAGTTATTTGTTAAGAACGGATCTAAAGTCGCTAAAGATGAAGTAATTTGTCAATGGGATCCATATAACGGAGTTATCGTTTCTGAATTTCCAGGAAAGATTGCTTACGAAAATGTTGATCAAGGGGTAACCTATCAGGTAGAAATTGATGAGCAAACTGGTTTCCAAGAGAAAGTAATTTCTGAATCTAGAAACAAAAAGTTAATACCTACTTTACTTATTATGAATAGTAAAGATGAAGTATTACGTTCATACAACTTACCAGTAGGTTCTCACATTATGGTAGATAACGGTGAGAAAATTAAAGAAGGTAAAATCTTAGTTAAAATTCCACGTAAGTCTGCTAAATCTGGGGATATTACCGGTGGTCTTCCAAGAGTTACTGAATTGTTTGAAGCACGTAACCCTTCTAATCCAGCTGTTGTTTCAGAGATTGATGGTGTTGTTTCTTTCGGTAAAATTAAAAGAGGTAACCGTGAGATTATTATAGAATCTAAATTAGGTGAGGTTAAAAAGTATTTAGTAAAACTTTCTAATCAAATATTAGTACAAGAGAACGATTATGTTCGTGCTGGTATGCCACTTTCTGATGGATCTATAACTCCAGAAGATATCTTAAAAATTAAAGGTCCATCTGCTGTTCAACAGTATTTAGTGAACGAAGTTCAAGAAGTATATCGTTTACAAGGGGTGAAGATTAATGATAAGCATTTTGAGGTAGTTGTACGTCAAATGATGCGTAAAGTAAGAATTCAAGATCCGGGAGATACTATTTTCTTAGAAAACCAATTGGCACACAAAGATGATTTTATCACAGAGAATGATGGAATTTTCGCTAAGAAAGTTGTTGTAGAAGTAGGAGAGTCTGATACCTTGAAAGCGGGTCAAATTATTACACCACGTCAGTTAAGAGATGAAAACTCTGTATTGAGAAGAAATGATAAAGCTTTAGTAGAAGCTAGAGATGCAATTGCTGCTACAGCAACGCCAATACTGCAAGGTATTACACGTGCTTCACTTCAGACGAAATCATTTATCTCTGCGGCCTCTTTCCAAGAGACAACTAAAGTATTAAACGAAGCAGCAGTTGCTGGTAAGATTGATGATTTAGAAGGCTTAAAAGAGAATGTTATTGTTGGTCATAAAATTCCTGCAGGAACAGGAATGAGAGATTACGATAGTATAATCGTTGGTTCTAAAGAAGAGTATGATGAAATAATGGCTCGTAAAGAAGAATTTAAATTCTAAATAATAATGTGTTTATGAGTGATCAAAACCAGAAACAAATTAATATTGAGTTAGATGAAAAAACAGCGGAAGGAATTTATTCCAACTTAGCGATCATTAACCACTCTGTATCTGAGTTTGTAGTTGATTTTATAAGTATGATGCCAGGTGCTCCTAAGGCAAAAGTGAAGAGTAGAATTGTTCTTACTCCTCAGCATGCCAAAAAGTTCCTAAAAGCATTAAATGATAATGTCAAGAGGTTTGAGAGTGCTCATGGTACCATTAAAGATTACGAACAACCTCCAATTCCAATGAATTTTGGACCAACTGGAGAAGCTTAATAATAAAAAATCCCGTGATGTGAATCACGGGATTTTTTTTATCATTTTTTTAATGCTTATTCAAATTCAGATGTGAATTTTAAAATAACGCTAGGGTATTTCTGTTGCGTCATTTGTAACGAGAATTGAGAATCTGCAAGAAAAACTAATTGTCCTCTTTTATCTTTTGCTAAGAATTTCTGTTTTACACGTTTAAACTCTTTAAATTCATCATTTTTAGGATCTTTAGGAGCAACCCAACACGCTTTGTATACAGGGAAATTTTCATAGGTACACTTTGCACCATATTCATGCTCTAAACGGTATTGAATTACTTCATATTGTAGTGCTCCTACAGTACCAATAACTTTACGCCCATTTAATTCAAGGGTAAATAATTGTGCGACACCTTCATCCATTAACTGATCAATTCCTTTAAATAATTGTTTCGATTTTAAAGGGTCAGCATTATTAATATATCTAAAATGTTCAGGAGAGAAACTTGGTATTCCCTTGTAGTGAAGATTTTCACCTTCGGTTAAAGTGTCACCAATTTTAAAATTTCCAGTATCGTGTAGACCAACGATATCACCAGGATAAGAGATATCTACAATTTCTTTTTTCTCAGCGAAAAAAGCATTTGGACTTGAGAATTTTAATTTTTTATTATGGCGT
Source organism: Cellulophaga algicola DSM 14237 (assembly GCF_000186265.1). Classification (NCBI taxonomy): domain Bacteria; kingdom Pseudomonadati; phylum Bacteroidota; class Flavobacteriia; order Flavobacteriales; family Flavobacteriaceae; genus Paracellulophaga; species Paracellulophaga algicola. The sequence goes on from NC_014934.1 coordinate 2,704,760, forward strand.
ACATGTAAATAAGGAGTGTTTCGTTCAAAAGTCCCAGATACAATTTTAATAAAAGCTAATCTATCTCTATGTTTAGGATCCATATTGGCATGTATTTTAAATACAAAACCAGTAAACCCTTTTTCGTTAGCTTTAACCAGGCGTTCTTCCGCCATCTTAGGTCTTGGAGTAGGGGCTATGTCAACAAAACAATCTAACAATTCTCTAACGCCAAAATTATTTAATGCAGACCCAAAAAATACAGGTTGTAAATTACCCGCTAGATATTCTTCTCTGTCAAACTCAGGATATACGCCATGAACTAGTTCTAGGTTCTCTCTTAAATCTGTAGCTGCTTTGGTCCCTATAATCTTTTCAAGCTCAGGATTGTTGATAGTGTCAAAAGCAATTACATCTTCAATATTTCTTTTATTATCTCCACTGAAAAGATTGATGTTTTTTTCGTAGATATTATAGATTCCTTTAAAATCGTAACCCATACCAATAGGAAAGCTTAAAGGAGTAACTCTTAATCCTAACTGTTGTTCAACTTCATCAAGTAAGTCAAAAGCATCTTTACCTTCACGATCCATTTTATTAATGAATACAATTATAGGAATTTTACGCATTCTACATACTTCTACTAATTTTTTAGTTTGTTCTTCGACACCTTTAGCAACATCGATAACCACAATAACACTATCTACAGCTGTTAGTGTTCTAAAAGTATCCTCAGCAAAATCTTTATGCCCAGGGGTATCTAAAATATTTATTTTTTTGTCCCTATATATAAAGGCTAAAACAGAAGTTGCAACAGAAATACCACGTTGTCTTTCAATTTCCATGAAATCACTTGTAGCTCCTTTTTTAATTTTATTATTTTTGACTGCGCCAGCCTCTTGTATGGCGCCACCAAATAGTAATAATTTTTCTGTTAGTGTGGTTTTTCCTGCATCTGGATGCGAAATGATACCAAATGTTCTTCTTCTTTGAATTTCCTTTTCAAAACTCATATTCAATGTTTTTGCAAAAATAGGATAAAATTAGTTGCTTGTTCTTTTTAATAAATATTTAAAATATATTAGACTTTTTTCAGTGTCTTTTTTTTGATTCAACTATTTGATAATGAGTGGTTAGAATTGTTAAATTCATCGATGAATAGCTTAATTCCTACAAGTGTAGGAAAATACCCGAAGTCTTTTTTTACCGTTTATCCGTATTTAAAACTGTTCAATTCTCTTAGGTTTATGTCATACATCGATTATATTTGCCGTTTAAAGATTAATGTGGATTCGTGCTAGCCGTGGTTTATCAATTATATTAATAAGCTATATCTTGCATCATATTTCTAAAGATCAGAAGACCCCATCTTCTTACTAAAATGTTATAACCTAAATGCCATGGTGATTAGTCAACTATAAACTAACGCATATGGATATTTTTACTTTAATAAATAAATATAGGAAACTACTAAGATTTTCCTATAAGTTTTTTCTTTTCCTTTTTGTATTTACTGCACTATCTTCTTTTAGTGGGTATAGCAAAGGATTAGACTTCGCAGTCTACTTTGTAGATTCAGATCGTGATAAAATCATCGATACAAAAGACTTAGATTCTGATAATGATGGAATCCTTGATACTGTTGAAGGATACAGTTCTTATGGGTCAAGAGACACCGATGGCGATGGTATTCCAGATTATTTAGATATCGATTCTGATAACGACGGAATTTTAGACAATGTAGAAGCTCAGACTACTGCAGGGTTTATTCCAGCGCTTGGAGTAGATAAAGATATGAATGGGTTGGATGATGCTTACGAGCATTGTCCTAAACAAGGCTTAACTCCTGTTGATACGGATGGCGATGGTATTCCAGATTATTTAGATATTGATTCTGATAATGATGGTATCTTGGATAATGTTGAAGCTCAAAATGATGCTAGTTATAATCCTAAAAGCGGTTTGGATGCTAATGGAAATGGGTTAGATGATCAATATGAGAATTATTACGGAACAGGTTTAACTCCGATAGATACAGATGGAGATAAAGCTCCAGATTATAGAGATTTAGATGCTGATAATGATGGTATTCTAGATAATGTAGAGGCTCAGGTTTCTTCAGCTTATACAGCGCCATGTGGTGTAGATTCGGATGGTAACGGTTTAGATGATCACTATGAGAATTCGCCGGGTTCTGGTGAAGGAATTACTCCAATAGATACTGATGGAGATGGTACACCAGATTTCAGAGATCTTGATTCTGATAATGATGGTTGTAGTGATACTATGGAAGCAGGGTTTATTGATGCGCTATTGTTTGAAAATAGAGATAGTAGACTTGGAAATGTAAGTCCACCGAGGGTGAATGCCATGGGTAAAGTTATTTCGGGAGAAAATGGTGAAGGTTATACTACACCATTAGATTCCAATGCGAATGGAATTTTAGATTTTCGTGAATCTGCCTATACTGATGCTTGTAATAAGATGATAACTGTTGTTGATGATACTGCTACAACAGAAGAGAATATACCAGTAGTTATTGATGTATTAGATAATGATTCAAACATACCTTCAGATGGAACCCTTACGGTAACAACACCAGAAAACGGAGTAGTTGTTATTAATGATGGTGGTACCCCAGATGATATTAGTGATGATACCATTACCTATACACCAAACGATGGTTTTACAGGTGAAGATGATTTTGAGTATACAATTTGTGATACATTAGGTAACTGTGAAACAGGAACTGTTACAATTGAAGTAACTACACCAAGTACTTTAATCGACGTTGTTGATGATACTGCTACAACAGAAGAGAATACACCAGTAGTTATTGATGTATTAGATAATGATTCAAACATACCTTCAGATGGAACCCTTACGGTAACAATACCAGAAAACGGAATAGTTGTTATTAATGATGGTGGTACCCCAGATGATATCAGTGATGATACGATTACCTATACACCAAACGATGGTTTTACAGGTGAAGATGATTTTGAGTATACAATTTGTGATACATTAGGTAACTGTGAAACAGGAACTGTTACGATTGAAGTAACTACACCAAGTACTTTAATCGACGTTGTTGATGATACTGCTACAACAGAAGAGAATACACCAGTAGTTATTGATGTATTGGATAATGATTCAAACATACCTTCAGATGGAACCCTTACGGTAACAACACCAGAAAACGGAGTAGTTGTTATTAATGATGGTGGTACCCCAGATGATATCAGCGATGATACCATTACCTATACACCAAACGATGGTTTTACAGGTGAAGATGATTTTGAGTATACAATCTGTGATACATTAGGTAACTGTGAAACAGGAACTGTTACAATTACGGTAGCAGCACCAGTAATTCTTGACGTTGTTGATGATACTGCTACAACAGAAGAGAATACACCAGTAGTTATTGATGTATTGGATAATGATTCAAACATACCTTCAGATGGTACCCTTACGGTAACAACACCAGAAAACGGAGTAGTTGTTATTAATGATGGTGGTACCCCGAATGATATTAGTGATGATACTATCACCTATACACCAAACGATGGTTTTACAGGTGAAGATGATTTTGAATATACAATCTGTGATACATTAGGCAACTGTGAATCAGGAACTGTTACAATTGAAGTAACTACACCAAGTACTTTAATTGACGTTGTTGATGATACTGCTACGACAGAAGAGAATACACCAGTAGTTATTGATGTATTGGATAATGATTCAAACATACCTTCAGATGGAACCCTTACGGTAACAACACCGGAAAACGGAGTAGTTGTTATTAATGATGGTGGTACCCCAGATGATATCAGCGATGATACCATTACCTATACACCAAACGATGGTTTTACAGGTGAAGATGATTTTGAGTATACAATTTGTGATACATTAGGTAACTGTGAAACAGGAACTGTTACGATTGAAGTAACTACACCAAGTACTTTAATTGACGTTGTTGATGATACTGCTACAACAGAAGAGAATACACCAGTAGTTATTGATGTATTGGATAATGATTCAAACATACCTTCAGATGGAACCCTTACGGTAACAACACCAGAAAACGGAGTAGTTGTTATTAATGATGGTGGTACCCCAGATGATATCAGCGATGATACGATTACCTATACACCAAACGATGGTTTTACAGGTGAAGATGATTTTGAGTATACAATTTGTGATACATTAGGTAACTGTGAAACAGGAACTGTTACGATTACAGTAGCAGCACCAGTAATTCTTGATGTTGTTGATGATTCAGCCATTACGGATGAAAATACACCAGTAGTTATTGATGTATTAGATAATGATTCAAACATACCTTCAGATGGAACCCTTACGGTAACAACATCAGAAAACGGAGTAGTTGTTATTAATGATGGTGGTACCCCAGATGATATCAGCGATGATACGATTACCTATACACCAAACGATGGTTTTACAGGTGAAGATGATTTTGAGTATACAATTTGTGATACATTAGGTAACTGTGATACGGGAACTGTTACAATTACGGTAACAGCACCAGTAATTCTTGATGTTGTTGATGATTCAGCCATTACGGATGAAAATACACCAGTAGTTATTGATGTATTAGATAATGATTCAAACATACCTTCAGATGGAACCCTTACGGTAACAACACCAGAAAACGGAATAGTTGTTATTAATGATGGTGGTACCCCAGATGATATTAGCGATGATACGATTACCTATACACCAAACGATGGTTTTACAGGTGAAGATGATTTTGAGTATACAATCTGTGATACATTAGGTAACTGTGATACGGGAACTGTTACGATTACAGTAGCAGCTTACGATGTTATTGATGCAGTAGATGATATTTATGAAACAACAACTTCAGGAGGGACATTAGAAGGTAATATTCTTGATAACGATCTATTGAATGGTGAACAAGTTTCTATATCAGAAGTAGAAATAACTTCTACGCCTACTGGTCCATTAATGGTAAACACAGACGGAACAGTTACAGTAGATACCGACACTGCTCCAGGAACTTATACTATAGCGTATACCATTTGTGAAATAGCAGTACCAACCAATTGCGATACAGCAACAGTTACGGTTATTATAGAAAATGATTATCAAAAAATAGAAGTTAACCAGATGGTAACGCCGAATGGTGATGGTAAGAATGATTTCCTATTCATTAGAAATGTGGAATTTGCCCTTAATAATACATTGAAAATTTTCAATAGATGGGGTATATCTGTGTATGAGGGAGAAGGATATAACAATCAAAATAATGTATTTGACGGACGTTCAAGAGGTAGATCTACTTTCTCTAAAGACGAGTATTTACCATCAGGTGTATATTTCTATATATTCGATTATCAAGATGTAAATGGTAAAGCAATAACTGATAGTGCTTATATCTATATAAGTAAATAAATAATAATAAATAATAGTACTGAGAACACTATATATTATGAATAAATTAATTTTTTTAGTACCCCTTGTTTTGGCATCGCTATTTTTTCAGAGCTCACAAGCTCAACAAGATGCGCAATACACCCAGTATATGTTTAATACCATGAGTGTAAACCCCGCTTACGCAGGTTCACGAGGACAGTTGAGTATTGGTGCCTTATATAGGTCTCAATGGGTAGGATTAGATGGTTCACCGACAACACAGACATTAAACCTACATTCCCCTATTAGGAATAGTAGATTGGGCTATGGCGTGTCAATAGTAAATGATGAAATAGGTAATGGAACTGTTCAGGAAACATATCTAGATGGAGTAATATCCTATACAATAGATGTTTCGCAAACTGGAAAGTTATCTTTTGGACTTAAAGCAGGAGGTAATTTATTAAATCTAGATTTTAATAAACTTCGAAATTTTGATAGCGAAACGGTTACTGGTGATAATATAGAAAACAAATTTTCTCCAAATTTTGGATTAGGATTGTACTACCACACAGATAAGTTTTATTTAGGTTTATCAGCTCCTAATATATTAGAGACAGATCATTTTGATAATTCTGCTCGTGATGCAAACTCGGTTGCTTTTTTGTCTACAGAGCGTATCAATTTTTATGCAATTACTGGGTATGTATTTGATTTGTCAAGTGATTTTAAATTTAAGCCTGCTCTTTTAACAAAAGTTGTTGGTGGAGCACCTTTACAAATAGATCTATCTGCTAATTTTATGTACAATGAGAAATTTACTTTTGGTGCAGCATATAGATGGGATGCAGCAGTAAGTGCTATGGCTGGTTTTCAAATATCAGATCAATTTATGGTAGGATTAGCGTATGATAAAGAAACAACAGAATTGGGGTCAACTAGATTTAACGATGGCTCTTTTGAAGTGTTTTTAAGATTTGAGCTAACAAGATCATTCCAAAAATTAGTATCACCACGCTTCTTCTAAATTACAATTATGCTTAGAAAAATACTTTATACAGTAGTTTTGCTACTTGTTTCAATAGGAAGTTTATCCGCACAAGACAAAAGTCTTGAACGCGCAAACGCTAAATACGATGAATTCTCGTTTACTCCCGCTATAGATATTTACAAGAAGGTTCTTGATAAAGGTTTTGTTTCTGCAGAACTTTTAAAGAAATTAGGAAATTCTTATTATTTCAATGCGGAATATAAAGATGCATCTGAAATTTACGGACGACTAGTTACAGAATATCCAACAGAGGTAACTCCTGATTATTACTTCAGATATGCTCAAACATTAAGAAGTTTAGGAGAATACGAAGCAGCCGATGATTTGATGAAGAAATTTTCGGATATGACATCTGGAGATTATAGAGCTAATAACTTTACCACAGAGAGAGATTACCGAAAAGAAATTAAAGAAAATTCTGGAAGATATAGTATAGGACCTTTTGAATCTAACACCGTTTATTCAGAGTTTGCACCATCTTACTATAAAGAAGGTTTACTTTTTTCTTCAGATAGGGATACTGGAAACCTTGCAAAATATAGACATACTTGGAATTCAAAAGACTTCTTGGATATTTATAAAATTAATGTTGATAGCGTTTCTATGAGCAAAGTAGTTAAAATGGATAAGGCGATAAATACGCGTTTTCATGAATCTACTACAGTAGCGACTAAAGATGGTAAAACAATTTATTTTACTAGAAATAATTTTAAAGAGGGTAAATCTGTTAAAGACGATAATGGCGTAATCCGATTAAAGATTTTTAGAGCTGTTATGGAAGATAGTATATTTGCATATATCGAGGAACTTCCATTTAATAGTGATAGTTATTCTGTAGCGCATCCCGCTTTAAGTCCTGACGAAAAGACATTGTATTTTGCCTCAGATATGCCAGGTACTTTAGGAGAATCAGATATTTTTAAAGTAACCATCAATGACGATGAAACTTTTGGTACTCCAGAAAATTTAGGGAATACCATAAATACAGAAGCAAGAGAAACATTTCCTTTTGTAACAAGTGAAGAAATTCTTTATTTTTCTTCAGAAGGACATCCTGGATTAGGAGGTTTAGATGTTTTTGCAACTAAGATTAAAGATAACAACTATACTGGCATTGTAAAAAATGTAGGGGAACCTATAAATGGAAAATTAGATGATTTTACATTTATTTTTGATGAAGATACAAAAACGGGTTACTTTGCTTCAAACAGAGAGAGTGGTTTAGGTAATGATGATATCTATAGTTTTGTTGAAAATATCCCATTAGAATTAGATTGTAAACAACCAGTTTCTGGTGTCGTTAGAGATAAAATTTCAAACCAAGTACTAGTAGGAGCTACTGTAAAAGTAATCAACGAAGATAATGTTGAAATTTTGCAGATCCTTACAGATGCTAATGGTTATTATGAGATTTTGATAGATTGTGATCAAGGTAATTTTATACGTGCAATGACAGATGGTTACATCCCTTCAGAAGAATATATGGGAGAATCTGATGGAAAACCACAGGTAATTGATTTCTACTTGGAGCGAGATAAAATTGGAGCTGGTTTTGGTGATGATTTAGCTAAGTTATTACAGTTGAGTACCATTTACTTCGATTTAAATAAATATAATATTAGACCAGATGCCGAAGTAGAAATACAAAAAGTTATAGCTGCAATGGAAAAATATCCAAGTTTAAAAATCAAAGTTAATTCACATACCGATAGTCGTGGTAAAGATGCTTACAATTTGTGGTTATCCCAAAAGAGAGCAGAATCTACTGTAGGGTATATGGTCTCTAAAGGAATATCTGCAGATAGACTTGAAGGCGAAGGTTTTGGTGAAACTAAATTAGTAAATGGATGTGGTAATAATTCTAAATGTTCTTCTAAGGAACATGACTTAAATAGAAGATCAGAATTTATTATTAGGGAATAGAATACTTTAAAAATTTAAATAAAAAAGCAGTTATCTTATTGGGTAGCTGCTTTTTTATTTATGTGTTTTTACTAATTTTAAGCCGCGATTTTGATCTAATTATCAGTTCTATTTAAAACGGCAACAATCTTTTTCATAGGGATATACTTCGGTTTTTCCTTGCTACACAACAAAATTTAGATAAACGATGTCTCGTTAGGTATTTTTACTGGGAATATAGCGGTGCCAATAATCACTTTAATTAGGTAGGTACTTCTTTAGTAAAATACATGACCCTATTTAAACATATTATTTTTTACATACTATTATTATTCTCAGGAATGATTTCTGCACAAGAAACATTTAGAGATAATTTTAGTACTGTATCCTATTCTAATAATAATGGTAGTTCTAATTTTTCTACAGATTGGATAGAAACTGGAGATAACGACAATGGACCTACTTCTCAATACCTAAGAATTAGTAGTAACCGACTCGAACTTTATTATATATGGTCAGAGAATATACGTAGATCAGCGAATCTTGATGGTGCTTCAATTGCAGTGCTAAGTTTTAATTGGCAAGCTATAAGTCTAGGAGGTAGTAGAGTGTTGGGGATACAGGTTTCAAATAATGGAGGTGTTTCTTATACAACTATAGGTACTATTGGTGATAATAATTCAGGCACGTTTAGTCAAGATATTTCGGGCTTTATTTCTGCTACGACTACAGTGAGATTTGCAAGATCAGGTAATAACTGGCGAAATGATGATTATGCCTACATCGATAATTTTTTGATTACCGCAACTTACCCTGCACCTATACCTATACTAGAAATAAACGATGTAACGGTAGACGAGGATTCCGGAAATGCTGTTTTTACAGTTTCTCATACGGGTTCAAATGCTGCTGCTCCATTTACCGTTAATTATCAAACGGTAAATGGCTCTGCTATAGATGGTAGTGATTATACGGGTAGTACAAGCGTGTTGAGTTTTAATGGTACTGTCGGGGATACAGAAACTATAACCATTCCTATATTAGATGATGGAACTATTGAAAATCCTGAGAATTTTACCATTGAATTTACCTTAACGTCTGACCCAACAGCTGATATTACGGATACGGCAATAGGTACTATTATAGATGATGATGCACTTATCATGACAGATGGAGGAAGCGCGACTACATGTAGTGATACATTTTTTGATCCAGGAGGGCTTTCTAATTACAGTAATAACCAAGATGTAACCTATACAATTTGTCCAGATACGGCAGATACCTATTTAAATATCAATTTCACAAGTTTTGAAGTTGTTACAGGAGATATTTTATATGTTTATGATGGTAACTCTACAGGAGCAGCATTAATAGGGCAGTATGATAGTGCTAATGTTCCAACATCTATAAACTCTTCAGCTGCTTCAGGTTGTTTAACATTTAGGTTTGTTTCCAATGGAAGTAATACAGGAGCGGGTTGGGAGGCAGAGATAAATTGTTTTCCTGATGGACCAATTATAATAATTGAAGATATTTCTTTTGATGAAGATGTTGGTAATGCTGTTTTTACAGTTAGGTCTACAAGAGCTGCTCATGGAAGAAATGTATTCTTATTTGGATTTGTGGAAGCGCCTTTTACTGTTGATTTTCAATCTGTAGATGGGCTAGCCTTAGCGGGTAGTGATTATACTGCAGTATCCGGAACACTAACATTTACAGGAGAACTAAATAATATTCAGACAATATCTGTACCCATTGGTAATGATGGTGTGCCTGAGTTTGCAGAAGACTTTGATATAGAATTTACAGGAGCTACCGCTCAATACGCTACGGTAAACTATAATGATAAAGGAAAAGGAACAATAAACTCACAAATTCTAGCAAATGACCCTTTAACCCTATTTCAAGAATTTGATGGGTATTATGATTATTCTACTACTGGAGGTACATTACGTACGAGTCCTAATGGGGGCTCCCCTTGTGCTGTTACGACATCATCGTCCAATAGTTTGGTTTCTCCAGTTCCTGGCACTGCTGTTGTAGAAAGAGCTTACCTATATTGGTCTCATTCTAGTACGGTACGTGATGCAGATGTTACTTTTGAAGGACAAAGTGTGTCTGCAAATTTTTTGTATCAGACCTCTTTAGGCAACAGAAACTTTTTTGGATATGTAAGTGACGTAACTACAATAGTAAAAGGTGTTTCTGATTTATCAAATAATGTTTTTGATTTTGAAGATTTAACTATAAATAATACAGGAGAGTATTGTACTACGAGTACAGTTTTAGGTGGTTGGGCCTTAATGGTTTTTTATGAAGACAGATCATTACCAGCAGTAAATATTAATTTGTATCAAGGTTTTGATGGTTTAAGTAATGATGGTAATTCGTTTACGTTAGATTCTTTTTATGCTATTTCAGGTGAAGGAGCAAAAGCATCATTCTTATCATGGGAAGGAGATCCAGATTTAGATGGGTCTAGTTCTGGTTCTACAAATCCAGAAGAACTTTCAATTACAAATCAAAGAAATCAGAATTTTATATTGACAGGAGATGGAGGGCAAACAGGAAATAACTCTTATAACTCTACAATTTATGATAATACAGTAGGACCACCAGTTTACAACAATGCTAATATGTATGGTGTAGATTTAGATACTTATGATATTTCATCATTTATACAACCAGCAGATAGTGAAGTAACGGCAAACGTAGATGTTGGTCAAGATTTTGTTATTTCTGCAGCAGTAGTTTTAAAGGTACCTTCTAATTTGATAGCGGGCCGGGTTTTTGAAGATGTTAATTACCCTGGAGGTATAGGTCGTGACCAAGTAATTTCGGGCGGAATAGGAATGTCTGGAACTATCGTGGAACTTTTTGATTCTTCTGGTGTCTTCATCCAAAGAAAAAATACGGAAGCAAACGGAAATTACTCATTTGGAGGTATGGCAGATGGAGATTATTTTATTAAAGTAGTGAGCTCTACAGTGAGATCTACTAGAGGTAATGGGCCAAACTGTTCTTCTTGTTACCCAACACAAACGTATAGGACCGAAATGGTTTCTGGAAGTATTGTAGATGTTACTGATGAAGTAGGGGGAGCTAACCCTAAAGCCACTCAAGACGTATCTTTAGGAGTTTTCAATAATGCACAAAGTATATCTAGTGTAGAGGTTGCAGGTAATGGTGTAGTAGGTATTAATTTTGGATTTAATTTTAATACGATTGTAAATACCAATGAAACGGGTCAGGGTTCTTTACAACAATTTATTCTGAATTCTAATACCCTATCAGAAACAGGTTTAGATATAGAAGCAAATTCTATTTTTGATCCAGCGGCAGAAGAAGATACTTCAATTTTTATGATTCCCCCAACGGGTGATGCTTTAGGCAGAGCAGCAGATGCTAATTATGCAGCTGGAATTTTCGACGTGCTGATTTCTAATGGAAATTCACTTTCTGAAATTACAGGAACAAATACGGTGTTAGATGGGAGAACGCAAACAGCATATTCAGGAGATTCTAATTCAGGAACTATCGGTGCAGGAGGTACAGCAGTAGGAACATCTGCTACCGCATTACCTGATTATATACGTCCAGAAATTCAAATTCATAGGGACAATGGAGATGTGTTGAGTGCATCAGGAACAGATGTGGTTATCAGAAATGTAGCGGTGTATGGAAATAATAATGCAGGAATTATAATAAATGGTGGCGCTGTTACTATTTCTAATTCCTTATTAGGCGTAAATGCACTTGGAAGTGCTGCAGGAAACATAGACTACGGAATAGAAATTAAAAATGGAGTAGCAATAATTGACTCAAATTATATTTCTTCAAATACAGATGCAGGTGTTTTTGTAGATGGAGGAACAAGTACTTTGATTCAAAATAATCATTTTGATGCTAATGGAGCGACAGGTTGTGATGATAATATTTTGTTAGCAGATGGCTCTGGGATACTCATACATCAAAATTTAATTGATAATTCAGCAGCCTTAGGTATTGATGGAGAAGCAATTTCTGGTGGTGTCGTTATCACAGAAAATACGATTACGAATGCAGGTCAGAACGGGGGTAATTGTAGTGGCAAGATAGAAAATGCAGGAATAAGATTGCACGGTAGTGATTCGGCCATTGAAAATAATATAATTGCTACGAATGCAGGTTCCGGAATAGTTATTTCTGGAGGAACTACTTCTGGAAACTTAATATCACAAAATTCTATTTTTGCGAATGGAACTACCGCAGATGCTTTAGGTATAGATTTAGATGCAACAGATTCATTAGGGGATGGAGTAACATTAAATGATTCTGGAGATGGGGATTCAGGACCAAACGGATTGTTGAATTTTCCAATAATTTCAAATGCATTTGTCTCGGGATCTAATTTAGTAATAGAAGGTTGGTCTAGACCGGGAGCTACCATTGAAGTGTTTTTAACAGATATCAATGAAGGTTCTGCTAGCGCTGGAGAAAATCAATTAGGTTTAGCTACAGATTACGGAGAAGGTCAAATCTATCTTGCTACAGTAATCGAAGGTTCTTCAGTAGATTTATTAACAATAACTACTCCATATACCGATGTAGATGGAAATACAGATAATACGAATAAATTTAGATTTGTTATTGCTGGACCACTAAATATTGCTGTTGGTAATTTTATTACATCTACTGCAACTATATCAAATTCAACCTCTGAGTTTTCTCCCTTTAGTATTATTAAAAACTATACGCTAATTACCAATAGAAGGATTACTTATAGAGTAAAGTCAAACTAATATGATTTTAAAACTAAGACTTTAGTCTTACGAACGTTTATACTTACTTCATTTTGGTGAGTTTTTTCTCAATTTATATTTATGGTTAATAATAAACATGAATACTTTTGTTTTATAAAAATGCAAATGAATATTAAAACCTTTCCACTTTACATAAAATTAGGAATTGGCATTCTATTTTTGTTAGTGTTTTTTAATAGCAAAGCAGAAACTACATTTACAAAAAGTGTAGGCTCTTACGAGCCTTGTACAGATCCAACTGGTGTAGATACAGATGGAGACGGAATTAATGACGTTTGTGATTTAGATAATGATAATGATGGAATTTTAGATGAAGATGAATGCTTTCGTTCGTCAAGTTTAGTGGGTAATGGAGATTTTACAAGTTGGATATTCTATACGGATGCTAATAATCCTGGTTGGACAGGTAGTGGTAATCAGTGGAATAAAGATGCTGATAGGGCATGGTTTCCTCAATGGAATGGTACCGGTACAGCATCTTTTTATCAAACAATTAATGTAAGTTCAGGTAGTGAAAACAGTATAACTTTTGATGTAGGTGCCAATACTAGTTATAATAATCAAGTAGTCTTAAATGTTTTGATTGATGGTGCTACAGTATTGTCAGAAACATCAAACCAAATTGCAGTAACAAATGGTGGGCAATCTCAAAACGGTAATGCTACTTTAAATATGGTTTCAAGAACTATTGTTTTTACACCAACATCTAGTACAATCGTATTAAGGTTTAATGGTGTTTCAACATCAGGAAATCATGACATGATGTACATAGATAATGTAATTTTAACTACTGGTTGTTCTGATTTTGATAATGATGGTGTTCTTAATATTCATGATTTAGATAGTGATAATGATGGCATTTATGATACTGTAGAGGCCGGTCATAATCAAACGCACTCTAACGGTGTATTAATAGGAGATGTAGGTACAGATGGTATTCCTAATTCGGTACAGTCAAGTCCGAATAATGGAACTGTAAATTATACAGTTTTAAATTCGGAAAATGAGGGAAATAAAGATTTTATAGATTTAGATAGTGATGGGGATGGATGTAATGACGTTATTGAATCTGGTTTTACTCAGAATTCAACTAAATCTGGAGAATTACAAGGCTCGGGTTATAATGCGACTACAGGAAAAGTAACAGGTAATTTAGATGGCTATACTACCCCTATAGATAATAATAGTAACAATATATATGATTACAGAGAAGCAGGTACTATTCCTATTATAACAACTCAGCCACAAGATAAATTTGTTTCAGAAGGCAGCAATGTAATATATATGGTAGCTACATCTGCAAGTGATAATACATATGAGTGGCAAATAAGTACAAATGATGGAGTCACTTTTTCTAGTATATCAGGTGCTAATGGAGCTAGTTATTCTATAAATGGAGTTTCTAATTCGCAGGATAAAAACTTGTATAGAGTACTTGTTTCAGATAGTTCATTTAAGTGTACTCCAGCAATTTCTTCAGCAGCTATTCTGAGAATAGTTTTAGATAGTGATAATGATGGAGTTGTAGATACAGATGATAGAGATGATGATAATGATGGAATTTTAGATGCTATAGAAGCAACTAATTGTGGTCCTGGAGCTGCAACGGTTAATGTTGTAATTTTTTCAGAAGATTTTGGAATTGCATCTGGTAGTAGAATATCAACACCTTACACAAATTATATTTTTGAAAATGGAAGTAATGACCTACAAGATGGATATTATACAATTTTTGAAGACATTTCATCTACAGCATCTTGGGCTCCTTCACTATGGCAGTCAAGAGGAGATCATACATCAGGGTCTGATAGGATGGCAATTTTTAATGCTAATAATACTGCAGGACGAGAATTTTACAGAAGGACTTTGGTTCAAGTAGAACCAGATGTGCCTTTAGATATATCTTTCTGGGTAATGAATTTGGATGTTGATCAAGATAATAACGACGGAAGAATAGAGCCAGATATAACAGCCTTAATTCAACAGAATGGTGCTACAGTGTTCTCTTTTGAATCAGGTTCAATTCCTAGAGAAGCAAATGGCTCTGCCGATGCTTGGAAAAATTTTATAGGATCGTTTACACCAACATCAACCACCGCGTTAGAATTAGTCTTAATTAATAATGCACCAGGAGGATTAGGTAATGATTTAGCATTAGATGATATTCAAATTGTACAATCTTTCTGTGACTCAGACAATAATGGTATTCCAAATACTTTAGAAGCAGATAGTGATGGAGATGGTTGTACAGATTCAGATGAAGCTTATGCTAATAGAGATGCAGATTTAGATAATAATGGTAAATATGGTTCTGGTGCCCCAATTGTAAATTCAGATGGTACGGTTGTAGCAGCATCCTACCAAACTCCACATGACGGAAACTTAAATGGTATTTATGATTATGCAGAAGCATATACTGTGGTAGCAATTACACAACAACCTTTAAATCAATATA
Source organism: Cellulophaga algicola DSM 14237 (assembly GCF_000186265.1). Lineage (NCBI taxonomy): Bacteria > Pseudomonadati > Bacteroidota > Flavobacteriia > Flavobacteriales > Flavobacteriaceae > Paracellulophaga > Paracellulophaga algicola. The sequence goes on from NC_014934.1 coordinate 2,720,349, forward strand.
CGATTATTGGGGATGATGCTATTTTTTCAGTGACAGCAACAGGTGGTACTAGTGGTAATTTAGATTATCAATGGCAGCAAAGTCTTGATGATGGTGCTACTTTTACAAATATATCTGGAGCGACCAGTAGTAGCTATACGGTGTCAAACGTAAGTACGGCAGATCATAAAAAACAATTTCGCGTCTTAGTTTATGATTCAGCTTATATCTGTACAGATGAATATTCTAATGAAGTTATATTGTTTGTTGACGAAGATACCGATGCGGATGGGATTTTAAATATATTAGATTTTGATGATGATAATGATGGAATTTTAGATGTAGACGAAGGTTGTGGAAATTTAATAATAAACTCTTCTTTTGAACAACAAGATTTCACTGATCCAGCAACTTTTCCAGATGGATTTACAGATGGGTCTGGTACATTTATAGGGGCAACATATAATACTAATGAGTTAGCAGGTTGGAACTATACGACTAATTTAGATGGTTGGGTAGGCGGAGGAAGTCCATCTTGGACTCCAGATGTTTATGCTCCAGCATACCATGGCAACTAATATATAGATGTTACAGGTAATAATAATGTAACAAGTGGAGTAAACAATACGCTTTCTCAAATCATAACTACAGAAGTTGGTAAAACATATATCTTTTCATTCTTTTGGGGAGAAGATATTGGGCATGAGGTAGGAACACAAGTAACATTAGATGTAGATGTAGTAGATTCTGGGAATACTCCTATTATTGATGACACGCTAAATTACACAGCAGAGGGTCTTGTACAAGGTATAAGAGGTCCTAAAAAATGGCTTTACTACGAGCGCAGTTTTGTAGCAACAACAACGGAAACAACAATTCAATTTTATGCAACTCCTGATGGGACTTCAAATGGTGCTGCTTTAGATTTAGTGAGTGTTACTCCAACTACAGAATGTTTAGATAGTGATAATGACGGAGTTCCAGATGTTTTTGATTTGGATAGTGATAATGATGGTATTTATGATGCTGTGGAAGCTGGGCATAATCAAGCTCATACTGACGGAGTTGTTACTGGAGCAGTCGGTACAGATGGCGTACCAGATAATGTTCAGAATGACCCAAATCGTGAGACTGTGAATTATACGTTATCAGATTCGGATTTAGATACGATACCTGATGTTTTAGAATTTGATTCAGACAATGATGGGTGTAATGACTCAGATGAAGCCTATGGTGCAAAAGATACAGATTCTGATGCCAATGGATTTTATGGAAGTGGACAACCAAATGTTGATGTTAATGGTAGAATAACTGCAGCAACATATCCGGAGCCTAATGATGGTGATTCAAATACTGTTTATGATTATAAAGAAAAGAAACAAGCGCCTATAATAGCAGACAAAAATAATACTACAATACAAGCATGTTACAGTACAGATGTAACCTTAATTAATTCTGCTTTATATGCAGATACATTTCAGTGGCAATTATTAAATGGAAGTAATTGGATTGATATATCAGATAGCACAAAGTATTCAGGTACGGGTACCAATACATTAGATATTATAAATGTTACTCTTACAGAAAATGGTAATCAATACCGGTTAATAGCATCACATAGCAGTACTATTTGTGATGAAGATAGTAGTGGCGTAACTACTTTGAACGTTAACGATGAAATGGATGCCCCTGTTAGTGGTGGCGACCAATCTTATTGTTCGGGAGATTCAATTCCACAATTATCAGCGAATGTACCATCAGATGAAACTGTTGATTGGTATGCAAATTTATCAGGGGGTACCGCTTTATTAGAAAGTAGTTTATCGTATACGCCTGCTGGTGCAGGAACGTATTATGCTGAAGCCAGAAGCACAACATTTGTAGGCTGTACTAGTACTACTAGAACACCGATAACTTTAACAGAAGAGTCTCCGTCGGTAGTTACTATTGGTGCTGATCAAGTAGTTTTTGTAGGAGATAATGCTATTTTCACCGCTACAGCCTCAAATTCAGATACTTTTCATTGGGAGGTAAGTACGGATGGAGGAATAACATTTAATTCCGTCGCAGAGAGTTCAGAATATACAGGAACACAAACAGTTACTTTGACAGTAGTTTCTGCCCGAGCTTTACAAAATGGGTATCGCTTTAGGTTTGTAGCATCAACAGCAGGTTCCTCTTGCGGAACTACAAATTCGTCTTCTGCAGTATTGACCGTTAAAGTAAAGACAGTGATCACAAATAGAAGGATAACTTACAGAGTTAAAAAGAATTAGACTCTTCATGTAGTAGAAAAATATAAAAGGTCTAAAAAAGAGGTCATTTAGACCTTTTATAGGTTGTGAAACATTGTAGGTATAATTAAATACAATCCTTAGAATATGTTTTCATCGATGAATTTATACATCTAATCCCTTGTTGCTGTTGGCGATATCGATAAAATGTAGTTAAGAATTTTGTAAGACCTCAGGTATTAGTTCCTAGACCTTGGTATTTTATACATACACAACATTTATTTTCCCTGACTCAAGCTAATGTTAATTTTGTAAAGTGTAGGTGGGCCTATTTTGTTTAATAAAGTAGACTTATGCTAATTATACGCCCTATTAAAGTTTAAGATACCCCCAGAATCATGAATAAAAATTTATTTTTACTAGTATTCCTATTAATGACTACTGTTGCATTTTCGCAAACTACGGTGACGTTAGAAGATCAATGTAATTGTGAAGTATTAAGCGGTACAGATGTTACTGCACCAGGAATGACAACTCCAGCAGGAGCAGATATCGGCGATGTTTATGTGAACACAGATACCGGAACAATTTATTTCTGGGATGGAGATTCTTGGGAATTAACTTCTTCGGACAATCAACAAATTCAAGATTTTAGTTTTGATGAACTGACGAATCAATTAACATTACAGTTAGAAAATGGGGGTACTGTAAGTGTTGATGTTTCTACACTACAAGGTGACGGTAATATAACGTCACCAAATGGTACTATTACTATTTCAGGAGATGCTAATGCGTTATTAGGAGATGTAGAAGTAGATATTATTTCAGGTGGAGTAGATCAAGTATTGGTTACCGATGCCACTGGTGCTGTAGAATGGGTAGATAAATCTACTTTTTCAGCTATTGCCGATCAAGTAACTATTACTGGTTTAGGAACTGTAGCAGATCCTTTTAAAGTAGAAGACTTAGCTATTGTAACAGACAAATTAGCAGCAGATGCAGTGACTAATGATAAGTTAGCGGATAATGCTGTTCAAACAGAAAATATAGTAAATGGTACAATTTTAACTGAAGATATTGCTTCAGGCGGAGTAGATCAAGTATTGGTTACCGATGCCACTGGTGCTGTAGAATGGATCGATCAATCAGATTTTGATGCTATTGCCGATCAGGTAACTATTACTGGTTTAGGAACTGTAGCGGATCCTTTTAAGGTAGAAGACTTAGCTATTGTAACAGATAAATTAGCAGCGGATGCAGTGACTAACGATAAGTTAGCGGATAATGCTGTTCAAACAGAAAACATAGTAAACGGTACAATTTTAACTGAAGATATTGCTTCAGGAGGAAATGATCAAGTATTGGTTACCGATGCCACTGGTGCTGTAGAATGGGTAGATAAATCTACTTTTTCAGCTATTGCCGATCAAGTAACTATTACTGGCTTAGGAACTGTAGCGGATCCTTTTAAGGTAGAAGACTTAGCTATTGTAACAGACAAATTAGCAGCGGATGCAGTGACTAATGATAAGTTAGCGGATAATGCTGTTCAAACAGAAAATATAGTAAACGGTACCATTCTAACAGAAGATATTGCTTCAGGTGGATTAAATCAAGTATTGGTTACCGATGCCACTGGTGCTGTAGAATGGATCGATCAATCAGAATTTGATGCTATTGCCGATCAAGTAACTATTACTGGATTAGGAACTGTAGCGGATCCTTTTAAAGTAGAAGACCTAGCTATTGTAACAGATAAATTAGCAGCAGATGCTGTGACTAATGATAAGTTAGCGGATAATGCTGTTCAAACAGAAAATATTCTTTCAGAAGGTAATGATAAAGTATTAGTAACGAATGCTGCTGGTATTGTTGAATGGATTGATAAAGCTACTTTAGTTCCAGCAACAACGGTTTCAAATACCAGTACAGTAAATACATTAGCTACAACGGTAGATGGAGTTACAGGTGCGGGAGTTGCTATTATAAATAGTAATGAATTATCCTTAGATACGAATAACGAATTAGTAAGTACTATAAATGGTGAAGCGTCTACAGCGTTAGATTTAGAACCAGCAATTGTTGCCAATCAAAAAACTACTTCTGTTATAGAAGGTACAGGTGTAAATGTTACTAATACGACAACAGGAAACAATACAGCATATACCGTAACAGTAGATCCTACAGATATAATAGGAGATGGAACAATTTCTTCTACGGATATTGTAGTTTCTGGTGGAGCAAATTCCACCTTAAACGATGTTACATTAGAGATAGCCGATAATGCTATTACGAATGCGAAAATGGCAGATAATGCTATTACAACTACAGAGATTTTAGATGGTACTATTGCTAGTGCAGATATTGCACCTAATGCAGTAAATGCCGCAACAATAAATGGTGACGTAGCTGGTGCAGGTTTAATTCAAAATGCTACAACAGGAGCACTAGAAGTAAATGAAGCAGCGATAGCAGATGGTACTATTTCTTCAACAGACTTAACCGTGACAGGTGGAGATAATTCAGTTTTCAAAGATGTTACGTTAGAAATTACAGCAGGGGCAGTAGGCACAACAGAATTAGCAGCAGATGCAGTAACCAATTCAAGATTAGCAGATGATGCCGTACAAACAGAAAATATTCTTTCTGAGGGTAATGATCAAGTATTAGTAACGAATGCTGCAGGAGATGTAGAGTGGATTGATAAAGCTACTTTAGTTCCTGCAACGACAGTTTCAAACACTAGTGCTGTAAATACATTAGCTACAACTGTAGATGGTGTAACAGGAGCAGGAGTTACTATCATTAATAGCAATGACCTATCTTTAAATACAAGTAATGAGTTAGTAAGTACTGTAAATGGAGAAGCTTCTTCTGTAATAGATTTAAGTCCATATATAAACACAGATACACAAGATATTAGTAGTAGTGTTATTACGCCAAATGAAACCGTACGTGTAGCATTAGTAGATGGGGGTACTACAGATGTAGATATTCGTGATGCAGATTCAGACCCTACAAATGAATTAACTCAGACAGGATCAGGAGGTCCAACAGGAAGTCCAACAAACGGTACTACATATGTAGATACGGATACTGGGCAAATGTATGTATATGAAGATACTTGGAAGCAAGTAGGCGGAAGTGCGACACCAGCGGCAGATATAGTAACAACATTAGCTAGCTCTGATAATGTGACTTATACCTATACTTCAGAAAATAATACAATAACATCTTTTGATGGTACCGATGATCAAGATGCATCAGAAGTTACTTATGATGATGCTACCTCTTCAATAGGAGCAGCAAATGTTCAGGAGGCAATTGAGGCTTTAGCTTCAGGAAGTACAGATGACCAAGCCTTAAGTTTAGCTACAGGTAATATATTAACCTTAGAAGATGGTGGTACAGTAAACCTAACTCCATTCTTAGACAATACAGATGATCAAGAAATTACAGCTTTTAGTTTAGACAATACATCAAACGTATTGACTTTGACTTTAGAAGATGGAGGTACAGAGACTGTAGATTTCACTACAGTTTTAGCTGCAGCAGGGACAGATGATCAAACTGCTACCGAGGTAGCTGTTACAGATACCGCTAATAATTTTACGGCAACGGATGTAGAAGGAGCATTAGCAGAATTAGCTTTAGAAAGTACAGATGACCAAGCCTTAAGTTTAGCTACAGGAAACATATTAACCTTAGAAGATGGTGGTACAGTAAACCTAACTCCATTCTTAGACAATACAGATAATCAAGAAATTACAGCTTTTAGTTTAGACAATACATCAAACGTATTGACTTTGACTTTAGAAGATGGAGGTACAGAGACTGTAGATTTCACTACAGTTTTAGCTGTTGCAGGGACAGATGACCAAGCCTTAAGTTTAGCTACAGGTAATATATTAACCTTAGAAGATGGCGGTACAGTAAACCTAACTCCGTTTTTAGATAATACAGATGACCAAACTGCTACCGAGGTAGCTGTTACAGATACCGCTAATAATTTTACGGCAACGGATGTAGAAGGAGCATTAGCAGAATTAGCTTTAGAAAGTACAGATGACCAAGCCTTAAGTTTAGCTACAGGAAACTTATTAACCTTAGAAGATGGTGGTACAGTAAACCTAACTCCATTCTTAGACAATACAGATGATCAAGAAATTACAGCTTTTAGTTTAGACAATACATCAAACGTATTGACCTTGACTTTAGAAGATGGAGGTACAGAGACCGTAGATTTCACTACAGTTTTAGCTGCAGCCGGGACAGATAGTCAAGATTTAAGTTTAACAGGCGATGATCTTACATTAACAAACGATCCAACAGCAACAGCAATTGATTTATCAGCTTATAGAGAAACTGTATCTGGTATAAATGACATTACAGTTACGGACGATGGAGCAGGGAATTTTACTGTTGATTATGTTGATGGAGATAAAGATTCTACGAATGAATTAACTCAGACAGGATCAGGAGGCCCCTCAGGTAGTCCTGTAAATGGTACTACATATGTAGATACGGATACAGGGCAAATGTATGTATATGAAGACTCTTGGAAACAAGTAGGCGGAAGTGCGACACCAGCGGCAGATATAGTAACAACATTAGCTACCTCTGATAATGTAACCTATACCTATACTTCAGAAAATAATACGACAACATCTTTTGATGGTACCGATGATCAAGATGCATCAGAAGTTACTTATGATGATGCTACCTCTTCAATAGGAGCAGTAAATGTTCAGGAGGCAATTGAAGCTTTAGCTTCAGGAAGTACAGATAACCAAGCCTTAAGTTTAGCTACAGGAAACATATTAACCTTAGAAGATGGTGGTACAGTAAATTTAACTCCGTTTTTAGACAATACAGATAATCAAGAAATTACAGCTTTTAGTTTAGACAATACAACAAACGTATTGACCTTGACTTTAGAAGATGGAGGTACAGAGACCGTAGATTTCACTACAGTTTTAGCTGCAGCCGGGACAGATAGTCAAGATTTAAGTTTAACAGGCGATGATCTTACATTAACAAACGATCCAACAGCAACAGCAATTGATTTATCAGCTTATAGAGAAACTGTATCTGGTATAAATGACATTACAGTTACGGACGATGGAGCAGGGAATTTTACAGTTGATTATGTTGATGGAGATAATGATGATCAAAACGAGATTGAATTACCAACAGGAGGTACTAGTGGTCAAGTTTTATCAACTGATGGTTTAGGTACTTATGACTGGGTAGATGCTGATACTGGTCCACAAGGAATAAAAGGAGATCAAGGTGATCAGGGAATCCAAGGTATTCAAGGCGAAACAGGTGATACTGGCGCTCAAGGAGTTCAAGGAGAAACTGGTCCACAAGGAATTAAAGGAGATCAAGGTGATCAGGGAATCCAAGGTATTCAAGGAGAAACTGGTGATACTGGCGCTCAAGGTATTCAAGGCGAAACAGGTGACACTGGCGCTCAAGGTATTCAGGGAGAAACGGGTCCACAAGGATTAAAAGGAGATCAAGGTGATCAGGGAATCCAAGGTATTCAAGGAGAAACTGGTGATACTGGTGCTCAAGGAGTTCAAGGAGATCAAGGTGATCAGGGAATCCAAGGTATTCAAGGAGAAACTGGTGATACTGGTGCTCAAGGAGTTCAAGGAGATCAAGGTGATCAGGGAATCCAAGGAATCCAAGGCGAAACAGGAGATACTGGTGCTCAGGGAATCCAAGGCGAAACAGGTGCTCAGGGAGTTCAAGGAGAAACTGGTCCACAAGGATTAAAAGGAGATCAAGGTGATCAGGGAATCCAAGGTATTCAAGGCGAAACAGGTGATACTGGTGCTCAAGGAGTTCAGGGAGAAACTGGTCCACAAGGATTAAAAGGAGATCAAGGAGATCAAGGAGATCAAGGAGATCAAGGAATTCAAGGAGAAACAGGAGATACTGGTGCTCAGGGAGTTCAGGGAGAAACTGGTCCACAAGGAATAAAAGGAGATCAAGGTGATCAGGGAATCCAAGGAATCCAAGGAGAAACAGGAGATACTGGCGCTCAAGGAGTTCAGGGAGAAATTGGTCCACAAGGATTAAAAGGAGATCAAGGTGATCAGGGAATTCAAGGTATTCAAGGAGAAACAGGTGACACTGGTGCTCAAGGTATTCAGGGAGAAACTGGTCCACAAGGAATAAAAGGAGATCAAGGTGATCAAGGTATTCAGGGAGAAACTGGTCCACAAGGAATAAAAGGAGATCAAGGTGATCAAGGAATTCAAGGAGAAACAGGTGACACTGGTGCTCAAGGTATTCAGGGAGAAACTGGTCCTACAAGGAATAAAAGGAGATCAAGGTGATCAGGGAATCCAAGGTATTCAAGGAGAAACTGGTGATACTGGTGCTCAAGGAGTTCAGGGAGAAACTGGTCCACAAGGATTAAAAGGAGATCAAGGTGATCAGGGAATCCAAGGTATTCAAGGCGAAACAGGTGATACTGGCGCTCAAGGAGTTCAAGGAGAAACTGGTCCACAAGGAATAAAAGGAGATCAAGGTGATCAGGGAATCCAAGGTATTCAAGGAGAAACTGGTGATACTGGTGCTCAAGGAGTTCAGGGAGAAACTGGTCCACAAGGATTAAAAGGAGATCAAGGTGATCAGGGAATCCAAGGTATTCAAGGCGAAACAGGTGACACTGGCGCACAAGGTCCAGCAGGACAAGATGGTCAACCAGGTCAGGCTGGTCAAGACGGTGCTACTGGAGCACAAGGTTCTAGGGGGCAAGCAGGTCAAGATGGAGCTACAGGTTCACAAGGTCCAGCAGGACAAAATGGTCAGGATGGTCAAGACGGAGCTACAGGTCCAGCAGGAGATCCAGCGACTGATGATCAAACTTTAAGTTTATCAGGTTCAGATTTGACTATTTCAGGTGGAAATACTATTGATATTAGTAGTATTAATACCGATGATCAATATGATGATGAAGTTTTATTACGTACACCGATTGATGTAGATGAAGGAGGAGAAACTTCACCAACAAATGAAACGACAGTACAAGAAGTAATACAAGCAATAGCTCCAATTACATCTAAGGCGGCTAGAATTTTTTATCCACCTTCAATTGCAGTAGATGTATCTACAAATGGAACATTTACTATTGATTTGTATGATGAGTACATTCAGCAATATGGCTCTCCAACAGTAGGGAGTGCAGGTGCACCAAATGCATTGCCGACCTATACGAGAACAGAATTGTATTACTATGTTACGTATGCAGATCCAGCTGTTTTTGGTAACGGTACAGCAGTCTCAGGTATGTCTATTGATGCAAATGGTAATTTAACATATCAGGTTCAAAATCAGCCAACAAACTACAATTCATTAATCAACGTAGTTTTCGTAGTAAAATAATTTAAGCGAATAAACAGAAAATCATAGTTTGAAAGCAATCAACACATATAAATTTTTATTCGCAATACTAATAGGGCTTTTATGTTCGAATTGGGCAAGTGCTCAGTTCCTACTACAAGCGCCGAATAGTACAGACGAAAACAATTATAAATGGTATAATGCCTCAGATACAAGTACCGTATTGAGTACCGATTTTTTCTATGAAGTGAGTCAGCCTGGTGTTTTTTTTGCAACCTATGATGGTACTGCCTGTGGTAAGAATGCTACGAGTTATTTTATCCTAACAGATTGCGAATCGCCTAATAACGAGGTAACATTAGATATCACAGCAAATGTCCCAGTGGGTGCAAGTATAAGCTGGTCTCCGGCATTAACAGGAGATCAAATAGCACCTCAAATTACAGCGACTAAAGATGTCATTAAATATTTGGCAACATTAGTAAAAGCAGGTAATGCTAAAAATCTTCCGTCTTTTACGGTAGTTTGTATGAGTCAGGCTGCTAATTTAGTAGATGATGTCGCTACAGTAGACGAAGACGCAACAGTAGATATCTCTATTTTTGATAATGATACAGAATTGCCCGTAGCAGGAACATTAACAACATCAGATCCTATAAATGGTACTATTTCAATTGATGATAATGGTACCCCAAACAATCCTTCAGATGATATTGTAACTTATATTCCTGATCCAGATTTCAATGGCCAGGATACATTTACGTATACTATCTGTAATACTTTTGGCGATTGTAGTACCGCTACGGTTACCGTAGATGTATTGCCTATTGTAGATACTTTTGATGATGTGGTGACCACAGAGGAAAACATGCCAATAAGTATAGACAATTGGAGTGCAAACGATAATGATTTACCAACAGTAGGTACGCTTACCATAACGGTGCCAACCAATGGTGCTGTAGTTGTAGACGGTAATGGCACGCCTAATGATCCTTTTGATGATATAATTACCTATACACCAAATACTGATTTTTCAGGGACAGATTCTTTTGACTACACCGTTTGTGATACGTTAGGGAATTGTAGTACCGCTACCATTACTGTAATTACAACAGATCAAGTTGATTTAGATAGTGATGATGACGGAATTTTGGATGCATGGGAGGACTTGAATACCGACAATGATAATAATCCGGCCACTAACCCAACAGATTCTGATGGAGATGGTATTGCAGATTATTTAGATATTGATAGTGATGATGATGGTATACCAGATAATGTAGAAGCACAAACTACATCAGATTATATTGCTCCTAGCGGAGAAGATGCTAATAACAATGGCTTAGATGATGCCTATGAGCAAGAGGGTAACTTGGGAATAATTCCTGTAAATACAGATTTTGAAGATTTACCAGATTATTTAGATGATGATAGTGATAATGATAATGTGCCAGATTATATAGAAGCACACGATCATGATCACGATGGTATTCCTGATGTTGTATTTATCGGTTCAGATAAAGATAATGATGGTTTAGATGATGGTTTTGAAGGCAATACAACTATAGATATTGACGTTAATGATGAAGTAAACGATCCATGGGCAGATTTACCAAACACCGATGGTGACGATGAATCAGATTATAGAGATCCTGATGATGACGATGACGGTATTTTTACAGCAGATGAAGATGTAAATCTTGATGGTAATTATGCTAATGATGATACAGATGGTAATGGAATACCAAACTATTTAGATCCCGATTTAGTAGTTTCTGGAGGAGAAGAAGTAGAAGTATTCAATGTGGTAACTCCAAACGGAGATGGGGTACATGATTACCTTACAATTACAGGGTTAGAAAACTTCCCGAACAATACTATTAAAATTTATAATAGATGGGGTGTATTAGTGTTTGTAACTAAAGCGTATAACACACAAGGGAATGTTTTTACAGGAAGTTCTAATGGCCGTGTTACGGTACAGAAAGATAATATGTTGCCAGTAGGTACGTATTTCTACATCTTAGACTATGCAAATGCAACAAATGATATGAAATCAAAATCAGGATATATTTATATAAACAGATAGTATGAAAACCTTAAATCTTAACACTTCTTATTGCAAATGGATTTTTGGCGTACTATGTTTAGTAGGCTTATTAAATACCACTAGTGTAATTGCACAACAAGATGCGCAGTATACACAATATATGTATAACACCATAAGTGTAAATCCAGGGTATGCGGGTTCTAGAGGAAATTTGAGTGTAGGTTTATTACATAGATCACAATGGTTAGGCTTAGATGGTGCACCAACTACGCAAACATTTAATATGCATTCTCCTATAGGGTACAGGGGAGTAGGCTTAGGGCTATCTATTGTTAATGATAAAATTGGACCGACTTCAGAGACCAATTTTGATGTAGATTTTTCATATACAATTCCTGTTTCTGTAGCTGCAAAAATAAGTTTTGGACTAAAGGGAAGTGTAAATTTATTAGATATTAGATATTCAGAACTAAACCAATATGCTTCAGATCAATCTTTACAACAAGACATAAGTAATCGGTTGTCACCTAATGTAGGTGCTGGGGTATACTACCATACCGATAAGTTTTATGCAGGTTTGTCTGTGCCTCGTATTTTAGAAACTTCTCACTTTGATGAATCTTCATTGTCTACTGCTAAGGAGCAAATGAACTTCTATTTTATTACAGGATATGTTTGGGATTTGAATCCTAACCTTAAATTTAAACCCACATTATTAACAAAGTTAGTACGAGGTGCGCCTTTACAAGTAGATGCATCGGCTAACTTTATGCTTAGTGATAAGTTTATCTTAGGAGCTGCGTACCGTTGGAGTGCAGCAGTAAGTGGCATGGCAGGTTTTTATGTTTCAGAAGGGTTTTTAATAGGTATTGCTTATGATCGTGAAACTACAGATTTAGGAAATACAAGTTTTAATGATGGCTCTTTTGAAATTGTTTTGAGATATGACTTCATTAAAACAAAAGGGAATATGAAATCGCCTAGATTCTTCTAAAGTTGTCTTAACTATTTTACTAGACTTAAGCGGAAGTCTTTATTCGCTATCTTCTTATATTTTTTTTTCTTAAACTTTTTATATCCTATAAAGATGTTATTTTTGTACAAGTGGCGAAAGTCATGATTGCTAAGAATAAAAAAAAGAAAATTGAAAGAAGAACACGTAATCCTTGTAAATCAATCTGATGAACAAATAGGTACCATGCCTAAAATGGAAGCACATGAAAAAGCGGTTTTACATCGCGCCTTTTCAGTGTTTGTCATGAATAAAAAAGGGGAGACTATGTTGCAACAACGTGCAGCACATAAATACCATTCTCCATTATTATGGACCAATACATGCTGTAGTCATCAACGTGTTGGAGAAACAAATATCGAGGCAGGGAAAAGAAGGCTCCAAGAAGAAATGGGATTTGAAACTGATTTGAAAGAATTATTCTCATTTATCTACAAAGCACCTTTTGATAATGGTTTAACAGAACATGAACTTGATCATGTAATGGTAGGTTATTTTGATAATCCACCAGAAATTAATCCCGAAGAAGTAGCAGACTGGAAATGGATGTTGCCGGAAGATGTCAAGAATGATATTGCCGCAAATCCAGACCACTACACCGCTTGGTTTAAAATTATTTTCGAAAAATTCTATAGTTACATTACCCAACATAAATTTGAATCATGAAAGTAAAAGTAAGTAGAAAAGCACATTTTAACGCTGCTCATCGATTGTACAACCCTGATTGGAGTTTTGAAAAAAATGACACTATTTTTGGATTGTGTAATAACCCTAATTTTCATGGTCATAATTATGAATTAATTGTTAGTGTTACCGGTAAAATAGATCCTGAAACAGGCTTTGTAATCGATGTGAAAATTTTAAAAGATTTAATTAAAAGTGAGATTGAAGATGCTTTTGATCACAAAAATTTAAACGTAGAGGTTCCTGAATTTAAAAATTTAAACCCTACAGCAGAGAATATTGCCGTAGTTATCTATGATAAATTAAGACCACATATTACAAGTGATAAAGATTTAGAAGTAGTTTTGTATGAGACTCCTAGAAATTTTGTTACTTACAGAGGTGATAACGAATAAATAAAATAGAATAAGTTAATATTGAAATCATGACTATATACCCTTTAAAATTTAATCCTATATTAAAAGAACGCCTTTGGGGAGGAACCAAATTAGGTGATATTTTTGACAAGCCTATTGAAAATGATATTACTGGTGAAAGCTGGGAAATATCAACGGTTAAAGGAGATATATCTGTAGTTTCTAATGGAGAATTATCAGGAAAATCTCTTCAAGACTTAATAGATACCAATGCTGAGGAAGTTTTAGGGAAAAGTGTAGTGTCGCGTTTTGGAAAAGAATTTCCGATATTGATTAAGTTTATTGATGCTAAACAAGATTTATCTATTCAATTACACCCTAATGATGAGCTTGCTAAAAAGCGTCATAATTCTTTCGGAAAAACCGAAATGTGGTATATTATGGATGCTGATGAAGGGGCAGATTTAATCGTAGGTTTTAATAAAGATGTTACCAAAGAAGAATATCAAAAAAGCATAGAAAACGATAAACTTTTAGATTTATTAAATTACGAGAAAGTAAAAGAAGGCGATACCTTTTTTATCAATACCGGAAAAATTCATGCTATTGGAGCAGGAGTTGTTTTGGCAGAAATTCAACAAACATCAGATGTTACTTATCGAGTTTTTGATTTTAATAGAAAAGATAAAGACGGTAATTTACGCGAATTGCATACCGAAATGGCATTGGACGCAATGGATTATACTAAAAAGGATGATTTTAAAGTAGCGTATGATACCACTACAGATACCGTAAATGAGATGGTAGATTGCCCGTATTTTAAAACAAATTACATCAATCTTACAAAGAATTTAAAGCAAGATATTTCAAGCCGTGATTCTTTTACTATTTATATGTGTGTATCTGGTGAAGCGATCGTTGCGAATGAATTTGGAGAAGCTACCGTTAAAAAAGGGGAAACTGTTTTAGTTTCAGCTAATTCAAAATCAATAGAATTAAAATCTAAAAGAGCTACACTTTTAGAAGTTACGATATAAAAAATGCTTTAATGTGTTGATATACTTGTAAAAAGATTACTTTTGCAAAAAATAAAATTAGTAAAATGGCAAGTATACAAGATTTAAAGAAAGATATTAATTACGTTCTAGGAGATATTATAGAAGCAGTATATTTCTGGGAAGCTTCAAATGGTAAGAAAAGTTCTAAAGAAGGTTCTGCTCTTATTGATGATGCTATTAGTGTTTTTGATGAATTAATCGCTAAAGTAAATATGAAAAGTGTAGAAAACAGAAGTAAGCATTTAAATGGTGTTAAATCTGAATTAGAAGAAAAAGCTACAGTTCTAGTAGAAAAACTAAATAAATTAGGTTAAGACTTACTTAACTTCAATAAAAAAACCATCCAAGTAATTGGATGGTTTTTTGTTTTTATACAAGAATGAAAACTATTTATCTTTCTTTATCTCTTCAAGATATTTTTTAAGTTCTTTTCCGTATTTAGAAGCTGCAACCTCGGGAGTAAGCATTTTATGAATTGAATCTAAATACTTCACATTAGCATCTGCAACTTCTTTAATAGCAATGTAGGGAGCTATATAAGAATCTTTGTTATTTAGCGCAAAGTTTAGGGCATAAGCATAACTTCGGTAAATATTCTTATCAGACAATTTTACTAAAGAATCTAAAGCAATAGAATCTTTATTGACTTTAGGGTCAAAACGCATTTGTAAAATTTCTAAATTTTTCGCGTTATATCTTGACATTCCTTTCTTGTATTCTTCTAATTTTTCATTTGTTTTAGAGCCCGAAATTTTTACAGAAGTATCAAAAGTATCCCAAGCGGTATCTACGGTAATAATTCCTGGTTCTCCAAAAAATGTAATGCGATCATTAATATCGTTATGATCATTTTTTACAAGATATAAATAATAGATATCTGGATTTGCAATTGGTGTATTAAAACTGAAATCTCCATGTCCTTTAATTTCTAAAGAATCAAGGTTTACTAAAATAGTATCCTGTAATTGTTGTAGGTAAAGAGTTCCTTTTTTTAAACCTTTAATAGATCCGTTTATAGTCATTGAATTTTTAGAATCTCCTGAACAGGAAATTAAGAAAAGTCCAACTACGGACAGTAAGAAAATGTTCTTCATGGTATTAATTTTGGTGGGCAAATATCACTATTTTTTTATTTCAATTTGGTATAAATACACGTGTACATAAATTATTTATGCACAATATTACATTTTGGAAGCTAATTCCATAAGATATGCACAAAGTAGGGCGCCACCTGTGCCAACGACATAACCAAATACAGCCAGTAAAACACCAACAGAGGTTAAGGATGAGTGAAACTCAGCAGCTACTACGGGAGCAGATGCAGCGCCGCCTACATTAGCTTGGCTACCTACGGCTAAGAAAAAGTAGGGTGCTTTTATGAGTTTAGCGACTAAGATTAGTAATAAGGCATGTATGGTGATCCATATAAAACCAACAACAAGTAGCCCTGGGTTTTCTAATATTTTAGTAAGATCCATCTTCATACCAATAGTAGCTACTAGAATATAAATAAAGATACTTCCTATTTTACTGGCACCTGCACCTTCATAATTTTTCGCTTTTGTAAAAGATAATAGTATTCCAGAAGCAGTAGCTATAACTACCATCCAAAAGAAATTAGAGCCTAAGAAAGACAGGAAATTACTTGGGTCTGCAACAGCACTGCTATTTTTAGTAAGATACTCACTTATGTTGTCTCCAAAATAATGAGATACTCCAACAGCAGTAAATGCAAAACACAGCATCATCATATAATCATTTAACGTTGGTACACGCGTTATTTTTGCAGTAAAGGCACTTACCTTTACTTTCAAGGTTTCTATAGCAGACGTATCTGCTTTCAACCATTTATCAATAGCTTTTGTTTTTCCTACTCCAAATAAAATAACGGCCATCCATACATTAGCAACGACAATATCTACCAGTACCATTTTGCCATATTCATCTGGATTGTATTTAAAAATTTCTAACATGGCAGCTTGGTTTGCACCGCCACCAATCCAACTACCTGCGATAGTAGAAAGTCCTCTCCAAATAGCATCAAAATCATTACCACCAACGGTTTCAGGAGAAAAAATAGAAACAAGTAAAATCGCTATAGGTCCGCCAATAATAATTCCGACAGAACCTGTTAAAAACATAATTAAGGCTTTAGAGCCTAAATTAGAGATGGCTTTAAGGTCTATACTTAAAGTCATTAAAACAAGGGCTGCTGGCAAAAGATACCTGCTAGCCATAAAATAAAGTTGTGAGATATCGTCTGAAATAATATGACAACTAGCTAAGATTGCAGGTAATAAATAACACATTAATACCGCAGGGACTATATTATAAAATTTACTCCAGAAACCTGTTGTCAATGAAGAGGTATAAAATATAAATCCAAGGCAAAGTGCTAATAATCCAAAAACAACTGCATCATTCGTAATTAAAATTTCATTCATACATTAAAATATCAAGGGTAATTTTTTATAAATATAGGGAATCGCAAAGATGTTCTTTAATAAATTTAGCTACGCCGTGTGCTGTATTTTCTTCTGCAATATAATTAGAGATGTTCTTAACTTCATTTCTTGCATTACCTACAGCAACGCCACAACCTACATATTGAAGCATATCCATATCATTATAATTGTCTCCGAATGCTATGACATCGGCTAAATCTTCATCTGCTTTTAATAATGTTTTTATGGCAGAAAGTTTAGTCACACTTTTTGGAGCTATTTCAATTAACGTATCATTAGAACGGTAGGTGGCAATAGCATCACCATACCTGCTTTCTAGTTCAGGAAAAATAGCATCACAAGAATCTTTTGTACCCATAAGCATTACTTTATGAGCTCCATCAACTTTTCTAGAGCGCCAATCTTGAAATGTAGCTGGTGTTGGTCTAAATTCTGGTGTTGCTTTGGTGTACTTAATCTCTTTTTGGACACGCTCAGAAGTTTCCTCAACATACCACTCATCAGCATAATAAAGGCCTAATTTAATTGCATGTTTTTCTGTATGGCTATAAAGTTCTTTTAGAAGTCTAAGAGGAATAGTTACAGAATCTAAAATTGTATTTCCGTGTAGGATTAATGCGCCGTTATAACATACGATAGGTTGGTTTTCTATTCCTAAATCCTTTTGTAAATACGTCATAGATTTAGGCATTCTGGCCGAAACTAAATATATTTTTACAGCGTCTTTAATTCGTTTAATTTCTGATATGGTTACTTCAGAAACATCACTTTTTGTAGAAAGTAATGTTCCATCTAAATCGGAGCAAAGAATCTTATATTTCAAATTGTTTTTTTTAAATATTTAGCCAATATGTAAATTTTAAGTTTATTGACCTATTTCTTGGTTCAAAATTATTTACAATATAATTATCATTATACACAATGAATAAATCTGATAAGGGAGCAAAACGCCATTGTACCCGAGAATTAAAACCTAAATTATTCCGCTGATTACTATATTGTACTAAGGTAGACCAAAAGATTGATTTGCTAAATGTAAACTCAAAACTAGGACTTACTAACCAAAAATCTGCACTAGAGTAGGGAGCTGGGAGTGTTATTTTATCATAACTCACCAAAAATGAGATAGCCGCTTTTGGTTGTAAACGTAACGTCATTTCCGCGGCAGAAGAAGACCTTGTCCCATTAAAGAAATTACCATAAGATTGTTCTAAAGAATAGGAATATGCTTTCCTAGAATCAGAACTAAAATTAATTGCAGCTGTAGCGTACGTGTATTCAGAATTTGCAGGTAATGCAATAGCATCTTTAGTTCTGCTAGGATCAAACCCGTTAACGAGATACGTATAGTTGGTGTCTACACTGAAATTAAATTCGGTTTGGTTTACAAATTCGGCCCCCCAAGAAGCACGTACCGTGTAATCTGTTGTTTTAAAATCTAGCTCAGGATTTAAGGTAAAAATAGGAAACACTTCAAAGCTATGACTATTAATTTTACTTGCGGTAGGCCAAAATACGCGTTCAAATCCCGTTACGAACTTAAAAATATTTGTTCTTCTTATAAAACCGAGGTCAGACCTAAAGTCATCTCCAATATATACCCAATCGGAAAAAACATTAAATTTTCTACTATTGTAAGACATATAGGCACCTGTAGAAATATCCTTGCTATCGGAATCATGCTGAAAGGATTTATGTATATAAAACTTACCGTTCCAAGTATTGTCCGCAGAAGCTAGATTATAGTCTATTCCTAAAACTCTATTGTACCGATCTTCTGGAGCTACAAAATCATACGATTTAAACGCTTCTCGGTTAATAAAAAATAAGCCAATATTAGACCTAGAGAATACTTTGCGCTGTAGCGCAAACATGGAATTATTGTTAGAGGGAATTTCATTTTCCAAATCCTCGGCCGTTTGAAGATTTAGAAAACCCAAGCGCCAATCCTTACTAAGCTTACCACTTAAACGAAAACCACCAATAATTTTGTTTTCTATGGAGTTGTTATCCTTATCTCTTGCAATACCAATACGTCTAGAAAAAAACGGATTGGCATCTTGACTACCTCCAAAACTAGAAAAGAGATCGCTATTGTCTACGAAAAATTGCCGTTTTTCAGGTAAGGATACTTCAAAACGAGTAAGGTTCGTAAATACATTATCTACTTCTACATTAGAGAAATCGGGATTTAAAGTGATGTCTAAATTCATCCCATTACCAATAGCTACCTTAGCATCACCACCAAACTTAAGATTGGTTCTACTGGCATTGGTTTCAAAATTTTTCTGAGCAAGCGTATTTACATAAGGTATAATGGCAATTGGCGTTCTGTACTTTCCTAAGGGTTTTTCAAAAGTCATTTCTCCCATAAATGCCAAACTATAGATAGATTGGTTTTGTGGAATTTTGGCCCAAGTACTTGTTTCATTATTTTGGGTATCAAACCTATAGCTATTAAAGCGCCATTTGGTTTCTCCTTCTTTAAATTTAAAAGAGGTTAACGGTATGGCAAGCTCAGCAGTATAATAGTTCTCAAAGCTTCTAGCTTCTCCTTTCCATTTAACATCCCATGAAGTATTGAAGCCACCATCACTGCCACCGCCATTAGAAATTAAGGCTTCGCGAATAACCCCAAACGGATTTATACCAAATAGAAAGGCATTGGTACCATCATTAAAGGTGTCAAATAGTAAGCTTATATTGTCATTCCCGCCAGCGCTAAAATCTCTTTTTAAAGATGGAGTTACGTAGTTACTTCCTGTAGTTTCTAAGCGAATACCCACATATAAATGAGTGCCATCATAAAACATTCTGATGTCGGTATCTTTCTGAGCAAGTATGGTATCTGATGGAAAATATTGTTGAAATTTTGTGGCACTTTCTGCTTTCTCCCAAACACGCTCATCTAAAATACCATCTATCTGCGGAATTTCTGGAATGTATTTAATGTTAATCTGTTTGTCCTCATTTTGGGCTAAAACAGATAAGGTTATTAGGAAAAAGAGGCAATATAAAGAGAACTTGAACATTAGGGTTGGTTTCGTTGGTTCTCAAATTTAAGCGTTTATTTTGTTATAAAACATTAAAGAAGTGCCCTATAGTTGTAAATAAACCCTTTTCTACTACTTATTGTGAAATAAATTGAAGTACCGCTGCTATCATTTTTGTTGAAATAGGATATTTAGGGTCAAAGTAACCCTCTAGACCTGTGACCTCAGTGTCTTCTTCTTTCATGATATGATTCATGTTAGGGATAATCATCAAAGATGCATTGGCTTGTGCGGCTTTTAAGTTTTGAGCGTTAGTAATATCAACTTGAATATCTTTATCTCCATTAAGGATGAGTATTGGAATATGTAGTTTTTTTATACACTAAAAAGGTGTATTTAATAACAAGAGGATATTATTATTATTATTAAAATTCAAGTCTAATTAATTAGACTTGAATTTTTTAGTCTTTTTCTTCTCAGGATTTTTAAATAAACGCTTTAAGAATCCATCTTTTTTTATAGGGTCACAGCTGAGGTTTTCTAGGACTTTATCAGATGGGGTTTCAAATTGAGCTTTAGTAATCGCATTAAATTCTTTATCCTTGTTTAGTTTTTGCATTAATAAGGCAAACATAGGAAGGGCAGCATTTGCACCTTGCCCTAAACTAGTACTTTTAAAACCTAATTCATGATTATCTAATCCTACCCAAGTAATGTGCACGAGCTTTGGAGTTACACCAACAAACCAGGCATCTTTATTATTTTGTGTAGTTCCGGTTTTTCCCGCAATAGCATTCGGTAGATTATAAGTGTCTCTCAATCTAGAAGCAGTACCAGAATTGATAGTTTCTTTCATCATCTCTATCATGGTTTGCCTTGTTTCTGAAGAAAAAGCTTCTACTTCTGCAACTTTAGGTTTAAATGTTTCTAAAATAGAATCTTTACTATTGCTGATTGTTTGAATTAAATAAGGGGTTACCGGTTTGCTGTTATTTACAAAAGAGGCATACGCTCCTGCGAGTTCTGTAATTTTTATTTCTCCAGTTCCTAAGGCTAAAGAAGGTTCACTAGGTAGTTTTTCTAAAATGCCCATTTTATTTGCCTGCCGTATAACTTTTAATACACCAACTTCTTCTAAAACTTTTACGGCTACCGTATTTACGCTATTACTCAATGCTTGCTCCATAGAATAATTTAAGTAGGCTTCATCTTTATTACCAGAATTACTAGGAGACCATCCTTTTAAATTTTCATAAGCTACCTCTTGTGCGGAAAAATAAGTACAGGGTGCTAGACCATTTTCTAAGGCGGCAGTATATACTATAGGCTTAAAAGTAGACCCTACTTGGCGCTTACTCTGTGAAATATGATCGTATTTAAAGTATTTAAAATTAACGCCGCCAATCCAAGTTTTTACAGCTCCAGATGTTGGGTCTATTCCTAGTGATCCGGTGTTTAAATATTTAAGATAATGCTGTAAACTATCTAATGTACTAGCTTCAACAGTTTTTTCGCTTTCCCAATCTGCGAGCATCATTTTTCTTTTAATACTTAGTGAATCTAAAATCTGACCTTCAGAAAGTCCATTTTTCTTTAGTCTCTTATAGGCACTGGTTCTCTTTAAGAGCTTGTCTAATAATTTTTTATTCGTTAGCCATGGTGCATTTTTTCCATAACTTTTTTCAAAATCTTTTTGTAAAACTGTCAAATGAGCAACCATAGCTTCTTCCGCTAGTTGTTGCATTTTATAATCTAAAGTAGTATAAATTTTTAAGCCAGAGGTGTAAATATTATACTCCTGACCATTCTCTTTTTGTGTAGCACTCCAAGCTAACAATTGCTTGCGGACTTCCTCTCTGAAATATGGAGCTAGTCCATCATTATAATTAAATTCTTTATAATCTAATTTTAGGGGTAATGCGGTTAAGCTGTCTTTTTGTTTTTCTGATAGGTAGTTATTTTTTTGCATGGCTTGTAATACCAAGTTTCTTCTTTTTAAACTATTCTCAGGGAAAACTCTAGGATTATACCCATAAGTAGCTTTTAACATGCCTACCAAAACAGCTGCTTCTTCTGTATTTAAATTCTTTGCCTTTTTATTAAAAAATTTTAAGGAAGCACTTTCTACACCAAACGTATTATCACCAAAACTTACCGTATTTAAATAATGATATAAGAGTTCTTCCTTACTATAGAGGTCTTCTAGCCGAGAAGCAATAAACATCTCTTTAATTTTATCTACGGCAATATTAGTTTTTTTTCGTTCTTCTCTAGGGTATAGGTTTTTCGCTAACTGTTGAGTAATCGTACTTCCGCCACCAGAACTTTGGTCTTGCATCAGAATAGATTTAAACGCCACGCGCATTAAACTTGGGTAATCAACTCCGGAATGGGTATAAAAACGTTCATCTTCAATGGCAATTAAAGCGTCTAAAAGGTTTTCAGGAAATTCTTCAAAGGCAATGGGTTGTCTGTCAAATAAATAATATTTACCAATTAGTGTGCTATCTGCGGCATATACTTCGCTTGCTTTTTGATATTCTAAATTGCTTAACTCTTTTTTACTTGGTAAACTACCCCATAGGCCTATTTGAATACTTCCTATAAATAGGATAAAAAATAGAAATACGCTTAGTATCGCAATAAGTAAGTACCTTAGAATTGGAGATTTAATTTTTTTGAAAATCACGCGGGTAATTTTTTTAGTTAAAATAGTTAAAACTATATACGACTTAATGATACATTAAGGTTGTAATGTTTATTTTTGAGTGTATAAAAGTGTAAAGATTGCGCAAATTTTAAATTGATGAAGAAAATTACCATTTTATTATTAACCCTATCCATTCAATTTGTTTTCTCTACAGAAGGGGAGTGGTCAAAAACGGGGCATAGAACAACAGGTGAAGTTGCACAACGTCACTTAAACAAAAAAGCAAAAAAAGCAATTGCTAAATTATTAGATGGACAAAGTTTGGCTTTGGTTTCTACTTTTGCAGATGATATAAAATCCGATAAAAAGTACAGAGAGTTTAGCGCTTGGCATTATGTAAACTATCCTGCAGATAAAAAATATACAGAGGTAGAGCCTAGCCCATACGGAGATATTGTTTCGGGAATTCAAAAATGTGTCGCTATCGTAAAAGACAAAAATAGTACGCAAGAAGATAAAGTATTCTACCTTAAATTTCTAGTGCATTTATTAGGAGATTTACACCAGCCTATGCATGTGGGAAAGCAAGAAGATAAAGGGGGTAATGATATTCAAGTTCAGTGGTTTGGAAAAGGATCTAATTTACACCGACTTTGGGACAGTAATATGATTGATGACTACGGAATGAGTTTTACTGAAATTGCAGATAACTTGCCAGAGCTAACAAAAGATGAGGTGAAGGGAATTCAAGAAGGTGATGTTTTTACATGGGTCGAAGAATCTAAAGGTTTAGCAACAGAATTATACGGTTCTGTTGAAGTAGGTGAAAAACTAGGCTACGCCTATAGTTATAAGTATTGGGGACTTGTAGAAACGCAATTGCAAAAAGGTGGGTTGCGTTTAGCAAAGGTCTTAAATGAGCTTTTTAAATAGACTCAGCTTTAATAAACAACCCTAAAAGTTAGGTTAATTCTCTCTTGAATAGGCTTAGCTGTTTTAGGTATTTGATGCAACCAGTGCTGCTGTGTTGTTCCTTTCATAAGTAAGAGGCTACCATGTTCCAACAAAAGTTTATGTTTTAAATTTTTGTTGGTTCTGTGTTTTAAGTGAAAATAGCGCTCTTCACCAAGGGTAATGGAAGCTATTATAGGGTTTTTTCCTAATTCTTTTTCATTATCTGCATGCCAACCATTACTGTCTTTACCATCTCTATATAAGTTTAACAAACATGTAGTAAAATTTGTTTGCGCAACTTTTTCTACTTCCTCTTTAATTTGTAAAAGCTCCTTAGAGAAAGGATGCGGATGCATGGTAATATTGGAGTAGGAATACGGTAAATCATTAGTAGCATACAATGCCGTTAATCTTGGTTGTGCATATTTCTTGCCAAATACAGTAATATCATCTTGTTGCCAAGGTGTTTCTTCTTTGAGAATTTTAAAATATTCAGTAGCAGAAAGGGCATCAAAAAAATTAGGATAGTATATAAGGTCACTATCTGGTAGCTTTAAGGGAAGCGCTTCAGAAAAAAGATTGGCCATTATTGTATGATTGACTTTAGTTGGTTTCTATACTCAGAAGGATTTTGCCCTGTAAACTGTTTGAAAGATTTGTTGAAATGTGAGAAATTATTAAATCCGCTTTGGAAAGCAACATCTGCAATACTCATAGGTTTCTCTGCTAAAAGTTTTGAAGCATGTACTAAACGGTATTCATTTACAAACTGTACAAAGGTCTTTTTTGTAATCTTCTTAAAATACCTACAGAAAGAAGGAACCGTCATACTCGTTAAATCTGCAATTTTTTCTAAGGTAATCTCTTCTTTAAAATTTTCTTTCACAAAATTGAACACCATATTAATACGGTCATTATCTTTCATAGAAGATTCCATAGAGAACCCTTCTGCGTTCAATAATTTAAATTCTTCAGAGTTCCCTAATTCATTTAATATATTAAGGATAGAAAGTAGCTTTTGAAAATCTGTTTGATATTCTAAAATTTCTATTTTCTCGCCAATTTTCTTTTTTGTCTTTCCGTAAAAAGCTATTCCGCCTTTACACGCTTCAAAAATGGTTTGAATTTTTTTCATCTCAGGAATATTGAAAAAATCAAAACCAAGAAAGTCTTGTTTCATCTGTACAACAGTCTCTGCCTTGTTGCCTGTTGCTCCATCTGTAAAGCCACAATGAGGAAGATTAGATCCTATTAATATAAGGTCGCCATCATTATAATACGATACATGGCTACCAATTTGTCGTTTTCCAGAACCACCATTAATATAGACTAGTTCTAATTCTGGGTGGTAATGCCATACCGTATTCATATTAGGATTGTCCTCATCAAATTTTTGATACGTAAAAGAATGTCCAAAATCTGGAGCAATGACTTCAAATGTAGGTTTTTGTAGTAACATGCTTTTTTTGTTTTTAAAAGATTAGATATAGGCTTCATTTTGCTTCTATGGTGCAAAGTTACCTATAATGTATGTTATATTAACGTTAAGGTCATATTAGAATTGTATTGATGTTAAAATAGCATAGAAAGTGGAAAACCCTGCATCACTTTCATGTACATATCCGTCATACATTTGTCATGTAAATAATTGAGAAACCCTCCAAATACAAATAGTTATGAAAAAAGTTCTAAAATTTACCGCAATTGCCGCTTTAGTGTTCAGTACTTTTACAGCTTCAGCCAGTGAACTAAAATTAAATGTTGCAGCCGATAAGGAAGCAAAAAGTTTAATTTTCGAATTAGACATTGTATCTAAAGACACAAAAATTCAATTTATAGATAGTAAGAATAATGTTATCTATTCTAATAGTAATTTGAAGAGTAGTTCTCTTCGTAAAAAATTCGACCTTAGTAAATTAGAAAAAGGAGTTTATACTTTCAGAGTAGATGATATGACTCTAGTAACTACCTATGCTATATTAATTGATGGTGAGTCTATTCGTATTCTAAACAAAGACGAGGTAATTAAGCCTGTTTTTAGAATGAAAGATGGTATGATATTCGTTAATCTATTAAACGTAGATAAAATGGATGTTGAAATAAAAGTTTATGATTCTAATGATAGAGTTTTATTCACTCAAAAAATAGCGGATACTTTAATTGTTGAAAAAGCAGTAAACTTTAAGACGGCTCACAAAGGTGATTATACGATCACAGTGAAAAATGCTAACGGAGTTTACAGGCAAAACGTAAGTATATAATATTGAAAATTTGGTTTTAAGTTAAGTTGAGTTAATTTTTTTAAACCTAAAAGGGGAGCGAAAGCTCCCCTTTTTATTTTTTCCAATTTTTTGTAATTTATTATTTAGAATTTAAAATCCAAGTAGTGATCTTCTTTTCTAATAAAGCTAAGGGTACACAGCCTGTTTCTAATACTTGGTTGTGAAATGCTTTAATATCAAATTTATCGCCTAATTCCTTTTCTGCTTTAGCGCGTAACTCCATAATTTTAAGCTGTCCTATTTTGTAAGATAAGGCTTGCCCTGGGTTGGCCATGTAGCGTTCAATTTCAGAAGTAATACCTGCTTCAGATTCTGCTTCGTTAGCTAAAGAGTATTGAATAGCTTGCTCTCTGGTCCATCCTTTAGAATGTAAACCTGTATCTACAACCAAACGGATAGCTCTGTGCATTTCTGCTCCTAACATTCCAAAATATTGGTAAGGATCTGTGTATAGTCCTAGCTCTTTACCTAAAGACTCTGTGTATAAAGCCCAACCTTCTCCATAAGCGCTATACCATAATGTTTTTCTAAATTTAGGAAGTTCTTCATTTTCTTGTGTTAATGAAATTTGAAAGTGATGCCCAGGAATAGCTTCGTGTAAGAATAAATCTTCATCGGAGTACATATTGTATTTGGTAACGTCTGGTATAGGAGTATAAAAAATACCTGGTCGTGTACCGTCAATAGATCCAGGGTTGTATTCTGCACTAGCAGAAGCTTCTCTAAACGCTTCAGTTCTTCTAACTTCAAAAGGCGTTTTAGGCTGGTTGCCAAAAAGCTTATCTACTTGAGGCTTCATTTTCTCATGTATGACCTTAAAGTTTTCAATAACTTGTTCGGGAGAAGTAAAAGGCATTAGTTCTTTTTTATTCCGAACAAAATCAAAGAATGCTTTTAAATCACCTTCAAAACCAACCTCTTTTTTAATTTTTTCCATTTCAGAAGAAATACGTGCTACTTCACTTAAACCTAATTGGTGTATCTCATCGGCAGTCATGTCTGTCGTCGTGTACAATTTTATAGAATAGTCATAATATTCTTTTCCATTAGGAATGCCTTCTATACCACTAGTAGTTCTAGCAGCTGCCATATATTCCGTATTCATAAAATCATATATACTTTGATATGCAGGAATAATTTTTTCAGAAATCATTGCAGAATAAGCTTCTGTTAAACGGTCTACATCTACATCAGAAAAACTATCTGGCATATTTTTTATAGGAGTAAAAAACAAGTGATTGTCTAAATTAGGCTCTGTCATGTCTTTTAACTGTGGTGTAATCTTAACGACTAAAGATTTTGGTAGCACATGACCTGTTTTAATACCTTCTTCCATTCTTACTTTAGCACTAGCCAACCAAGAGGTGTAGTCCTCTAATCTTTTTAACCAATTGTCATAATCTTCAACGGTTTTAAAAGGTTGAGAGCTTGCGCCACTTGCTAATTGGCCCATCATTAATTGCATGGTCCACATTTGATTGATAGGAAGTAGTTCTTCTCTAAACCCTAAACGTTCCAAATTACGGTCACATTCCCAAAGTAAAATTTCCTTACTCATT
Organism: Cellulophaga algicola DSM 14237; assembly: GCF_000186265.1. NCBI lineage: Bacteria > Pseudomonadati > Bacteroidota > Flavobacteriia > Flavobacteriales > Flavobacteriaceae > Paracellulophaga > Paracellulophaga algicola. The sequence goes on from NC_014934.1 coordinate 2,747,984, forward strand.
TGCTGACTAGAGGTAAGCAATTTATCGTCTACTTCGGCAAGTGTTTTTTTATAGCTAGAGTAAAAATCATTTTCAGAAGTTCTGAATTCATCGCTTAAAAAATTTGGTAACATATCATTGTAACGCGTATCTCCTTGCGAGGTAGCATTCAAAGGATATAATTTTAAACTTTCTTCAAAATAATCATCAAGGACATCATCAAATTCGGTATTGTTTATGGCAACAGCAGGTTCTTTTTTAACCTCATCTTTGCAAGAATATAGGCTGAATACGCATAAACTAAGGATTAAAATTTTTTTCATAATATTATTGAGTTTTTAGTGAGTTTCGTAATCTTTCTTTTTTGTATTCAGGTAAAGTATCATTGCTTAAAATTAATTGAATTACTTCAGGGTCTTTAGTTTTAGCAAATAAAAATTGATAGTATTGATTAATGGTTAAGCTGTTTTTTGATTGGGATATAAGGATCATATCATCACCGGTGGTAACCGTTCCTGTTTCCAAAACTTTAACGTAGGTACCGGGATAGTTATGAGTTACAAATTGCTTGATGATTTTAGAATCATTAAAACGAATGCCTAGTTTATAGCAAGGCTCCCTTGGCTGGGTAATTTGTACTAAGGCTGTACCTAACTTGTAAGTAGCACCAATCCGTAACTCAGACTCATCAAGGCCTTCTATGGTTAAGTTTTCTCCAAACATTCCCCAATCCCATCCTAAATTAGGATAGAGGTTTTTCCAATACGGATATTGATCTGCAGAATACAGGTAGCATGCCTTATTAACACCACCATGGTGTTTCCTATCAATTACAGTATCATTGGCAACATCTTCATTTAGGAGCTGTATAGCTTCTGAGGTAGGGTATTTGTAGATCCCCGTTTGTTCTTCTTTACCATTCCATAGTATGGTGGTTGATTTTCCTAAGTTGGTTGAAATTACCTTCATGTTATAAAGATAGAAAACCATCATAGATAACTATGATGGTTTTTAAAATAAGGTGTTTTTTGTCTAGCTAGTTAGTTTTTTGCTCACAAAGAAACCTGCTAAAAGGGCAATGCCTGCCATTAAAAAGATAGTAGCCGGATAGGCAACTTCAGAGGGTACCCCAATATTAGCCACCAAAATGGAGGCTATGAATATTGCCAATCCTACACCAATTAATAGTAAGGAGAAATTTAAAATAAATATTTTCCATACAGGAGATGTGTTTTCGCGTTTGGCTTTGTTGAAAATAGTGGCATCTAAGTCTTTCTCAATAAGAGCCATGCGTTCTCTATTGCGCGTTGAATAATAGAGGTAAGTTATTCCAAATACTAATAAAAAAAAGCTAACGGGGATTAAAATTGCTACTGCCATGCTGATTGTTTTTTAATTGATTAATTTAATACGTTCAAGTATAGGACGATTATTTTTTTATCATGGTTACATAAATTATATTTTTTAATGAATTATGTAACCATGATTGTTTTTTATTCGTCTAATCAATTAAATGAGCAACCACCAAGATCAATATTATATAGATAAAACATTAAGAGGAGATGCTCAGTCTTTTTCTATATTGATTGATCGGTATAAGCATATGGTTTTTACGGTTGCATTTAAAGTGACAAGTACTAGAGAAAATGCAGAGGAAGTTGCGCAAGATACTTTTGTGAAGGCATATCATTCTTTAGCTACCTTTAAAGGAGAATCAAAATTCTCTACATGGATTT